>JBBIPU010000022.1:0-35539 GCA_037442685.1 Draconibacterium sp. | reverse complement strand
TTTCCAGTTCCGGTTGCTCCGGAAATAGAGACCGAAATCTGGGTTTGGGTTGCTTTATCCATCAACTCAAAAACATGGTCAATTTCACGGCTGTTTCCTTTGATCAGGTTCCTGAAATTGTATTTTTCCTTGACAGCATCTTTAAGTATGATATTTTCAGTGCGAAGCTGGTCGGTTTCCCTGATGTTTTTAATTACGTTACTTAATTTTTCACGGGTATCAGGCGCTTTCATTATATAATCGTAAGCGCCGTTTTTCATCAGATCAATTGCTGTATTTATGTTTTCCTGCGCTGAAATGATGATAACATGCGTGCCAGGCATTCTTTTCTGAATTTTTTTCAAAACGTCGTGCCCGGTCATATCTGGCAAGGTGTAATCCAGGGTTACAACATCCGGTTTTTCATCCAGATTGGCAATAAAATCGCGTCCGTTATGAAAAACTTTTACCAGATAACCATCGTCGGTTAACTGTTTTTTCAGTATTTGTGCATAAAGTATATTGTCTTCAACAACAAAAATCTTATACTGAGTATGAATTCTGGAATGGGCCATTATTAAATCAATTTTTAATGTTACGAAGTTAAAATATATATGCAGCTTTTTGCAAATCTTTTAGTGATTTAATTGATTTTTCAGGTTTTAAATACTTGGCAAGGTGGGCATAAATCTTCAGTCTGATCTCTTTGGCAGTTTTTGTATCCATTCTGTCGAAAGAATGACCACCCGGAACCGATTCAAATATTTCGTATTCAAACGGCTTTCCTTCAGCCTTTAACGATTTGATAAGTGATTCAACTTCAAGTACATTCACATCTTCGTCGTTGGTATTGGTGTGAATCAGCAGCGGGGTGCCTTTAAATTTTGAAGTATTCCAAACCGGCGAACGTCGGCGGTATTCCTGTACATCGTCGTTTGCATTTTTCCCGATGTGGTACTCAGCCTCGAACAAATCGCGGTAACTCTGGTTATGGTAACCCATCCGGGCAATCAGATCGCTGACCGGAACCCCTGCAAACGCAACCTGGTAAGCATCGGGATGATCAAAAATATTCATCAGCGTTATCAATCCACCGTGGCTCCAGCCAATGATACCAACCCGGTTTTTGTCGATAAAATCGTAATTTTCAAGCATATAATTCCGGCTGTAATAAACATCTTCGGTTTCAAGGCCGCCATAATCAATACTTTCGTACTGACTTTTTCCGTAACCTGTACTTCCCCTGTATTCGGGAGCAACAACAACATACCCCTGGCTGACCAATTCTCTTACAATGTGAGTGTAATAAGTTGTAAAATCGGCATGAACACCACCGTGTGGCAGAACTATCAGCGGATACTTTTTATTTTCATCAGTATTTTTCGGGAAAAATGCATACGTCCAGATTTTTACCGGATTACCGGCACCTTTTGCAGTGGGATTTGCTTCTTTCCACTTCGGAGGTCCATAAATGTACAGTTTGTCGATTACAGCAATATCACCGACTTTATTGTACCACAACACATCGTCGATCTGTTTAGCCAGCATGTCCAATCTGTGTTCCAGCTCGCCATCATTGTTTAGTAACTGCTGAATCTGCGTGGTGATTTCATCTGCAGGTTGCGCAAACGAAACGAACGTTATTAAAGTCAGCGCGAGAATTGATAAAAATAGTCTGTTCATGATTTTGTCAGTTTTTCAGGTTGAAATATAAACCATTTATAGTTTGGATTGAAATCTATTGTTAATTTTATAAAAGTAAAAAAACCGGACAAATGAAATATAAAGCATTTCACAAATTATCATACGGATTGTACATAATCGCCACAGAACTCGATGGTAAGAAGTATGGATATATCGGGAATACAGTATTCCAGGTTACATCCGAGCCTGCCCAGGTGGTAATCAGCTGCCATAAAAACAACTACACAACATCGAAGATTCTGGCAAGCGGAAAGTTTACAGTTTCGGTGTTAAAGAAAGAGGTTGACACTTCGCTGATCGGCGAATTTGGATTTATGTCGGGGGCAGATTTCGACAAGTTCAGGAAAGTGAAAACCATTACTTCTGTTACCGGAGCTCCCATTATTCTTGATTCATCGGTGGCATGGCTTGATTGCAGAGTGGTTAAATCGATGGATGTTGGAACTCATATTCTGATTCTCGGCGAAGTCGTGGAAAGTGATGTAATTTCAGACGACGAGCCACTGACCTACGATTATTATCGTGAGAAATACAAGATGCTGGCACCCAAAAATGCACCGACTTATGTTAACAGGGAAAAGCTGGAAAAAGAAATAGTTCCGGAAAAGGTTTCGAAGCCTGAAATTAAACAGGAAATAACGCATGAAAAATCAGATAAAGGATTAAGTTCGTACACCTGCGGTATTTGTGGATATCAGTACGATCCGGAAGAGGGTGACCCGACAGTTGGAATTCCGCCGGGAACTCCGTTTGAAGATCTGCCCGATGATTACAAATGCCCGATTTGCAATGCGGGAAAGGAATATTTCAGGAAAAATTAAAAAACAGAAAGGGCAAAACCATAAATTTTGCCCTTTCTTCTTACAATTTCCGGTGACTTCCGTCACAGTATGGACGGTTTTTTGTTTGCTTGCACTGGCACAAAAAAACCTCTTTGCTTTCATCGATTTTAAATTCAACGGGAGTTAAACCGGTTCCTTTATGCGAGCCATCACAAAACGGCTGGTTACCGCTTCTTCCGCAGGCACATCAGAAATATGTTCCAGGATCAAGATTTAATTTTGCCGGAAATTTTGCCGCTATTCTTGGAGTTTCCATAATAAATTAATTAACAAATGTTCGGTAAAGTCAGGCAAAAGAATTAATACAAGGTTTAAAAAACGATTTTGTATGCAACAATATGATTGTCGAAAAAGGTTGGTACCAGTACCAGGTCATGCTTCAAATCGTAATCAATATCAGCGGTATTGATATTTTTCTCTGTAGTGTCAAGCAACTTAATGGTTTTTCCGTTTTTCTGAATAAATATCTTTCCCGGCCAGTTTGAAAATACAAAATCTCCTTCCCTGTTTTTTTCCAGTCCGTCAACTCCGCCGGCGTCTTTCACCAGTATATTCGATTTTTTTGTATTGATGTCGAATTCGTAAATATTATTATCTCCAACCAGGAGTTTATTTTTTTCGGCCATTAATCCGTTTGGTGCTTCAAGAGGTGCTCCTTCAAACCAGACTGTAAGTTTTTTATCCTTTAAAATATGGATTTTTTTTGTCCTTGTATCCGAAACAAAAATCATCCCGTCTGAAGCGGCCGTCACATCGTTCAGAAAAACTGCACCCGGGGCATCGTAACTGGCTGTAATTGCACCTTTTTCGATGTCGATTTCAACCAGCTGATCGATATCTGCAACATACAGTTTCCCTTTGAAAATGGCCATTCCTTTTGGAGCGTTCAGGTTTTTAATCCATTCCAGCTTTTTTTCACTTCCGTCAGGATTCAGTATCGAAATAAATCCGTTTCCATCTTTTTGAGAAGGATCGCCGTTGATATTCGCTACATAAATCACATCTCTGTCTTCATCGTACAATACCGATTCGGGAGTTTTCAGATTGCAGGATGTTTGCCAGACCTTTTCAAGTTTTTGTGCATTTGAAAAATTTATTCCCAGGAAAAAAGCAAGCATCAGTACACTAAAAATAGTTTTCATAACATAAACGTTTTAATTTTAAATAGAATTACTTTAGTTTTTTAATTAACAAATCATAAGATGTTTTGTATTAAACAGATTGGAAATTTAAACAAAATTGATGTGAAATGAAACGGATTTTATTTCTTTTTTTGCTCATAATGAATGTGTTATGGGTGTCTGGAGAAAAACCTGAAAAACAGCACTTTTATGTTGGCACTTTTACTTCTGAAGGTGCAAAGGGGATTTATTATTGTGATTTTAATCCTGAAACGGGCGATGTTGAATTGAGAGAAGTATTTGGAGGAATTGATAATCCTGGTTTTTTAAAGATATCGCCCGATAGAAAATACTTGTACGTTGTCACGCGTCCTCCTGTGGAAATTGAACCAACCGGAGGTTATGTAAATGCTTATGAAATAGGTAAAGACGGAGGTCTTAAATTTCTGAACAAACAGTTGTCTCACGGTGGCGATCCCTGTCACGTGGATGTTTCGCCCGATGGAAAGTTTGTGGCTGTTGCCAATTATGCCGGCGGATCAACAGCGCTTTATGCGGTTGCCGCAAATGGCAGTTTGTTGCCCGCAAGTTCGGTAATTGTAAACGAAGGTTCCAGCGTTGACAAATCACGGCAGACCAAACCTTATGCACATTCAATAAAATTCTCGCCTTTTGATAATCATGTTTTCAGCGCCGATCTGGGAACCGACCAATTCAATATTTTTTATCTCGACGATGGAAAACTCGTTCAGCACGGACAAAAGTTTGTAAAGCTCGAACCGGGTGCAGGTCCGCGACATTTCGACTTTTATCCCGATGGTAATTTTATTTTTGTGATCAGCGAATTAAATTCAACAATAACCACCTTGAAAAAAGTGGGAGAGAACCTGGAAAAATACCAGGTAATTTCAACCTTACCTGCTGATTTTAAGGGCGAAAGTTATTGCGCTGATATTCATGTTTCGAAAGATGGCAAATATTTGTACGGATCGAACCGCGGACACAATTCAATTGCAGTTTTCGAAATAAATGGTGAAACAAAAAAATTGAAATCGTCCCGATTTGTGCCGGTTGAAGGAAACTGGCCACGAAATTTTGCCTTTTCACCCGATGGTAATTTTATGCTCGTGGCAAACCAGAGAAGCGGGAATATTACGGTTTTCAAAATAAACCAAGTAACCGGAATGCCTGAATTTACAGGGAAACAGATAAAGATGCCAAGTCCGGTTTGTATCGGGTTTTATTAAATATCAGCTCAATTTAGTACTGATCAGTTTTATAAATTCGTCGCGGGTGGCGGTTTTTTGAAATGCCCCGGTAAAATCGGAAGTTGTAGTTATTGAATGTTGTTTCTGAATGCCGCGCATTTGCATACAAAGATGTTGTGCTTCAATCACCACTGCAACACCGAGAGGTTTGAGTGTTTCCTGGAGGCATTCCTTTATTTGCAGGGTCAGTCTTTCCTGAACCTGCAGCCTTCTGGCAAAAACATCAACAACACGGGCAATTTTGCTCAATCCGGTAATTGTTCCGTTCGGAATGTAAGCCACATGTGCTTTCCCGAAAAACGGCAATAAATGATGTTCGCACATCGAATAAATTTCGATGTCTTTAACGATTACCATTTGCCTGTAATCTTCTTTAAACATTGCCGATTTCAGGATTTCAACCGGATCGGTTTCGTATCCCTGCAATAAAAACTGCATTGCTTTTGCCACACGTTCAGGTGTTCTTTGCAAACCTTCGCGCAAACTGTCATCGACAAGTAAGTTTAAAATGTTCTGATAGTTTTTGGCCAATTCGCTGGTTGTGTAATTGTCGAAATTTTCAATTCTTTCGTAATTATTTGCTGAATTATTTTTTTGTGAACACATGGCAAATGAAAATTAATGGACACAAAGATCAACTTTTTTTACAAAAATCAGTATGAAAGTATGAATTGGTTTTCTGTAAAAAGCGAAATTCATTATAATTGAAAAATGAAGATATTGATTGTTTCAGCAACATGGCTTGAGGTAAAATTGCTCGCCGACGAACTCGAATTTATTGAAGAATCCACTCATCTGCTAAGAAAATACCGGTTCAACGAGATTGACGTCGATATTTTAATCACCGGAATAGGAAGTACATTTACCGCGGTTCATCTTACAAATGCTTTAAGAGATAACACTTATCAGTTTGTAATAAATATTGGAATTGCCGGAAGTCTGACCCGTGAACTCAAAATAGGAGAGGTTGTTGCAGTAATTTCTGATGAATTTGCCGATCTGGGAATAGAAAAGGAAAACGATTTTCTTACCCTTTTTGAAAGCGGATTCATGGAAGCAAATGAATTCCCGTTTGAACACGGCACCTTGAAAGCATCAGACTGCAATGGTTTGTTCAGTTTAAAAAGGGTGAGGGGAATAACTACAAACAAAAGCCACGGCAGGGAATCATCGATTTCCGAAATAAAATCGAAATTTTCGGCGCAGGTTGAATCGATGGAAGGTGCGGTTGTGTTTTATGTTTGTAACTGGTTTGGCATAAATTGTTGCCAGATCAGGGCAATTTCAAATTTTGTTGAATCGCGCGATCAGTCTCAATGGAATATCCCGCTGGCGCTGGAAAGTTTAAATGAGTCAGTTCTGGAAGTTTTTAAGAAACTGGCTGTTCCGGTAATCTGATTTTATTATTTTTGCCCAAATTTCTGCGATATGGATCTTACTCTCGGGTTTTCAACCTGTCCGAATGACACCTTTATTTTCGATGCAATGATCCACGGGAAAGTGGATACCGAAGGTCTGCAATTTGATATTTTAATGGCTGATGTTGAAGAACTTAACCGAAATGCTTTTGCGGAAAAGATCGATATAACAAAATTAAGTTATCATGCATTTGCTTACATCGCCAACAGTTATAAATTGCTTACTTCGGGAAGTGCACTGGGATACAAAAACGGGCCGCTTTTAATCAGTAAACGAAAAATCGATCCCGATGAAATTTCGGATTTAAAAGTTGCCATTCCCGGAAAATTCACAACAGCCAATTTACTTTTCAGCATTGTATTTCCGCAGGTTAAAGAAAAAAGGGAATATCTGTTTTCGGATATCGAGGATGCAATTCTGGATGGCGAAGTCGATGCGGGTGTGATAATCCACGAAAACCGGTTCACTTACGAAAAAAAAGGGCTGAAAAAAATCGTCGATCTTGGCGAAGATTGGGAGGAAAAGACAAAAAATCCGATTCCTTTGGGTGGCATTGTAATACACCGGAAATTTGATAATGAAATACACCGGAAAGTAAACCGCGTTTTAAAAAGAAGTGTTGAATTTGCATTGCAAAATCCGGAATCGGGGTATCAATTCATTAAAAAATATGCACAGGAGCTTGAAGATGAAGTAATCAGGAAACATATCGGTTTATATGTAAACAATTTTACCGTTGAATTGGGGAAAACAGGGAAAAATGCAGTAAAAACATTGTACGACAGGGCGGTAAAAGAGGGTATTATTGAGGCGACTGGAAACGATATTTTTGTTGAATAAAAAACATTGTAATTATTAGAATTTTGAGCAATAAAGAAGCTGATGCGGAGTTAGTACAAATAGAAACTGTAATTTTCAGAGATTTTATTCTCAATCGAACTAACTACTTACTAAAATGATTGTTGTAACAGGTGCAGCCGGATTCATCGGCAGTTATTTAACAGGAAAACTCAACAAAGCAGGTTATAATGATTTAATTCTGGTGGACAAAATTGATGATCCGCTTAAAGAACTGAATCTTGCTCATAAAAAATTCAGAAAAT
This sequence comes from Draconibacterium sp., assembly GCA_037442685.1. GTDB lineage: Bacteria > Bacteroidota > Bacteroidia > Bacteroidales > Prolixibacteraceae > Draconibacterium. The sequence goes on along the minus strand of JBBIPU010000022.1, from coordinate 28,103 downwards.
TCATTGACCGCGACTATTTCTTTCAATGGCTGATTAAACATTCGCGCGATGTTGAATTTATTTTTCATCTCGGCGCCCGAACCGATACAGTAGGGCAGGAACCTGATCTGTATCAGCAGCTTAATCTTATTTATTCGCAGCGTTTGTGGAATATCTGTTCCGAAATACAAGTGCCGCTGTTGTATGCATCTTCGGCTGCAACTTATGGAAATGGCGAAGAGGGATTTTCAGATTCTCATCAAAACATAGCCAATCTGCGTCCGTTGAATTTATATGGCTGGTCGAAACACGATTTTGATGTGTGGGCTTTGAAACAATTCCGTACTCCGCCATTCTGGGCCGGACTGAAATTTTTCAATGTTTATGGTCCGAACGAATATCACAAGGGCAGGATGGCATCGGTGGTTTTACATGCTTTCAATACTATCAGGGAAACCGGTAGAATGAAATTGTTCCGTTCGCATCACAACGATTACAAAGACGGCGAGCAAAGCCGCGATTTTATTTATGTTGAAGATATTGCCGATGTGATGATGTTTTTTATGGAAACTCAAAAAGCAAAAGGAATTTATAATGTCGGAACCGGGAAAGCCAGGTCTTTTAAAGATTTGACTACATCGGTTTTTAAGAGTATGAACATTAGACCTGATATTTCTTTTATCGATACACCGGTTGATCTGCGTGGAAGATACCAGTATTTTACAGAAGCCGAAATTGAAAAACTCAGAAATACCGGATATACAAAATCATTTACAGAACTTGAAGAAGGAGTTGACCAGTATGTGAGTGAGTTTCTGATGGCTGATGCCTGTTATTAAGCGGCTTAATTTATCCCATAACTTTTTGTGTATGAAGAAGACCATCTTCAATTTACTTTTTATTGTAAGCGTGGTTGGGGTAATTTCAGGAATCCTGCTCCAAATCAAATGGTTTGATTACATTTTCAAACCACTGATTATGATTTCTGTTGGTGGTTATTTCCTTTCAAATTCAAAACATTTTGATCAGAAAATAGTAACGTACGCATTAATTGCATTTGTATTTTCTTTGGCCGGCGATTCATTCCTGATGTTTGTGAACCGTGGGATGAATTATTTCATTTCCGGACTGGCCTCGTTTCTTGTGGCCCAGATTGGTTACATCCTTTTATTCCTGAGAACTGTAAAAATATCAGGCAATCAACCTTTTCTGAAAAAAGGCCTGTTCTGGTTAACAGTGTATATTATTTATGGCGGAACAATTTATTTGTTACTTTTTAACAGGCTTGACTTTGTTCTGAAAATAGCCGTTTTTATTTACATGATTGCGTTGCTGGGAATGTCGGCAACCGCTTTGAACCGGTTTAAAACAGTCGGACCTGCAAGTTTCATTTTAGTTTTTGCCGGTTCAATCCTGTTTGTTATTTCCGATTCGTTAATTGCAGTCGATAAATTTCTTGTTTTATTACCAAATGACAGGTTTCTGGTAATGGCAACCTACATGCCCGCTCAGTACCTGATAATGAGAGGAGTGCTGAAACAGTTCAGCCATTCTTGATCAGAATTAATTCTTTTAACATTTTGAAGTTCTTATTCATTAATTCTCACGCATTTCTCTGCAAATTGTGATGTGGCATGATCTGCGGTAAAAATCTGTCGATGAAAACCAGGATTGATGATGCAAACAGTATTCCTCCGATACTCAAAGGCAAAGATCCAAGATTACTGAAAAATGACTGAAAGCCTTTGGATAAAGCCGTATCATTTGCACTGCTCAGTATTTTAGTAAGCTGACCTTGTTCCCCGCCGCCCGATGATGAAAATACAAACATGGCAATAAAAAGCATGGCAAAAAGCGAAATTATGACCCAAAAACCCCTGCCAAGCAGTTTTTCTTTCTTCACAATTTCAACAGCTGGTTTTTTTTCAAAAACACGATTCATTACCTTCGAAGTAAAGTCGGCCCTCGGGGAATCGAGTTTTATTCCCTTGATCAGGTTTCGTAATTCGTTGTCTTTATCCAGTGTTTTCATTTTCCTTATTATTATAATATTGTATGTAATTCTCCCTTTAACATATCATTCAAAATCGAATAAAGCTTCTTTCTGGCCCTGAACAGTTTTACTTTAACATTGCTTTCCGTCATTCTCATGATCTCACAAATATCTTCCACCGATTTATCTTCAAAGTAAAAGAACAAAATCATATTGTACTCATCTTCAGGCAACTTTTCCAGGGCAGCTTTTACGTATTTTGCCCTGTTCTCTTCGGGTATTCCGTCGAAATTCATTTCCTCGATTTCTTCTGATACCTGCACATCATCGGTGGAAACAAATTTCATTTTCTTTTTTCTGACTTCAGAAATACATGTATTGTATGTTATCCTGTAAAGCCAGGTTGAAAATTTGGCGTTACCTTTAAATGTGTGAAGAGATTTGTATGCTTTAATAAAACTCTCCTGCGCCATTTCTTCGGCTTCTTCACGATTTCTGAGAACTTTCAGTGATATTGAAAACACGATATCTTTATATTTTTCCACAATGTAGGAAAAGTGACCGGTCTGCCCGGCTAATACCTTTTCTATATACCAGATATCGTCTTTTTTTTCCATCTGCTGCTTTGACGTAAAAATACTTTTCGGGTTACAACTAAATTACAAGAATTTTTCTTTTGAAAATGTGTAACCGGCAAAAAATGTTTGCGTCCAAAGGGCAGAAATTTGAAATACTAACAATTTAAAATTGAATATCATGGAAGGATTATTTGTACCAATCGGATTTTTTCTTGCAACTTTTGCAATTCTTTACGTTTACTGGACCACCCGTACCAAAGAAAGGCTGGCACTGGTTGAAAAAGGACTCGATGCAGGAATTTTTAAAGGTGAATGTTCGAAATATGCTCTTTTAAAATGGGGTATATTTATGATCGCACTCGCAGTCGGTGTTGTAACCGGTTTTGCTCTTGCGCAGGTGATTAATGAAGTGGTGGCTTTCTTTACAATGATTTTGCTTGCAGGTGGAGTTGGATTAATTGTAGCTTACATGGTTACCAGTGCATTGATGAAGAAAGAATGAAATTTTTTAAGCAAAAAAAACGGGCGATTTTTCCGCCCGTTTTTTTTTGACTTATTCTGTGTAATACCTGATTACTTTTTTTATTGCTTCAATGCAAACCGGACAGAAAGTTTTGGCATCATTGCTTTTCATCCGGCAATCGATGTACGGGCTGTAAACACCTTTAGTCATGTAACCGCCCCCTTCGTAAACTCCTACAGTTTTTGAGTTTTCCGGGCTTCTTGGTGTTGGTATTTCAACACCGGGTGGAACCATTTTTTCCCATTTCGATTTAAAATCGACCAGTGTTGTCAGATTGGGCTCCCAGGGTTCAATCTTCAGATTATAAAAATCTTCGTATGCTACTTTCGAATTGTAGTATTCGTCGCCAAGACCGGCAAACCCATGACCGAATTCATGTACAAAAACCTCTTTTGTGAGATCGTTGCCGGCAGTGCAAACAGTTACAAAGTTGTAAAATCCGCCTCCGCCGTATCGGGTTGTGTTTACCAAAATATAAATCTGGTCGTAAGGAACGGTTGCAGCGGCATCTAATACCGGTTTCATGTCGCTGACAGTCAGGTAGCGAGCCAAATCAAATGTATAAAACGACGAATTGAAACAGGTGTTTTTGTAAATATGCTCACCGGGTACATCTGTTCCCGATTCAAGAGAAGGAGTTAAAACTGCCGTGACATTGAACTTTCCCTTTTCCGATTTGAACGGTTCTTCTTCGAAAAGATATTGTGTCACCCGGTTCGCGTCTTCCCTGAATTTATTCATTTCACCGGCAGTGTATCCTTCGGCAAGGATCACAATATCGACTTTCTCTTCAGGTTTACCGTTGTTCAGGATTTTAAATGTTTCAAAATGGTTGGGAGTTTCGTTCAGAATAAAATAATTATCAGGATCAACAGTTGTTTTATAAATATTTTTAAAATTGCCGTCACGTTGCCGCGAGTCGATTTCAAACCTGATTTTTTTCTTTGGAAAGGGGAAAACAGCGGTCTGGTAAAATGTTTTGTCTTTAATTTTTGCTTCTGCTGTGGTCTGCCATTCATTAAACAAAGTACTGAAACCCTTTGAAAACAGCAAACTGTCAGAATCTTCATCAAAAATCCTGAACCTGTAATTCCCATAATTAAACGGATCGATCAGATTTTTTTTTGTTCCAGCCCAGTAGGGTTCTTTTTTTATCTGTTCAGGATAAATTTTTTCTTCCGAATTGTTTCCTCCGATCAAAAAGTCGAAGCGCATTGAATAGTCTTTAAAATAACGGCTGAACTCAGGCTGCGATTTTCCAATTGCAGGAACTAACAGAAATAAAAGCAGAATTTTAAGTTTCATTTTATTAAAAGTGTTCATTTTAAATGCATTAACTAAAACTACCTTTTTAAAATATACTTGTTTTATCTTAAAAACCTGGTAGTTTAATAACGAATAAATTTTTGTGAAAATAGCAATTAAAGGATTGCAAAAAAGGAAAAACCAATCAAAAAAAGATTTGGCAGAATGGAGGTTTTTATTCATACTTTGAGATATTTTGTTGAAGAAAAACTTCCTTCAGGAGTTTCAATTACTGATTTGCCCGATTTTTCGGAAATGAATAAATTGTATTCGAACCTGAATTTACAAACCGTTTCAAAAACTTATTTATCTTACGCCGATTTTCAGCGTTATGGAAAATTCATACATTTGTTTTATAATTTGAAACTTAACAGAAGAAATCTGATGAATACAAACGATTACATGGAACAACCTGCCGATATTGATGAGCTGGATGAAAAAATTCTGAAACTGATCACTCAGAACGCACGGATCCCCTTTCTTGAAGTTGCCCGTGAGTGCGGGGTTTCAGGGGCAGCGATCCATCAAAGGGTGCAACGGCTTTTTAATATTGGCGTTGTACAGGGAAGTGAGTTTATTGTAAGTCCGCCAAAACTTGGTTATAACACCTGTGCCTACATGGGGATTTATCTCGATAAGGCAAAATATCACAGAAAAGTGGTGGAAGCATTGCGAAATATACCTGAAGTGGTTGAATGTCATTATACTACGGGGCAGTACGCCATTTTTATTAAAATCCAGACCAAGAACAATGTTCATTTAAAACAGATCATCGACAATGAACTGCAGGAAATTGAAGGTATCGCCCGGACAGAAACTTTTATTTCACTCGAAATGGATTTTAAACGGCAGTTGCCAATCAGATAAATGAATGAGGCTGGTAAAACTTACCGGCCTTATTCTTTATACCACCCGGCATACATTTCGTAGGCATGTGCAATTCTTATAATTTCTCCTTCCAGCAGTTCCCTGCTTATTTCTTTTACCTTTTTTGCAGGGACACCTGCATAGACACTGCCCGATTCAACCAGGGTTCCTTTGGTTACCACCGACCCGGCAGCAATAATTGTATTGCTTTGAATAATTGCATCATCCAGCACAACCGCGTTCATCCCAACCATCACATTGTCATCAATTGTACAACCATGCACAATTGCACCGTGCGCAATGGTTACATTGTTGCCGATATTGGTGGGCGATTTTTTGTAAGTGGCGTGAACCACGGCATTGTCCTGAATATTAGTATTATTGCCAATTTTTATATAATGCACATCGCCTCTTAATACCGTATTATACCAGATGCTGCAATTGTCGCCAATTTCCACATCACCGATAATTGTTGCCGTTTCAGCCAGAAAACAGTTTTCTCCGGTCTTCGGGGTTTTCCCATTTAATGATTTGATTAATGCCACTATGTAAATTAATTTTAAATTGCTCCAAAGATATCAAAACCTGTAAATATTTGGATATTTAGAATACTATCGTGTTAAATAATGGTTATTTTTGGAAGTTTATTTTTTTGACCTGATTCAACCGATTTTGAAATTGTAAGTTGCTGATTTAGAAGTGGTTTTGATTTTAATGAAATAATTATTTTAAACAAAAAAATTAATAAATGAAGGATACAAGAGTAATTGAACTGGAAGAGGTGGCAATCCGGTTTTCCGGTGATTCGGGAGACGGAATGCAGCTTACAGGCACGTTATTTTCGGATGCAAGCGCATTGTTTGGAAACGATATTTCAACATTCCCCGATTATCCATCCGAAATCAGGGCACCACAAGGCACTGTTAACGGTGTTTCGGGATTTCAGGTACAGTTTGGTAAAAAACAGATAAACACACCTGGTGATTTCGCCCATGTTCTGATCGCCATGAATCCGGCAGCAGTAAAGGCAAATGCAAAATTCATGAAACCCGGTGGTACAATTATTTATGATGCGGATTCGTTTAACGAAAAAAACCTTGCAAAAGCAAATTTTGTCACTGACGATCCTTTTACAGAATTGAATCTTAACGACTATTTTAAGATTCCGGTGCCGATTACCAGTCTGACAAAGGAAAGTTTAAAAGATTTCGGACTCGACAATAAAAGCGTGCTCAGAAGTAAAAATATGTTTGCGCTTGGGTTAATCTGCTGGATGTTTAACCGTCCGATGAAATATATCGAAGATTACATCAAATCAAAATTCGGTAAAAAAGCCGGTGTTGCGGAGGTAAACATCAAAGTGCTGCACGATGGGTATAACTACGGAATGAATTTGCAGCAAATGACTCCTACTTATATTGTGCATCCGGCAAATATCGAAAATGGAACGTACCGCAATATTAACGGAAACCATGCAACAGCATGGGGATTCATTGCCGCTGCTGAAAAAGCAGGACTTGAATTGTTCCTTGGTTCTTATCCGATCACACCTGCAACAGAAATATTGCAGGCCCTTTCAGAACGTAAAGATTTAGGTGTAAAAACATTTCAGGCTGAAGATGAAATCGCCGGAATAACTTCGGCAATCGGAGCAGCCTTTGCTGGCGACCTCGCAGTTACTAGCACTTCCGGGCCTGGATTGGCACTGAAGTCAGAAGCAATTGGTCTTGCTGTGATGGCAGAACTTCCCCTTGTTGTGGTAAATGTTCAAAGAGGAGGACCTTCAACCGGATTGCCGACCAAAACTGAACAGGCCGATTTACTTCAGGCATTGTACGGAAGGAATGGTGAAAGTCCGGTGGTTGTAGTAGCTGCAAGCACTCCTTCCGATTGTTTCTGGTATGCTTACATGACATCGAAAATTGCCCTGGAAAGAATGGTTCCGGTTATTTTGCTTACCGACGGATTTTTAGGCAATGGCAGCGAGCCTTGGCGGATCCCGAAAATGGCCGAATTACCTGAAATTAAGCCACGTCTGGCAAAAAATGCAGCAACTTATAAATCTTACGAAAGAGATGCAAAAACCCTTTCGAGAGATTGGGCAATTCCCGGAACTGCCGGTTTTGAACATCTTATCGGTGGACTGGAGAAAAATAAGATGGGTTCGGTAAGTCACGATCCGGATACTCACCAGTTAAATTGCGATTTACGCGAAGAAAAGGTTCAGAGGGTGGTCGATCTGGTTCCCGAACTTGAGGTTTGCGGAGATGATGATGGCGGAGATGTTCTGATTGTTGGCTGGGGTGGTACTTACGGTCATCTGATCAGTGCAGTTCGCGAACTTAGAAATGAAGGTAAAAATGTAAGTCTTGCTCACTTTAATTATATCAAACCTCTGCCTCAAAATACGGCTCAGGTTTTTGGCAATTTCAAAAAAATAATCGTGTGCGAACTTAATCACGGACAGTTTGCAAGTTATTTAAGAGATCAAATGCCCCAGTTTAAATATCATCAGTTAAACAAACTGAAAGGATTACCATTTAATGTGAACGAGATTAAAGAAGGTGTTAATAAATTATTGGAGGAATAGAAAATGGCTGAATTAAAATATACAGTTAAAGACTTTAAAAGCGAAAATGAAGTCAGATGGTGTCCGGGTTGCGGCGATTATGCAATAATGAATGCCGTTCAGAGAACGATGGCCGACATGGGTATTGAACGCGAAAAGTATGCTGTAATTTCTGGTATCGGATGTTCCTCGCGGTTCCCGTATTATATGAGCACCTTTGGTTTTCATACCATTCACGGAAGGGCAACTGCAGTGGCTTCGGGCGTAAAGCTGGCCAATCCTGAACTCAGCGTGTGGGTAATCACCGGCGACGGCGATGCAATGGCAATTGGCGGAAATCATTTTATTCATTTGATTCGCAGGAACATTGACATCAACCTTATTTTGTTTAACAACCGTATTTACGGATTGACAAAAGGGCAATATTCACCAACTTCCGATCGTGGTTTTAAAACAAAAACCTCACCTTTCGGAACCATTGAAGATCCGTTTATTCCCGGCCGGCTTGTAATCGGCGCCCGCGGAACCTTTTTTGCCCGTTCGATTGACAGTAACCTGAAACTGAGCCAGTCTGTGTTCGAGGCGGCTGCAAATCATAAAGGAACTTCGGCGGTGGAAGTATTGCAAAACTGCGTGATTTACAACGATGGTGTTCATGATATAATTACAAATCCCGAGCATCGAGCCGATCGTCAGTTAATTCTTGAACATGGCAAACCAATGCTTTTCGGTGAAAATAATGAAAAGGGGATTATTTTTGACAAGGGTAAACTGAAGGTGGGCGTGATTGGTGAAAACGGTGTTACCATCGACGATATTCTTGTTCATGATGTAACCGAGGTTGATCCTACATTGCACATGGCGCTTATAAATATGCAATTACCTGAAATGCCTGTGGCTTTTGGAGTTATCAGAAATGTTTCAGCTCCGGTTTACGATCAGGAAATGGCGGAACAAATTAAACAGGTACAGAAAACAAGGAGAATAACCTGTGTTGACGAACTTCTCAATTCAGGAAATACCTGGGAAGTGACAGGCAATGATTTTAAGAAAAATCCTGATTGCCCGAAGATTGTGAAAGTTTAAACTTTATCTTACAGATATAAAAGGTGGTTATTCGAAGTTGATTTGAATAGCCACTTTTTTTTGAAATAATTCAAAAGATAATATACCTGATTTCCACAACGGGCATTTCCTCCAGATCGTTTAACGCATTGATCAATCCGATTTTTTCAAATTTTATTAAATCATCAGCTTCGATCCGGCTTTCTGTAATTCTGTTTTCTTTCAGGAGTTTTGCACGCTGTGTTCCTGGCAAAAGCGGAGTATCAGGTGTCACCCACCTTTCTCCGTCAAAAAGAACGAGGTTGGCAAATGTACTGTCGGTAATAAATCCGTTTTTAACGATAATAATATCATCGCAATCACCACGCTGTCCAAACAAGAAATTTAACCTGCTTCTGTCGGCATACTTAAAACGGTAATCTATTTCGTTGTCTTCCACCACTTTTAAACCTGAAACTTTGCGGAATTGATATGGAATAAATTCAACATTTTCTATCTTTTCAGAATAAGTTACCCGGCAACGGAAAAGCCCTTTACTGGCAAATTCCGGGATTTCAATATTTTCTGAGAGTTTAAGTTTTGTCGAAGTCCGGAAACATTCTTTCCGTGATCTTTCGAAACGGACCTGATGAAAATCCATGTTAAAAAGCTTTCCATCAAGGCATTTTATGGTTTCAAGCAATTGGTACATACACTTTCTTCAGCATTTCATCGTATTCCTGATCAGCATTGCTCATAAAAGTGATTCCTCCGCCACTTTTATAAACCATCTGACCATTTTCGTTTTCAATATACCTGATAATCACGCAACTGTCGATGTTTTTTCCATCGAAATATCCGAAAATCCCGGTGTAATATCCTCGTTTATAATTTTCAGTTTTTGAGATAATCCCGAGTGTTTTTTGTTTTGGAGCGCCCGAAACCGAACCTGCCGGAAGCATTTTGAAAATAATATCTCCGATCATTCCGGTGTAGTTCTCAGGAAGATCGCCCGAAATCTGCGAACTCACCTGCCAGAGATTTTTATTGCTGGTTTTAATATGACTCAGATACCTGAATTTTTCAACTGTCACATTTTCAGCAACTAAGCTCAAATCATTTCTTATTAAATCAACAATCGTATTGTGTTCAGCAATTTCTTTCAGATCGGTTAAAATAATCTGGTCTGCATTTTCAAGGCCAGCATCAATCGTTCCTTTCATCGGGAATGAATAAATTTTTCCGTTTTCAGTTTTTACAAAGGTTTCAGGCGAAAAACACACGAATTTATTTTTAAGGTAAATTTTATAAGGTGCCTGGCTGATATGAAAAATTTCTTCAAGCGTGAGATTTGTATCAATTCGCGTGGGTTGGGTGAAATTTAAAAGATAGGTGTCGCCATTGTGAATGTGCCGCATAATCCGGTCGAAACCTGTTTTGTATTTTTCAAATGAAACCGGGGTGGTTTCCCATTTTGTGAGAAGGATTTTTTTAACCGGTCCGATGAAATTTTTTGCCTGAGGTGTTTGCCATTTTATCGTTTCTTCCTTTCCGCTGATGCTGAAAATCAAAGGTTCGCGCATCAAAAAATCGATCAGAAAAACAAAAGGAGTGCCTGCAAAGCCGAGGCTGTTCATTTGTTTTCGTATGTTATCAGATTCCGACATGTTGTGGACAAAAGTATTAATTTTTATTGCTGTCCGGACAAACAAAGTTTTAACCTGAAACGATAATCATACTTCTTCAGATTAACCTGAAGAATGAATTCTTCGTAACTGATAAAAAATAAATAGTTTGCACTGATTAACTGATCGGGCAATAAATATGTTCAATATTTTTAATTTTGAATGAAATTACGCACTGATGGATATTGCAGAAAATATCAGCTTTATCAAAAAGAAATTGCCGGATGGAGTCCGGTTAGTTGCAGTTTCGAAAACCAAACCGGTTGAATTGATCCTTGACGCTTATCGTGCAGGTCATAAAATATTTGGTGAGAATAAGGTACAGGAACTGGTTCAGAAATATGAGCAATTGCCGAAAGATATTGAATGGCATTTTATTGGTCACCTGCAAACGAATAAAGTGAAATATATTGCCCCTTTTGTCAGGTTGATACATGGAGTTGATTCGCTGAAGCTGTTTCAGGTCATCAATAACGAGGCATTGAAAAATAATCGCGAAATTGAATGCCTGCTTCAATTTCATATTGCCAGTGAAGAAACCAAATTCGGATTAACTCCCGGAGAGGCCAGGAAAATACTCGAAAGCAACGATTTTAAAAAATGCAAAAACATTGTTTTAAAGGGTGTTATGGGTATGGCTACATTTACTGAAGACATGGAGCGAGTAAGAAATGAATTTAAGATGTTGAAAACCATTTTTAATACGCTGAAAATTGAATATTTTTCAGAGGTCAACAGTTTTTGCGAAATTTCGATGGGCATGTCGGATGATTTTCATATTGCAATTCAGGAAGGGAGCACCCTGATCCGTATCGGAAGTAAAATATTTGGAGAAAGAATTTATTGAATATCAACTAAATAACTTAATTTATAATTAAAAATATGAGTAATCTGGAAACAACATATTTAGGTTTACAGCTGAGAAATCCACTTGTGGCTGCAAGTTCGGGAATTACAAGTTCAGTTGATAAGATAATTGAACTTGAGAAAGCCGGGATCGGGGCAGTTGTTTTGAAATCGATATTTGAAGAACAAATCAATGGTGAAGTTACCAGTATTTTGAACAAAGACGCTCATAATCAGGAGTATCCGGAGGCAGAAGATTATATAAAAGGTTATCTTCGCGATAATACGATAAAAATGCATATCGAATTAATTAGCAATGCTAAAAACTCTGTTAATATTCCGGTTATCGCCAGTGTTAACTGTATTTCTGGAGAGGAATGGACCACTTTTTCAAAAGAATTTCAAAATGCAGGAGCTGACGCAATTGAGCTTAATATTTTTTACGTTCCTACCGACCGGCACGAAAAACCCGGTGTCGTGGAGCAACTGTACATCGATGTACTGAAAAAAGTAAAAAATGAGGTTACCATTCCGGTTTCTGTAAAATTCGGACTTTATCACAGTAACATCCTCGGAATGGCTGAAAAGCTGAAAGCAAACGGTGCCTCAGGCGTGGTGATGTTCAACAGATTCTACGAACCCGATATCAATGTTGAAACACTTGAAATGACTTCATCCGAAGTTTTCAGTTCTCCTGCAGACATCAGGCGTTCGCTGAGATGGGTCGGAATGGTTTCTTCCAATGTCACAAACCTCGATATTGCAGCTTCCACCGGAATTCATGATGCTAACGCTGTGATTAAACAGTTACTCGCCGGTGCAAAGGTTACCCAGCTTTGTTCAACGCTTTACCTGAACGGAATCAAAGTTGTTCCCGAAATATTGAACGGCGTTTCTGAATTCATGAAAAAATGGAATTTCAAAAAAATTGAAGATTTCAGAGGACGTCTGTCATATAAAAATATACCGGATCCGATGCTGTATGAACGTTCTCAGTTTATGAGATATTTCTCAATCCGATAAATTCAACGGTTTTTTCGTTTGTCTCCGGAATTATTCCGGTTCATATTTTTATTTTTTTTAACCCCGGGAAATATTCATTTTTCAGCGCTGAAATAATGATAGGGAGTTTCTTTCTTTCATTGCTCTGTCTGGTTTTCCATTCTTTTTAAAAAATAAGATGAACTGATTCGGAATGTGTTTGTTAAAAAACAGTAATAATTGTTATAAAACAACCTTGCTGATATAACAAAAAAGACAAAACTGACGTAGTAAAAAACGGATGACAATTATTGAAATTGGTATTATGAAAACGACGGAAGGAATTGATTATAAGTTTAACAGTGAGATGTATTTTCGAAATAAGTCTTCTTATTTGAAAAAAGATTCCAAGGTAATACATGTTCAGGATCAGGGTTTTATCGTGCCATGGCAATTGTACAAAAAAGAAAGTAAAGAAGTGAAAATGGAAAGTATGAGGTATGATTAAGCCATCGGAAAGAATTTCAGAATAAGTTCAGTCAGCAAAGGGATTGAACTTTTTTTTTTGATATTTTACGCATATAATCCTGAAAAATACCTGATCCGATTTGTAATTTTTTAATTGAAAAATTCCTCTGATTTTAAAGCCAGCTTACTTTTCAAGTTTTACAAGTACTTCATTCAGGAAATATTTAATCTGATCCGACGCCAAAGGCAGGGCATCGAGAATTTTAGCAGTTGAAAGATTAATTATTTCAGTGCGTGGAAGAAACTCCAGATTATCAATCACTGTAAAGGCTTCGAAAGCAGTTTCCCAGTCATCGTGAATGATAACATCGATAAATACCGGAAGAAAGGTGCTGTAATCCAGGCCGTTTTGCCAGCAGGCGGTCAATATTTTTTTTCTGATTGATTTGTATTTGTTTTCTTCAATTGCCCGCACGAAACTGTTGACACAGTTTTTATCCTTTACAGTTCCTAAAAGATTTGTTATCTCTTTTTCAATTTCGGGTTCGGGAGATGAGTTCAGCATATCAAAAAGAACCGGGATGTAAAGACTGTTCCCTTTAATTTTAATCGCCTCGATTGCAGAAATTACCACACTTGTTTTTGCAGAAAAAAGATTCTTTTTAATCTGCTCATCTATTTTTTCCTGTTTCATTTCATCTGTTTTTGATGCCACAAAATTACAATTAATTTCTGGCTGAAGGGATTTAAACTATTTACAATTAATGAGTTTCAGATTTCGGATATAAAAACCGGTTTCCTGTATCTTTTACCACGCTTTCTTTCCAATTTTCCGGATAACCGGGGAAAGATGGTGGTTGCGGATATCCCCATTGATTTTTCAGAAATTCGCCGTCTTTTTCCTGTTTCACATTTCCATCGAGGTATTTAACCAGCAGAAACTCCCCCAGTTCTTTCCACTGCCTGACAGTGGAATTTGCCATATTACACGAAAAATCGGTAATAAAATCCAGCGCCAGTTCCGGATTATCTTTCCAGACCGAATTTGCTGCCACGTCGATGGCAGGAGTGAATTGCGCAAATTTATTTTCAAGTTCGCTTTGTGATTTCTGTATATCGGGCATCACCCTGTTGTAAAAGAGGTAAGCAAAATGTGCCACCCGGTTAAAAACCCAAAAAGCAGCGTCATCGTTGTAGGTCAGAATATCGCCAAATCCTTCGCTCCAGGATTCGGGAACGTTTTTAATTCCGCAATAAAACGGGACGTAAACAGTTGAACCCACATCATCGACTCCAAACCAGTTAATTCCACCGATCGGATCGGGTAACCAGTTTCGCATTTGTGCAATAAATGAAAATCCGGTTTGCTGTGTTTCTATTGTGCGTTCATTAAAATACTCTTTACCATCGTATTCCCACGTAAGTCCCCGCCAGCGGTAAGGTAATCCAAAAGGTCCGGCACCGGCATCTTTCGACAAATCGAGTTCGGTTCCCTGCAAATGGTTTCGTTTGAAATTCATCAGATCCTGTGGCGTTAACTTTCGGTTTGGCCAGATAAACAGGGGCATCCGTTCCTTCGAAATATCTCCTGTTGCATAATCCCAGTATTTGTTCATTTCATCAGAAACCTGGTTAAACATGCTCCATACACGCAATTCGCAAAACCTTGCAGCATCGAATGTTAACGGTGCGTAAACATCGCTGAAACTGAATTCAGAATCGTTTCCTTTAAAATATCCCTTTTCGCGGGCAAAGGAAATAACATCGCTTGCATAAACAACTTCAACTGTCGGCATGAATATTTTATCCAGATTTTTGCTGCTGATGCTTTTCACTCCATCTTCCATCGGAAATCTGGTTATCCGGGCTTGGTTTGCAAGCGCCGAAACAGCTCCGTCGGGAATCCGGACAGCTACCCAAACCGCGCCTTTCTGACTATTGAAATAGGTTTTGGTTTTTGAATCGAACAGCCTGTTATTGCCTTTTCCAATCAATTCCATTATCCACACCTCGTTTGGGTCGCCAATCGAAAACGATTCGCCAGAACTTGCATAACCATATTTTTCAACCAGATCGGCTATCAATTTAATTGCTTCGCGTACATTTTTTGAACGTTGTATTGCGAGAAACATTAAAGCGCCATAATCCATCAACCCGGTTGAATCAACCAGTTCGCTTCTTCCGCCAAAAGTCGATTCGCCAATGGCAACCTGGTGTTCGTTCATAAAACCAATGGTTTGGTAAGTATATTCCGCTTGTGGAATCAGTCCGAGCGGTTTCGCTGTGCTTCTGTCGTAAATAGTAACCATACTTCCTACAGGCCAGTGTTTTGCCGGGCTGAAATACAACTCTCCGTAACGGATGTGCGAATCGGCTGCATACGAAATCATTGTCGATCCATCAACCGTTGCTCCTTTGCTTACAAGGAAATTTGTACATGCCGATGTTGAAAATGTATTGATAATTAATGCGATAAGAAAGATATAAACGATAATGTGATTGAATTTCATAATAAACTTTTTTAATAATTCTGATGATGATTAAATGTAATTCCGGATTTTTACAATTTTCCTTTTAATGCCTTCCCTGTAAATGATTTTTCATTTTTAACAAGATCTTCGGGAACTCCTTCAAAAATAAGCTCTCCGCCCCGGTCGCCACCTTCCGGGCCCAAATCGATCACCCAGTCGGCTGATTTAATGATTTCGAGGTTGTGTTCAATAATAATTATTGAATGCCCTCGCGAAATAAGCGCATTAAAAGAATCGAGCAGTTTCCTGATGTCGTGAAAATGAAGCCCGGTTGTGGGTTCATCAAAAATGAAAAGGGTAGGGGAATCTTTTTCAAGGGCCAGAAACGAAGCAAGTTTTACACGCTGGCTTTCTCCACCGGAAAGTGTGCTTGATGATTGTCCGAGTTTGATGTATCCAAGACCCACATCCTGCAAAGGCTGAAGTCGTTTTGTAATTTTTTTCTCTGTCGAACTTTTTCCTTGCGAGAAAAGCTCAATGGCCTGGTTCACAGTCAGATTCAGGACGTCGTCAATATTCTTTCCCTTGTACTGAACATCCAGAATATCTTCCTTGAAGCGTTTTCCGTTACAACTTTCACAAACAAGGTAAACATCGGCAAGGAACTGCATTTCAACTTTAATGGTTCCTTCCCCCTGGCATTCTTCGCAACGGCCACCATCGACGTTGAACGAAAAATGCGAAGGTTTCAGTCCCTGTATTTTTGCTGATTGCTGTTCTGAAAATAATTTCCTGATCTCATCATAAGCTTTTAAATAAGTAACCGGATTGGAACGGGACGATTTGCCGATCGGATTCTGATCGATATATTCCATGGCGGTTAACAAATTGTAATCTCCCAGAATTGCATCGTGATGACCGGTTTTCTCACCGTATCCGCCTAATATTTTTGTCAGTGCCGGAGCCAGTATTTTTGTAACCAGCGATGACTTGCCCGAACCACTCACACCGGTAACTACTGTGATAACATTCAGCGGAAATTTGATTTTCAGGTTTTTCAGGTTATTTTCACGTGCGCCAAGTATTTCAATAAAATTAGTCCACTTCCGTCGGAACCGGGGCACTTCAATTTTTTCTTCGCCTGTCAGATATTTTGTTGTCAGACTTTCCGGTTTTTTTTCAAGCTCGGTATGATTTCCCTGGAAAACAACTTCCCCGCCGTGTACACCTGCAAAGGGACCGATATCAATAAT
Source organism: Draconibacterium sp. (assembly GCA_037442685.1). Taxonomy (GTDB): domain Bacteria; phylum Bacteroidota; class Bacteroidia; order Bacteroidales; family Prolixibacteraceae; genus Draconibacterium. Next base: position 11,541 of record JBBIPU010000022.1, on the reverse strand, counting down.
TTGATCAGCAGCCCTTATTATTTCTTCATCATGTTCAACCACCAGAACGGTATTCCCGATTTTTTGAAGTTGGCGCAACACTTTGATTAACCGTTCCGAATCGCGTGAATGCAAACCGATGCTAGGTTCATCAAGAATATACAGCGAACCTACAAGACTGCTGCCAAGCGATGTGGCAAGATTTATCCGCTGCGACTCGCCGCCTGAAAGAGTTGACGACAACCGGTTCAGCGTAAGATATCCCAATCCGACATCGCACAGGAAATTCAGCCTGCTGGTTATTTCAGTCAGAATTCGTTTGGAAATCCCGAAATCATGCTCATTTAATTTTATATCATCGAAAAATGATTTCAGTTCAGAAACAGGCAGTAAAACAATTTCCTGTAACGATTTGCCATTGATTTTTACATATCCGGCTTCTTTTTTTAACCTGCTCCCCTTACATTCGGGGCAGGTGGTCTTTCCGCGATAACGTGAAAGCATCACCCGGTACTGAATCTTGTAACTGTTTTCTTCAAGATATTTAAAAAACCGGTTCAGCCCTTCAAAATATTTATTTCCGGTCCATACCAGAAACCTCTGTTCATCAGTAAGTTCATAGAAAGGTTTGTGTATCGGGAAATTGAATTTTTCTGCCGAATAAATCAACTGATCACGCCATTCTCCCATTTTTTCACCCTTCCAGCACGCAATTGCATCCTGGTAAACTGAAAGTGACTTATTCGGAATGACAAGGTCTTCATCGATCCCGATCACTTTCCCGTAACCTTCGCACATCGGACAGGCCCCAACCGGGTTGTTAAAACTGAACATGTGCACCGACGGTTCTTCGAATTCTATTCCATCTGCTTCAAAACGGTTGGAAAACGTGCGTGAAATGATTTCATTTTCAGGAAATACCTTAACGATGCATTCACCATGGCCTTCGTAAAATGCAGTCTGAACCGAATCGGCCATCCTGCTTTGAGTATCTTCATCAAAGTCTGTTGAAATCCTGTCTATTACTATATTACAGGCTCCGTGACATGAATTTAATGAACTTGTTTTTACAAGTTCATCTATTTTGAGTATTTCATTATTGTTTTCCAAACGTGTAAATCCTTGCTGCATAAGCAATTCAGCTTCCTGGATAAGCGTTCTTCCGTTTTTTTGTTTTAGCGGGGCAGCAATGATCAACCTGGTTCCTTTTGAGAAAGTGTTCATGTAATCCAGAACGTCAGAAACGCTTTCACGTTTTACAATCTTGCCTGTAACCGGTGAAATCGTTTTCCCGATCCGGGCATACAGAAGTTTCATGTAATCATAAATCTCAGTCGAAGTTCCCACTGTGGACCGGGGATTTTGGGTGTTTACCTTTTGTTCGATTGCAATTGCGGGGGGAATTCCTTTGATAAAATCAACTTCAGGTTTGTTTATTCTTCCTAAAAACTGACGGGCGTAAGAAGAAAGACTTTCCACATAACGTCGCTGTCCTTCGGCAAAGAGTGTGTCGAAAGCCAGGGATGACTTGCCCGAACCCGAAACTCCGGTTATTACAATAAACTTATTTAACGGAATTTTTAAGCTGATATTCTTTAAATTATGTACCCTGGCATTCTGAATTTCAATGTATTTACTTGTATTTTGATCTGGCATATAATGTCGGGCAAACTATTATTTTGTTAAAAATTTGTATTTTTCATTAAAATGTCACATTTTTACGCAAGCAAAATTAACAATTTGTTTCACTTCAATTTAAAAAGACGCCTATAGAAAAAATTTACTTTTTGTTTTAATTTAAATAGAAGGTAATGTCTAAAGAAAATGCACTGAGCGATAATGAGCTCGTTCAGCGATTTATAGGCGGTGATCAATATTCACTTGAGGTTTTAATTCAAAGGCATAAAAGCAGGGTGTTTTCGTATATTCTGCTTATTGTTAAGAAACAGGAACTTGCTGAAGACATTTTCCAGGAAACGTTTATTAAGGTAATCCGCTCTTTAAAAAAAGGCAGGTATATCGAAAACGGTAAATTTGTTTCCTGGGTTTTAAGAATTTCTCACAACCTTATCATTGATCATTTCAGAAAAGAAAAACTGAAAGGCACCGTATCAAACGACAGTCTGGATGTGGATATTTTCAATTCCCAGAAATTTTCTGAAGATACTGTTGAAGATAACATGATTAACACCCAGATTTTAAGCGAGGTAAAAGACCTAATTAATGAATTGCCTGAAGATCAGCAGCAGGTGATTTTAATGCGACACTATCAGGATCTGAGTTTCAAAGAAATTGCTGAACAAACCGATGTGAGTATTAATACTGCTTTGGGAAGAATGCGATATGCATTGATTAATCTAAGAAAATTGGTTGAAAAAAAGAACTTGATTCTTACTAAGTTTTAACCTTTGTTAACACAATAAAAAAGGGTACCGGGCGTTTTTAAGTAAATGAAAATCTTAAAATTGCCTATGACAAAATTCTCTACCTTAATTTATTTTGTTAATAGTTTTCAACCGGAAAATGTGTCAGATCAGGATAGTCTGGTTGAAAATCTAATTAATGATTTTGTGGTTACGATGCCCGAAGATACCGGAATAGAACCTTCGGATACGGTCATCGGAAATATTCTAAATTTTGCCCGCTCTTATGAAGTATGCAAAACAAAAGATGCGGGTTATGTAGAAATGAATCTGAACTAAAAAAGAAAGAGTTGCTGATTAGGCAACTCTTTCTTTTTTAACCCTTTCATCGCATTTCTAACAACCAAATTCAATAATAATTGTAACAACAGGCCAATTTAAACATCTGTCATTTGTCATTTTAAGGGTGATATTCTGAGTTTTCACCCAATAATTCCGGATATCAGGAGGCAATGAAAGAACCCGGTGAATTTAGATTGCAATATTTTATTCGTTTAACATATTGAAATTCTTTGTATTACATTGTATTGTAACCGTCATTAATTCCGGAAAATAAAAAAAATGAAGTTTCTGTTGTTTTTAAGTTTGAAATGTTTTAAATTTGATATCAAAATAATATTATAATAATTTAAATTTAATGTCATGGAAAAACAATACAAAGGTTTCTCGGGTTATCTGTTCCTGGTTCTGGAACTGATTATTTTAGCTGTTCTCATTTTTGGCTTTTTACGCGGAATGGTAATTTCTTCGGCAATACTTGTTGTGGTTTTTATTGTAGCAGCAATAGGTTTTACAGTGGTCGATCCCAACCAAAGTTGTGTAATGGTATTGTTCGGGGCTTACAAGGGTACAATTAAAAACAATGGTTTTTACTGGGTGAATCCGTTTTTTGTCAGGAAAAAAATATCGCTCAGGGCAAGGAATTTTGACAGCGAAACCATAAAAGTAAACGATAAGCTGGGAAATCCGATAATGATTGGCCTAGTGCTTGTATGGAAAGTGCAGGATACTTTCAAGGCAGCTTTCGGTGTCGATGAATTTGAACATTTTGTTGTGGTGCAAAGCGAAGCTGCTCTCCGGAAACTTGCCGGAATGTATCCTTACGACAATATCGAAGACGAAAAGGCCAAGCTTACTTTGCGTGAAAGCACCGAAGAAGTTAACGAACAGCTTGAGGCAGAAATAAAGGAACGGCTGGACATTGCAGGTATTCAGGTGATTGAGGCAAGAATCAATCATATTGCGTATGCGCAGGAAATAGCTCAGGCAATGTTAAAACGTCAGCAGGCAACTGCAATTGTGGCCGCCCGTTTTAAAATTGTTGAAGGTGCGGTCAGTATGGTGGAAATGGCGTTGGACGAACTCAGCAAGAAAAATATCGTTAATCTTGATGAAGAGAAAAAAGCTACAATGGTAAGTAATTTAATGGTAGTGCTTTGCGGCGATAAAGATGCCACACCGGTTGTGAATACAGGAACTTTGTATTAAAATGGAAAAGATTCTTTTTCAGGAAGAGCAGAAAAACAATCAGCAGTGGATGATCATTGTTCTTCTGGTGTCGATGTTTGCTGCAATTTCTCCGTTTGTTTATGGTATTTATTCACAGGAAGTTCTTCATGTTCCATTTGGTGATAATCCGTTAAGTACAGGAGCTTTGGCGGCAATCGGGCTGGGAGTGGTTGCGTTGGTTGCTGCCGCAAATTATCTGATAATTAAAATGACCCTGAAAATGAAAATTACCAATGAAGCGATTTGGGTAAGTTTTCCACCTTTAATCAGAAATTGGAAAAAGATTACTCCTGACCAGGTTAAAAGATATGAAATAAGAACTTTTAATGCTAATCGTGAATTCGGGGGGCATGGAATAAAAAGACGGCGCAGGGTGGGAACAGCTTACACTGTTTCAGGAAATACCGGGTTGCAGCTTTATTTTACCAATGGGAAAAAACTACTGATTGGCACACAAAAAAAACAGGCACTTGAATATGCTCTAAGGAAACTGATGTCAGGAGAAAGTGAAGGAATATAATGAAGAAGAAAACATTTGTGCTAAGAATAAATCCGGAAATACTTGCGGCAGTTGAAAAATGGGCTGCCGACGATTTCAGAAGTATTAACGGACAGTTGGAATGGATTATTAATTCTGCCTTACGCGAGGCAAATCGACTGAAACCTTCTGATGACGTAAACATTGAAAATGATGAACCAGAATAAAATAAAAAGTTGAACCTATGGAAAATAAAAGTTATATCTGTGAGAAATGCGGCAACCGAAAAGCAGTTGTCGATGAGATTCGTACCACAGGGAAAGGATTTACACGTTTTTTCAATATTCAGAACAGAAAATTTCACACTGTTTCGTGTTCAAAATGTGGATATACAGAATTTTACACCATGGGCAAAGCCAGTGGTGCAAGCAATATTCTTGATTTTATAACAGGTTAAAAACCTGACAATGTAAAAACAGAAACCTTTAACTATTAAAACTGAATCCTGTTTTTAATGCCATCATCGGTATTGAAAATGGGATTTTTTCGTTTCCGCCGTTTTTAAATCTCAAAATTAAAGTCTAATTTAAGCGGTCTAAGTAAACCAATTAAATCAGAATTCATGGGAGATAAAAATTCACGTCGCGATTTTATCAGGAAGGCTGCGGCAGGTTCTGCGGTTTTAATGGTTGGCGGAATTCTGCCTGGTTTCAGCGCCCGGAGTTACAACCGGATCATCGGTGCAAATGAAAAAATCAGGGCATCCGTGATGGGTGTCAACTCAAGGGGGTACGCGCTCTCACAAAACTTTGCATACCTGGATGAATGTGATGTTATTCATATTTGCGATGTTGATTCAAGGGTGGTCGGTAAATGTACTTCAGCGGTGGAGAAAATCCAGGAATTAAAACCACTGGTTTTTAATGATTTCAGAAAGTCGCTCGAAAGCAAAGATGTTGATCTGATGGTGATTGCCACACCCGATCACTGGCACGCACCAGCTGCGTTGCTGGCTTTGCAGGCAGGCAAACACGTTTATCTGGAGAAACCCTGCAGTCACAATCCAAACGAAGGTGAAATGCTGGTAAAGGCAGCTTCGGTTTATAAAAAATCAATCCAGATGGGAAATCAGCGGCGGTCGTGGCCAAATGTAATTCAGGCAATTGAAGATTTAAAATCCGGAGTAATCGGCCGCCCGTATTTTGGGAAAGGCTGGTACACCAACAACCGCGAATCGATTGGAATTGGAAGGGAAGTTCCTGTTCCTGAAGGACTTAACTGGGATTTATGGCAAGGCCCGGCCCCCCGCAGAATGTACAAAGACAACATTGTGCATTACAACTGGCACTGGTTCTGGCACTGGGGAACCGGCGAAGCGCTGAACAATGGAACACACATGATTGATCTTCTTCGCTGGGGGCTTGGAGTAGATTATCCTGTAAAAGTAAGTTCAAACGGTGGACGGTTTTGTTTCATTGATGATTGGGAAACACCCGATACACAGGTAATTAACCTCGATTTTAAAGAAAATGTTTCGATGAGTTGGGAAGGAAGAAGTTGTAACGGAAAATATATTGAAGGGAGTTCGGTCGGTGTTGAGTTTTACGGAGAGAAAGGATCACTGTTGATTACCGGAGGAAATGAATATAAAGTTTACGACCTGAAAAACAATCTTTTAAAAGAAGTAAAAGACACCAAGGAAATTGATCCGCGTGATGCAGCAAATCCGGCGGGATTTCTTGATGCACTGCACATCCGCAATCTTTTCAATAATATAAAGAAAGGTGAACCATTGAAGTCGGGCATTGATTCAGGTCATAAAAGTACTTTGCTGGTCCAGCTTGGTAATATTGCACAGCGGGTTGGCCATTCTCTCGAAATCAATCCTGAAAACGGACACATTTTGAACGATTCTGAAGCGCAGAAACTCTGGTCGCGTGAATATGAAAAAGGATGGGAAATGAAAATCTGAAATAATATGGATAGAAGAAATCTTATAAAAACGATTGGAAGTGGAGTTGCAGTGACAGCGGTCGCACCAGCAATTTTCGCAAATTCGTTTACAGAACAAAAAAAAATCCGGATTGGAATAATCGGGGCCGAAAACTCGCACACTGTTGGCTTTGGCAAGCTTTTCAATATCGATAAAAAATTTCCCGGAGTTGAAGTAAAATACGTGTGGGGAGAAACCGATGCTTTTGCCAAAGCGGCGATGGAAAAAGGCAATATTCCCAACCAGGTGAAAGATCCGTTGGAAATGATGGGGAAAATTGATGCACTGATCGTGGATCACCGTCACCCCAAATATCATCTCGAAGCGGCGACACCCTTTGTGAAAGCCGGTATTCCGGCTTTCATCGATAAACCATTTTGTTACCGCGCAGCCGAAGGGAAGGAGTTTCTGCAAATGGCAAAAAAAGCCGGAACGCCCGTCACTTCCTACAGTTCAGTTGCACAAACTGCAGCTACTTTCGATATGAAGAATCAGATTGCTGAAATGGGAAAAATCGGTCAGGTTATCCGGACCGGTACTGCTGATTTCGAATCGGAATATGGAGGCATCTTTTTTTATGGAGTTCATATTGTACAACCCCTGATGTTTATTTTTGGAGAAGATATTCAGCAGGTCAGGATCAGCAGAAACGGCAGATATGGAAATGCCAGCGTCAAATTTGTATCTGGATTGTTTGCAACTTTGGTGATTAAAGAAAAAGCTTACGGATGGGAAACTTTTGTTGAAGCCGGTGATAAATTTTTCGAACTGAAACCAAGGGTCGAAGAATCCGATCCTGCCAAATACGATATCGATATGGTTGAAATGTTCAGGACTGGAAAGGAACCCCGCACACACCAGAGCATTTTAAACTGTGTTTCGGTACTCGAAGCGCTTGAAAAATCGGCAGTTTCTGAAAAATGGACAGACGTGGTATATCAAAAACTGGATTAATGAATTTAAAATTAATATTACTGGTTGTGTTATTTGTGTTTTTTGGGAAAACTGAAATTAGTGCTCAGCAAACTATCGAAGGGATTCATTACGCAACAGGAAAACCCGTTCGGGTAAAAATTGAAAATGGCAAAATTGCTGAGATTAAACCTTTAAAAAAATTAAAGGATGAAAACAGTAAAATTTATATCGCCCCGGGTTTTATCGATAACCAGGTGAACGGTTTTGCAGGAGTTTCGTTTGCATTCGGTGAAAGCGACCTGACTTTGGAAGGCATCGAAAAAGCCACAACCGAGCTTTGGAAAAAGGGAGTTACAACTTACCTGCCTACGTTAACTACCAATAGTCAGGAAGTTCTGGTCAGAAATTTTGAGATTCTGGCAAAATCGATTGAAGACGAAAAACTGCTTGGTTCAATTCCCGGATTCCATTTGGAAGGACCGTATATTAATCCCGAAGATGGTTACCGTGGCGCTCATCCGAAACAGTTTGTGCGATTGCCCGACTGGAATGAATTCATGCAGATGTATGAGGCTTCGGGAGAGAATATTTTACAGGTAACAATCGCTCCGGAAATGGAAGGAGCGCAGGATTTCATTAAAAAATGCCATGAAAAAGGAATTATTGTAGCGGTTGGTCATCACAATGCAAACAGTGAACAACTCAATCGGGCTGTTGTAAATGGCGCCAGAATCTCAACCCACCTCGGAAACGGTTGTGCAAACATGATCAACCGGCATAACAATCCGCTTTGGCCGCAGCTTGCCAACGACGATTTGATGATCAGTATCATTTGTGATGGGTTTCATTTACTTCCCGAAGAAATTAAAACATTTTATAAAGTAAAGGGGGTTCGGAATACAATAATAACTTCTGATGTAACCAGTTACGCTGCCCTTGAACCCGGACAATACAAAACCGAAACCGGGGAAACCATCGAACTGACAAAAGAAGGAAAGTTGTACTACCCGGCACAGAATGTGCTTTACGGTTCTGCTTCACCGATTACAAAAGGGGTGGGGCACATTATGGAAGTCACAGGCTGCCGCCTGGCTGAAGCAATTCAGATGGCAAGTACAAATCCGGCAAAACTGTACAATCTTGGTGATCGCGGAACACTTGAATCGGGCAAAAGAGCCGATTTGATTCTTTTTACAATCGATGATTTCAAAGTAAATATTCTGAAAACATACGTAAAAGGGGAGTTGGTTTACGATAATTCTAAATAATAATTACCACCAAAAACATAACACAAATGACAAATATTAAAATCGGAAATTACCGTTACCGTATTCTTGCACTGGTTTTTATGGCGACAACCATCAACTATTTCGACAGAAGCATTATTGGTGTGATGGCGCCCACTTTGCAAAAACTATTCGACTGGAGCAATAAGGATTACGCTGCAATCATGGTTTCGTTTAAAATTGCCTACGGAATAGGTTTGTTGTTTATGGGCGGAATTATTGACAGGCTTGGAACAAAAACCGGGTACACCATTTCCATTGTCATCTGGAGTATTTTCGGAATGCTGCATGCTGTAATCAGGCCGGCTTTCGGTTTGATTGGGTTTATCGTTGCACGTTTTGGCCTTGGAATCGGTGAGTCGGGGAATTTTCCGGCTGCGATTAAAACAGTTGCCGAGTGGTTTCCTAAAAAGGACAGGGCATTTGCCACAGGAATTTTCGATGCATCGACAAGTGTTGGCGCAATTTTAGCCCCTTTTATTGTTGGTGCAATCGTAACTGTTGAAGGAAAAAACTGGCAGGTTCCGTTTCTTTTTACCGGAATTTTAAGCGCTTTGTGGGTGTTTTTGTGGCTCCGAACCTATAAAAAACCTGAAGTTCACCCGAAATTATCGAAAGAAGAATTGGCGTTCATCAACAGCGATTCGGCAGAAGAGAATACCGAAAAAATTGCTTGGGTAAAACTGCTGCCTAAAAAAGAAACGTGGGCTTTTGCGCTTACTACGGTAACAGATGCAGTGTGGTGGTTTTATTTGTTTTGGGGCGCCAAATTTCTGGCAGAACAGTTTGCAGTTGACATCAATAATATCGGTTTGCCGTTTCTTGTGATTTTTGTAATGGCCGATTTTGGCAGTTTGTTTGGCGGATACATTTCAGGTTTGCTCATTAAAAAAGGCTGGTCGGTAAATAAAGCGCGTAAAATCACGCTTCTGGTTTGTGCAATCATAATTCTACCGGTAGTTTTTGTTCCGGTGGTTGCAGGAAAGTGGCTGGCAGTTTTTCTTATCGGACTTGGGGCTGCCGGACATCAGTCGTGGTCGATAAACAGCTACACACTTGTTCCCGATGTTTTCCCTAAAAAAGCAGTGGCTTCGGTAATCGGGATCGGGAAAATGGTGGGCGTTGCTGTTGCAATTGTTGCGGATATTGCTTTGGGTTCGGTGCTCGATACAGCCAACAATTCAGGCTATTTCTGGGCATTTATATTAGCAGGATTTTCGTACCTGGTAATTCTTGGTTTTGTCCATCTGCTGATGCCAAAAATGACCCCGCTGGATGATAATTTGAAACCTGTTAAATTGATACATTTGACAAGTAAATAACTGAGATAGTATGAAACCAGAAAATTCGATTAAAATATTTGAAGATAAAAAAGTAAGAACCTTGTGGGATGCAGAACAGGAAAAATGGTTTATTTCAATAATTGATGTTATTGAAGTTTTAACCGACAGTCCAAGACCACGGAAATATTGGAATGCTTTAAAAACCAAACTCAAAACTGAAGGGAGTGAGTTGTCCCAAAAATTGGGACAACTGAAAATGCAATCTACCGATGGAAAATTTTATATGACAGATGTTGCCGACACCGAACAGCTTTTCAGGCTCATACAATCTATCCCATCGCCCAAGGCTGAACCTTTTAAACTGTGGCTGGCTCAAATAGCAAATGAACGTTTGGATGAAATGCAAGACCCCGAATTAACTATTGACAGGGCTTTGCAGCAATATCTTAAGTTAGGTTATTCAGAAAACTGGATAAACCAACGTTTGAAAAGTATTGAAATAAGGAAAGAACTGACCGATGAATGGAAAAGACGCGGGCTGAAAGAGGGTCAGCAATTTGCCACACTTACCGATATTATTACCAAAGCCTGGTCAGGTAAAACGACCAAAGAATACAAAATACTGAAAAGCCTGAAAAATGAAAACCTGCGCGATAACATGACCAATACCGAACTCATCTTAAATATGTTGGCAGAGGCATCAACCAAAGATATTTCACAAGCTGTTGAACCAAAAAGTTTTGAAGAAAATAAGAAAGTTGCCAGGCAAGGCGGTAATGTTGCCAATGTGGCACGTAAAGAATTAGAAGCCAAAACCGGTACAAAGGTGGTAACAGCGTTAAATGCAAAATCTGTATTAAATGAAACCAAAACTGGAAAAAAACTAAAAGAATAATTTGTATTGTTTTAATCGGGAATAAAAGCAAAGAAAAATAATAATTGAATTATGGAAATAATTATTTCAGCATCAAAACAGGAACTTGGCAAGCAGGCAGCCCAAAAGGGCGCTGAATTCATCAGAAAAGCGATTGAAGAAAGGGGAGAAGCCAATATAATTGTAGCCACCGGCGCCTCTCAGTTCGAAATGCTTTCAGAACTGGTAAAGGAAAATATCGACTGGAGTGTGGTCACTGGTTTTCATCTCGATGAATACATTGGAGTTGATGAAACACACCCGGCATCTTTTCGGAAATATCTGAAAGAAAGGTTTGTATCGCTGGTTTCGTTAAAAGACTTTCATTATGTAAACGGAAATGGGGCGGAAAAGGAGTGTAAGCGATTAGGCGAAATCATTAGCAGGCACCCGATTGATGTTGCATTTGTCGGCATTGGCGAAAATGGTCACCTGGCTTTTAACGATCCACCTGCCGATTTTGAAACAGAAGAACCTTACCTTGTGGTAAATCTCGATGAAAATTGCCGCAAACAGCAGCTTGGCGAAGGCTGGTTTCCCACTTTTGACGATGTTCCGCGGCAGGCAATCAGCATGTCGATTCGCCAGATCATGAAATCGAAACATATTATTTGCAGCGTGCCGGATGAGCGAAAAACTGATGCGGTAAGAAATACGATTATGTGTGATATCACGCCAATGGTGCCGGCTTCGGTATTACAGGAACATCCTTCAACATGGCTTTATCTCGACAAAAACTCTTCATCGAAACTTGGATAATCA
>JBBIPU010000021.1:0-35660 GCA_037442685.1 Draconibacterium sp. | reverse complement strand
ATGCAGCCAAAGGAAATAAGTTGGATACTGTGTTGTATGAGAAAATTGATGGCGAATTAAAGGAACTTTCCGTGTATTTCAAAGTGTCAAAAATGCAGGCTTTCTTTCTTGCCAACTTCTTTGTGATGAGTTACAAAACCGAACCGGAAGATATAATTACCCTGTTCAAACATGATTTATCAGCCTTTGGGAAGCTAATGAAACAATTTGAAATAATTTATTTGAATCCCATTAGAATGAAACATATTTCAAAAGACAGGTACATGATTGAGTTTAGAAAAAAACAGTTCATTATTAACGAGGATTTACGAAACCAGTTCTCCATCATCTGCCAATGCCGGAATTGCAGAAATTAAAAAAGAGTTTAAGATTACGCTACGATGTAGCTTTTTTGAATATGGCTATCTAATTGGCTACGAATATTTTGCTGCTCTGCAGCCCCATAAAGCAGCAGCGCTGTGTAAATATTTGTAGTGGAAACAGATGTTCAGAAACATAAGCTCCAAAGGAGCGTAATATATCTCAAAGCCATACTAAATAAAGAATCGATAAAGGCACAAGCCATGAGCATAAATTATTTCCCATTACTTTTATAATTCTCAATTGGTTCAGCTACCTGGTTAATTGGCCGAGTTTCGGGAGATGAAGCTTTTTCACTTTCGGCAGAAACGATTTCAGTCAGCGGAATAAAATTGATTATCGGGGCTTTGCCAACTGCCAGCGAAAGTTCAATTAGCTTTTTCAGGGTGTAGTTAAACTCCCCTTTCATAATTTGCGAAACATACCCTTTTGTTACGCCAAGTTGTTCTGCCAACTGGTTTTGAGTCAGGTTGTTCTCTTTTAAATAGGCAGTTACCTGGCGAAAAATCTCATTCTGAATGGTTTCAAGCCAGTACTCAGGTTTTTTCATTAATTCTTCACGAGTGAGCATTTCTATCTGTTTTATCGATTTAAATATTCCTTCTTTATACGGCGAAAATGGTTAATATCTTTTTGTTGTGTAGTCTTTTTCCCACCGCAAACAATTACCCTTCCGGTATTCTCCTCGTGGAACAGGTACACCCGCAAATGCCTGGTTTTAATTTCATATTCCTTCACCAACTCCTTTTTTGGTGTAATGTTCCTGAACTTTTCCTTTGGCAGCAATTTGCAATCAGCAATTTCCTGCAACCGGGTTTGAAAAATAACTAATTCCGAAGAATAAGAACCTTCCGTTTCAATTTGCCTTTCAAACTCATCATATTCACAGCGGTTGTTAACCAGTAACTTGAAAATTTTGAGCCGACCAACAATTTCGTCAATGTATTTTAATGCAAATTTATTCATTTAAGTTTAGTTATAGCTATAGCTATACTTCGATTATTATTTTCACTATTTCATGCAAAATTAAAGAAATTAAGATTACGCTACGATGTAGCTTTTTGAATATGGCTAACTATTTAGTTACAAATATTTTGCTGCTCTGCAGCCCCACAAAGCAGCAGCGCTGCGCACATACTTGTAGCCAGATGCAAATATTAAGAATAACAATCTCCTGAGGAGCGCAATATCAGTATGCTGCATTAAATAAAGAATCTCTAAAAAGTCGGCAATGTATTTTAAAAAAATCATAAAAGGCTTTCAACCCTCCAAAACCGCGCATCATTAAAAGCACTGAATTTTAATCAGTTAATCTCTAAAATAATTATCACTGCGTCATATTTTGTCGTTTTAAACATTTATCTTTGGTTCAAATCCATTAAAAAAATCAGATGAACGAAAAACTGGAACTGAAAAGAAAACTGCAAAAGGTGACTGAGGCAAAAAAGGAGGCAATTGCAGAAGTAAATTTTGAATTGGCGGCTAATTTGAGAGCAGAGGAGAAGTCGCTACTGAAACAACTGGAAGAAATAAAGAAACATAAACCATGGCACAACGGGAAACATTTGGACGCTACAGCTTGATAATCAACAGGCTTCGCAAAAAACCATCAACGTTTCAGGAAATTTCGGATTACCTGAAACTGGAATCTGAAATCCAGTCGTACAATTTTAGTGTTTCACTGCGCACATTTCAGCGTGATATCGGGGACATTTATTCGCTGTATAACATCGAAATAAAATACGACAGAAACCTGAAAGTTTACAAAATTATGATGAACGATGAACCCGAAACCGGGATGAGAGTCCTGGAAGCTTTTGACACTTTTAACGCGCTTAACATTTCCGATCGGCTTTCGGAATACATTCATTTTGAAAAACGGCGCCCTGCCGGTACAGAAAACCTTTTTGGTTTATTACATGCCATCCGCAACCGGGTGCAAATTAAGTTTGAATATCACAAATTCTGGGAAGACCAGGTCAGTCTGCGCACTGTTGAACCCTATGCTTTAAAGGAGTTTAAAAACCGCTGGTATATTCTTGCCAAAGATTTAAACGACAATAAAATAAAGAGTTTTGCCCTCGACCGTTTGTCGAACCTTGAAATCACTAAACGTAAGTTTACTTTTCCTGCAAACTTCAATGTGGAGGAAAATTACAGGTACTGTTTCGGAATCATCTGTCCCGATGATGAAGAGCCACAGGAGATTGTTTTATCCTTCGACCCGTTTCAGGGGAAGTACATCAAATCGCTGCCATTGCACGAATCGCAAAAGGTAATTGCTGACAATGAAAATGAACTGCAAATCGGCCTGAAGCTTTATTTGACACATGATTTTATTATGGAATTGCTTTCATACGGGAGTTTAATGAAAGTAATACAACCTGTTCAATTAATCGAATTAATTAGTGCAGAGCAACAAAAAGCCGCAAGTTTATATTCCAAATAAATTCAACTGGATTACTCCCCCACTTTGTACACCATCAGTGCGTTTCCGTGCCTGATGAACAGTTTGCCGTCATTTATCACCGGGTGGGCCCAGTGTTGATCGGTTCCCAGCGGGACTTTAAATTTGCTTATAATTTCAAAGCTGTTCGGTGAGGCTTTTACCAGTGCTATTTCGCCGTCGTTTTCGGCATAACAGTAAAACATCCCATCAGCATAAATCACCGAACCTCCACCCAAATCTTTATTCTGAGCAAGCATTTCCCCGGTGTTCCAGTTAATCACCTGCCAGTCGTTTTTCAGATATGCCGAACCGTAAAGACAAGAATCCAACCTGATCAAACCTCCCATCAGCGTGATGAACTTTTTATTTCTCCAGGCGACTTTCGCGCTTTTCCCGTTTTCCGACAACTTCAACTGAACCAGTCCTGAAGTTGCTTCACGTCCTCCACTGGCAACAACAATTTTACCATCGTAATAAACCGGTGTGACTGCATGAATCTTGTTTTGCTGGGTTTGCTCAATCCGCCAGTACATTTGCCCCGTATTTGCATCAATTCCCATAATTGAGCTTGCAGTCATCGCAATTACCAGCTTTTGTCCGTTTCTGTCGATCAGTACCGGGGAGTTGTAGGTTGCAGGTTCGCCAAAGCCGGGTGAATTCCATACTTTTTCACCGGTAAAACGGTTCAGGGCAACCACGTTGTTTTCCTTTCCCCCGGGTACGCAAATCAGGTTTTCGCCATCGATCAGAACCGATTCGGCAAAACCAAACTGCACAACAGAATCGGCGCCAAGATCTTTTACAAAATTCACTGTCCATAATTGATTTCCGGTTTCAGCATTCAGGCAGTAAACAGCTCCCATTCCGCTTTCAATATAAATCAGGCTGTCGTAAACCACAGGTGTGGAGCGTGTTCCGTGGAAATTCCAGGTAAAATCCTTTCCGTAAATTTTCTGCCAGAGCAGATTTCCTGCAAGATCAAAAGTGTAAAGTGTTCCTTCTGATGCAATTGTATCTTTTATTCCGGTTACATACACTTTGTTGTTGGCAACTGCAACACTGCTGTGCCCAAAACCCAGTCCTTCGAACGACCACAACATTTCGGGGCCTTTTTCCGGCCACTGTTTGAGCAGGTTTTTTTCGTGGTATATACCGTCGCGGCTGGGCCCGCGCCAATCGGAAATTTCATGTTTGGCTTCTTTTGGCGAACAACCTGAAATAAGAACAGAAACAAGAACGAAGAGCATTAAAAAACGGATCATAAAAAAGCAGTTTAAAATTTTATCATTTACTGAAACAGATATCAGATATTACAATCAAATTGCAATTATAAGGATTATATGTAGCAGGTTTCAAAACTCAATTACATGTTTGTTATCTTTTTGTAACAGCCCTGAAGAAAGGTGAAACTCTGACATTCTGTTTAACCTCAGTTTTTCGTACATTTACCTGAAATTAAAAAAACAATCATGGAAATTTGCGGAATTATCGGGGTACAGGAAATTGTACTGATACTTGCAGCAACGGCTGTGTTTTTTATCCTTCCAATCATTGCACTTGTCGATATTTTAAAAAACGAATTCACCGGGAACAACAAAATAATCTGGGTGCTTGTAGTTTTGCTGTCGTGGATTATTGGCGCCATCCTGTACTATTTTATCGGAAGAAATCAAAAAATCAGGAATTAATTCTGTCTTATATCACTTCGCGAAATTTCTGTTGGCAGAAAATAACCGGTTATTCGCAGAAAAGTTGATGCAGTTCACAGATATTATTTCGCCGGATACCGGCAATTGCATAATTTGGTGTGCAATTAATAAAACGTTCAAAGCCGGAAAACAAAACAACTATGAAAACAATTTTTCTTTTTTCATCCATCTTTTATCTTTTAGGTTTAAAAATCGGTCATAAAATCGACCTCTTTAAAAACAGTACTCCTGTCGAAAAAATTACAGTTCAGCCCAATGTGATCAGGCAGACAGACAAAACGGTTCATTTCAGCGATGAACTGAAACTTAAAACCAGTACTGATTCGATACTTAATCCAGGCACAATCAGTAAAACACCCGAAAACAAAAAACATTTTTAGCAGCCGACAAGCAGCATTAATTATCAGACAGTTGAAAAGGAAATTGAAAAATCGGTTTCCTTTTTTTGTATTTATAAATGATCAGGAGAACTTCTGACTTCATTTGTTTTTGTAAATTCGGAGAAATATTTTACACAAAAACCCGGATGAACTGCAAAATAACTGCAAATGATATTGTCATCAGAAGCTGGTCGCATCTGGTCGAAGAAGTTTATCACGAAGCATGGAAACCTGAATTGGGAAGATTTCGCAGCGATTACGCTTTTCGTGGTTTATCGGATTGCACTTACCGGCTCGAAAACAGTTTTTTGAGAAATTGTGGTGAAAGACCTGAACTGGAATACCACATTTTGCGCAACTTCAGAAAATATGCCCGGACAAGCGAATCGATACATACAAACACGCAACTGAGATCGCTGGTTCTGGCGCAACATCACGGGCTTCCGACACGTTTGCTGGATTGGACATATTCACCGTTTATCGCCATGCATTTTGCCACATCCAACTCCGAAAAATTCGATCTCGACGGTGTGATCTGGAAAATCGATTTTGTCAAGGTCAACAGCCTTGTTCCCAAACCATTGAAAACGCTCCTTTTAAACGAAAAGTGCAATGCTTTTACCGTGGATATGCTTGAATCAGAATATTCTAATCTCCAGAAGTTTGATGAAGAAATCGGAAAAGGTCAGGTGCTTTTTTTCGAACCTCCTTCGATCGACGACAGGATTGTCAACCAGTTTGCATTGTTTTCGATTATGACCGATGCCACCTCGGTGTTAGACGAATGGCTGGTTCGGCATCCCGAAATGTACCGCAGACTGATCATTCCAGCCGGGTTAAAATGGGAAATCCGTGATAAACTCGACCAGTCGAACATAACAGAACGGGTGCTTTTCCCGGGTCTTGACGGCCTGGCACGATGGCTGAAAAGACATTATCAACCTAAAACCAATTAATTTGTTATTTTAACAGAAATATTAAACAAACTAAAACCTGATAAAAAATTAAAACATGGAAGATTTTAAAATGAACCGCCGGAAATTTGTGAGCGCACTTGGATTGGGAACCGCTCATTTGTTGTTTACAAATCCTATTTTTGCTTCTGCAACAGCAAGTTACGCGTCATTAAATCCGCTTCAGAAAGTAAAACTTGGCAATTCGGTTATCGAAACCACGTTAATCGGGATGGGCACAGGTGTTCATGCCAGTAACCGCTCTTCGTTTCTGACAAAGCAGGACAAACAAAAAAGCATTGCCCTGCTTCAACATGCTTACGACAAGGGAATCAGGTATTTCGATTGTGCCGACACTTATGGGACACATGGTTTGATTGCCGAAGCTCTGGCTAAAAAAGACAGGAAAGATTACGTACTGACAACAAAAATCTGGGTTCGTGGAGGTGGAATTCCTGAACCTGAACGTCCGGATGCAAATATTGTTGTCGATCGTTTCAGAAAAGAACTGAACACCGATTACATCGATCTGGTGCAGATTCATTGTATGGAAGATAAAGACTGGACTGTCAGCCAGAAAAAACAGATGGACATTCTTGAAAACCTGAAAGCTAAAGGAATTATCAAAGCACATGGTGTTTCGGTGCACTCGCTCGATGCGATGAAGGATGCGGTGAAAAGTCCTTGGGTCGATGTAATTCATGTCCGTATCAATCCTTACGGAATTGCCATGGACAAACCGGAACCTGAGGAAGTGGTTAAAGTGATCGACCAGCTTCATAAATCGGGAAAAGGCGTTATCGGCATGAAACTGGTCGGGAATGGCAGTTTGAGGAACGAAAGCCAGAAAATCGACAACTCAATCAAGTTTGTTTTGGGTTTGGGAACGGTTGACATGGTTATTATCGGTTTTGAAGAGCCTGAACAAATCGATAATTATATTTCGCGGGTTGAAAAAACGCTGAAAGAAGTAAACCGAGGTTGATTATGCAGGTTTCGGCTATTCAGAAAATAAGAAAACTTGGATTTCCGTGGGAAACACAGGATCCTTTCCTGTTTTGTGTTCATCATCTCGATTTTTATCCCGAAGGAAATGATCAGCTTGGCCCGAAAGCGTCGCTGGCAGGAAGAAACATCGGTAACGATTTTGTAATTAAAGACGGATGGCGGATGTACCACGGCGATAAAGTTCCTGGTTTCCCTGCCCATCCGCACCGTGGTTTCGAAACCGTGACATTTGTTTTGAGGGGACTTGTGGATCATGCAGATTCGAACGGGTCTGCCGGACGTTACGGAAACGGCGATGTGCAGTGGATGACCGCGGGAAGCGGATTACAGCACTCCGAAATGTTTCCGCTGCTGAAAAAGGATGAAAAGAACACCTGTGAACTTTTCCAGATATGGCTGAATCTTCCGGCAGCCAAAAAATTTGTCATTCCGAATTATAAAATGCTTTGGGCTGAAACGATTCCAAAAATCAGATTTCGGGATGAAAACCAGAAAAACATTGAAATAGAACTTGCAGCAGGAAAATACGAAAATTTCGCTGCACCCGCACCAGCGCCTGATTCCTGGGCTGCCGATCCTGAAAACGAAGTGAATATCTGGCACATAAAACTGGAAGAAAATGCTGTCTGGAAAATTCCGGTATCAAATGAAAATGTCAGCCGCTCGCTCTATTTTTTTGAAGGTGAAACAATAGAAGTGGAATCAAACCGAATCCCGGTCAATCATGTTCTGGAACTGAATGCAAACCGGGAAATCAGCATCAGAAACGGGAATAAACCCGCGCGGTTGCTTCTTTTGCAGGGAAAACAAATAAATGAGCCGGTTGAACAATACGGTCCGTTTGTAATGAATAATATGGCCGAAATTCAGCAGGCTTTTAACGATTACAGAAAAACACAGTTTGGCGGGTGGCCGTGGTCAAGATACGATGTAGTTCATGGGAGTGAAAAAGGCCGGTTTGCCAGATTCAGTAACGGAGAAGAAATTATTAAAGACTGAAAATATCCGATCTGTGGTGCAAAAAGTTAAAAACTTACTGAAAGCTAACCTCTGGTTTTTTGTTCCGACCCTCATTTTTGTAGTGGTTGCTGTTGGTTTACTTGTCATTTACCCAAAACCTGAACTGCACATTCTCTCAAACAAAGCCAACTCGCCTTTTTTCGACATATTTTTTAAATATACCACAAACCTTGGCAATGGTGCGATGATTGCAATCCTGTTTATCATCCTTTTGTTTGTAAAATACAGGGTCGCTTTTGCGTTTTTAGCCGGAAGTCTTGCAACATCACTTTTTATAAATATCATTAAAAAATTCGTTTTTCACGAAGTTTACCGGCCTTCGAAATATTTTGAGTTGTACGAATCATACAGGCTTCATTTTATTGAAGGAGTGAAACTTTATTCCCTGCAAAGCTTTCCATCAGGTCATTCGGGTACAGCGTTTAACGTATTTCTTACACTGGCGCTGCTTTCGAAAAATAACGGTTTGAAACTAGTCTTTTTTGTGATGGCACTTCTGGCAGCCTACTCGCGGGTTTATCTTTCACAGCACTTTCTGATTGATATTACGGCAGGTTCAGTAACAGGAGTTTTGTTTATTATCCTTTTTTGGATTTGGTTTGATAAATTCAATTACCGATGGCTTGATCAATCCATTTTAACCCGACAAAAATGATTAACCAGGTAAAACCAGGTAAAATTCAGATATTCATTGCATTGGCAGCAGCTTTGCTCTTTGTTCCTTTTTTGGGAGGAGTCCATCTTTTCGATTGGGACGAGATTAATTTTGCAGAAGCTGCCCGCGAAATGATCGTCACCAGAAATTACCTCACTGTTCAGATTAACTTTCTGCCTTTCTGGGAAAAACCGCCGTTATTTATCTGGATGCAGGTTCTTTCGATGAAATTGCTTGGAATAAACGAATTTGCAGCCCGTTTCCCGAATGCAATCTGCGGAATTGTGACTTTGCTTGTTTTATTCAATATTGGGCGGAAAATGCGCGATAATTTGTTTGGAGTGCTTTGGGTACTTGCATTTGCAGGTTCTGTTCTGCCGTTTTTTTATTTTAAATCCGGAATTATCGATCCGTGGTTTAACCTGTTTATTTTTCTGAGTATCTATTTCTTAATATTATATTCATTTGGTGAAAATCCCCGGAAAATCAGAAATGTAATTTTTTCCGCAGCTTTTGCGGGACTTGCTATTCTCACCAAAGGTCCGGTTGGATTCCTGATTATTATAATCACTGCCGGCCTTTTCCTGATTTCTGTGAAATTTAAAGTCAAAACAAGGATTTTTGATATTCTGATCTACATTCTTGTACTCGGTTTTGTCGGAGGTTCATGGTTTATTGTGCAAATCCTGACCGGGCATCTGGATACAGTGATTGATTTTATCGTTTACCAGGTCAGGCTTTTCCAGACAAAAGACGCGGGACACGGAGGTTTTTTCGGGTATCATTTTGTGGTTCTGTTTTTCACTGTTTTCCCAACATCGATTCTGGCTTTAAAATCATTTCAGAAAGAGAATTCAGAAGAACATTTTTACAGACTGGTGAAAAGATGGATGATGATTTTATTCTGGGTTGTTCTTATCCTGTTTTCAATAGTAAAAACCAAAATTGTACATTATTCGTCACTTTGTTATTTCCCGCTTTCTTTTCTGGCAGCAGCTTTCATTTACAATGGCTGGCAAAAAAAACAAGTGTGGGGCAAATGGATTTCAGGGTTGCTGATTTTTACGGCGACACTTTTTACCATTCCTGCATTGATCTTACCGTTTACCGACAAAATCAAAGTCAGAATTATCGGACAAAACCTGATTCACGATCCTTTTGCAGTTGCCAACCTGCAGGCAGACGGAGGTTGGTCGGGATTTGAATTTATTCCGGGAATAATTTTTCTTGCAGCAGTGCTTTTTATCCTTTACCGGATTCCGAAAGAAAATGTTTTAAAACGCGGAATTTCATTGTGGCTTGTCTCCCTTTTCTTTACAGTGTCGGTGATTATGCTTTTCGTTCCAAAAATCGAAAGATATTCGCAAAATGCAAACGTGGAATTTTGCAAGTCGCATGCCGGTGAGAACGTTTATTTAAAGAATGTCTTTTTTAAATCGTATGCAGGATGGTTTTATGGCGCCACCACCCCACCCGAAAATAAGAACTATTACGACGACAACTGGCTGCTGACGGGCGATATCGACAAAGACGTTTATTTTGTGACGAAAATCCACCTTGCAAAAAATATGGATCAGTTTACGGATATTCAGAAAATAGGTGAAAAGAACGGTTTTGTATTTTATCTGAGGAAGGCAAAACAGTGATTTTGATTTTCAATTCAGAAGTTTCGGAATTAATAAATCCTTGTCGGAGTTAGAAACTCCGGCTCCCTTTTATTTCATGAACTTTTTGTAGTAATTCACTTTGTCCTGGTCTCCGAAACGGGCATAAATATTGGCAAAGTAGCTGGCGTATTTTTCACCGGGCCCGTTTTTCCAAAGCGCTTCAAAATACGGAAGCGCTCTTTTAAAATCGGCAGTTGCCAGTTCAAGTTCATTTAAAAGTATTTTATATTGT
The DNA here is from genome assembly GCA_037442685.1 of Draconibacterium sp. Taxonomy (GTDB): domain Bacteria; phylum Bacteroidota; class Bacteroidia; order Bacteroidales; family Prolixibacteraceae; genus Draconibacterium. The sequence continues at coordinate 25,227 of JBBIPU010000021.1, read as the reverse complement.
TTGCTTGTTTTATTCTGGTTATATTTTTCCATTTCTTTTTGATAACGGTTTTCCGCCAGCCAGTAATATTTCTGAGCGTTCCATTCCAAAGCGTCAACATTTTCAGGCTCTGCCTTCAGAATCACCAGCGAAACTGAATCGCACACCTCCGGCTTTTCCAGTTTTTTATTGATGCTGAAATATAATTTCAGATTTGAGATTTCGCTTTTCGAGCCTGCATCCATTTTTTCCCAGGTTCCGAGCGCTTTATCGTATGAATTGATTTCAGAATAGATTTCAAACAATCGCCGGTTTACTTCATTCAAATTCTCAGTAAAATTCGCTGAATAGAATTCGAGCGCCCCCAGCTCTTTTGAGATATTATCCTGCGAATGGTAAATTTTGGCAAGAGTTGAATACATTCCGGGATCGGAATAATTTTTGTACCGTGCCTGATCAAACCAGTTGGTTGCCTGATTTAAATCACCTACCTTGAAAGCGGTCTGGGCTGCATTGGAAAATTCAACGCCGGTGACCTGTTGAACCGGAGTCTGATCGAAATATTTCTTCCAGGCTGTCATCGCGTTCAGATAATTTCCTGCAGCCATTTCGTTTTCTGCAATTGTTTTATTCGAAACAACCGGTGCAATAACTTTTGGTCCGCTGCAGGCTGCAAGGAAAATAGATAAAATTAATCCTGAAAAAAATATTCGGTGTTTCATCTGAAATCGTTTTAAAGCCGGCAAAGCTAACTAAATATTTTTAAACGGCTTTTTTAAATTAAAACCCGTTGTTCTGAAACAGAATTTTTGATTTCGCACAAATAAAAATTTGCAATCTGGATTTTTTTATAATTTTGGCCACGAAAACGGAGAGATGCCAGAGCGGTCGAATGGGACGGTCTCGAAAACCGTTGTACGGGTAACTGTACCGAGGGTTCGAATCCCTCTCTCTCCGCAAATAAAAAACATAATTAAATGTTTTCTGTTTTTAAACAAAGTCACCTGATTTAATCCTTCTTCCAGGCAATTTCTTCGATGTTGTTATCGAATGCTAATTTACGCGCCAAAACAAAAAGAAAATCAGATAAGCGGTTAATGTAAATGATGATTTCGGGCTGAACTTTTGTATGTTCTGCAAATTCTATTATTCTCCTTTCAGCCCTTCTGCAAACAGTGCGTGCAACATGACATTGAGCTGATTGTAAATTTCCGCCAGGCAAAACAAACTGAGTCAATTCCGGTAATTTTTCCTGGTATTTGTCGATTTCATCTTCCAAAACTTTTATGTTTTCCTGCGTAATTGCAAGACTTTTAGTGAAAGCCTCCCCTTTTTCATCTGATGCCAGAAGTGAACCAATATTAAACAATTTGTTTTGTATTTTATTTAATATTTCAACAACATCGAAAGGCAAATCAGCAGAACGCAAAACACCAATTACAGAATTCAATTCATCAACGGTACCGTAAGCTTCGAGCCGCAAATCGTATTTTTTAACACGGTTGCCCCCTACTAATCCGGTGGTTCCGTCATCTCCGGTTTTGGTGTAAATCTTCAACTTTAAAAATTTAGTTTTAATATACTGGATTCGGATTAATTTCATCCGAATCGATTTCTCCGTCTTTCAAATGAACTATGCGGTGAGCGTGCATAGCAATATCATGTTCGTGGGTAACCATTACAAGCGTATTCCCTTTCCGGTGAATGTCGGCAAAAAGTTTCATGATTTCTTCCGATATTTTCGAATCGAGGTTACCTGTAGGTTCATCAGCAAGCAAAATAGAAGGTTCATTTACAAGAGCACGGGCAATGGCAACCCGCTGTCTTTGTCCGCCCGAAAGTTCGTTGGGCCGGTGTGTCATCCTGTCGGTAAGGCCAACATCGTTCAGGGTTTTTTCAGCCCTCTGTTTTCGCTGGGCCTTTCTCACTCCGGCGTAAATCAGCGGAAGCATTACATTTTCAAGTGCATTGCTGCGAGGCAGCAAATTAAAAACCTGGAATACAAAACCTATTTCCGAATTTCTGATTTCGGCAAGTGAATCATCCGACATCCGGCTGACATCCTTTCCGTTAAGTACGTAAGAACCGCTGGTAGGCGTATCGAGGCACCCGATAATATTCATCAATGTCGATTTGCCCGATCCTGATGCTCCCATAATTGCAACATACTCTCCTTTGTAAATATCAAGCGAAACCGAACGCAAAGCCCTGACAATCTGGGTTCCAACCTTATAATTCTTTACTATATTTTCAATGTGAATTATTTTTTCTTTCATGAATAAAATTTTTAAATCAGTATCTGAAACAGTTAATCTGTTACAGTTTACATTAACGTAAAATTCGCTTAAATATATTTAAATCTCCGGCCTGAATACCTTTCTTTTTAAAAATTCGGACAAAATAATTTATTAAGCCGATATCCAAAAGATTTTATTGGAAATACTCACTTTTCAAATTTAAGTATATTTGTCTGATGACCGATTTTCTGGAACAGGATATCAAATTTCTCCCGGGAGTTGGCTCGAAAAGAGCCGAATTGCTGGACAAAGAGTTAAAAATTAAAACTTTCAGAGATTTAATTTATTACTTCCCTTTTAAATATATCGACCGGACAAAGTTTTACAGGATTTCGGAAATTCATTCGCAAATGCCTTTTATTCAGATCAAAGGTAAAATCAGGTCGGTTGAAACGGTTGGCGAAGGTAATAAACAACGGTTAAGCGCACAGTTTTACGACGAATCCGGGAGCATCGAACTTATCTGGTTCAAAGCGCTGAAATGGCAAAAAGACCATTTGAAAACCGACACCGAGTATATTGTTTTTGGCAAACCGTCGGAATTTGGAGGCCGGATAAATATCGTTCATCCCGACATGGAAACTGAGGATGAAAAAAAGCTGATCCCTTCAGGAATCTTTCAGGGGTATTATATCACTTCCGAAAATCTGAAAAAAACTTTCATCAACTCCAAGACAATAAATAAGTTACAACTCACACTCGGTAATCTTGCCAGGGGAAAAATAAAGGAAACGCTCCCGGTTTATCTCATTCAACGTTTAAAAATTGTTTCTCTGGAGGAAGCATTGATTACAATTCACAAACCTGAAAACAGCCGCGACCTGAAAAATGCGACATTCAGGCTGAAGTTTGAAGAGCTGTTCTTTATCCAGCTTAAAATTCTGGCGTTGAAACATCACCGCGAAAACAAAAACAAAGGTTACCGATTTTCGAATATCGGTTACAACTTTAACACCTTTTACTCGAAATTTCTTCCTTTCGAACTTACGGAAGCGCAAAAAAAGGTAATCAAAGAAATCAGGCGCGATGTGAACCGGAATATACAGATGAACCGGTTGCTGCAGGGTGATGTTGGCAGCGGTAAAACCCTGGTTGCCTTGATGATTATGCTGATTGCGGCGGACAATGAATACCAGTGCGCTTTGATGGCGCCGACTGAAATTCTTGCCCAGCAACATTACCAGTCAATTACGAAATTTCTGGGTGGAATGAGCGTTGAAGTTGCCTTGCTTACCGGCTCAACTAAAAAAAGTGAACGAAAGGTAATTCATGAAAATCTGCAGAATAAGAAAACTCAGATTCTGATTGGCACACATGCTTTAATCGAAGACACCGTGGTTTTCAATAACCTTGGTCTGGTAGTGATCGACGAGCAGCACAGGTTTGGGGTTGCCCAACGCGCAAAACTCTGGCAGAAAACCGATTTGATACCACCGCATGTTCTTGTAATGACGGCCACTCCTATTCCACGCACACTTGCAATGACAGTTTACGGCGATCTGGATGTGTCGGTGATCGACGAACTTCCACCTGGAAGAAAACCGATACAAACGATGCACTTTTTCGAGAACCGGCGCCAGCAGGTAAATAATTTTCTGCGACAGCAAATGGAAAAAGGCACGCAGGTTTACGTGGTTTACCCTTTGATTGCTGAATCGGAAAAAATGGATTTGAAAAACCTGGAAGAAGGATTCAGACATATTACAGAAGCATTTCCCGATGTAAAAGTGAGCATGGTTCACGGAAAGATGAAACCCGCCATAAAAGAAAGTGCCATGCAGTCGTTTAAAAGCGGTGAGACAAAAATAATGGTTGCCACCACCGTGATCGAAGTCGGGGTCGATGTCCCGAATGCATCGGTAATGGTAATTGAAAGCGCTGAAAGGTTCGGATTGTCGCAATTACACCAGTTGCGCGGCAGGGTTGGGCGAGGCGCAGAACAATCATACTGTATCCTGATGTCTTCGTACAAAATCAGTAACGAAAGCCGCAAACGGCTGGAAACAATGGTGCGTACAAACGATGGTTTTGAAATTGCAGAAGTGGATATGAAACTCAGAGGTCCGGGTGATATTGAAGGAACCCAGCAAAGCGGAATCGGTTTCGACCTTAAAATTTCGAACCTCGCAAAAGACGGCGAAATTTTACAGTTAGCCAGAAATGTTGCCGCTGAAGTACTGGAACAAGATCCTTCTCTTCAAAAAGAAGAAAACAGGATTCTGCTGCAAACCCTTCTTTCATCAAAACAAACCGGATTCGACTGGAGTTCCATCAGTTAATGTTGTCAATCGTTAATTCAAATGAAAAACACTAAATCTGAATCAAATAAAAGCACTAAAAAAATACCGGGAAAAAAGAGTAACTGGTTTTTGGGGGGAACAGTGCTTACTGTTTTAATCGTGGCGTTTTACGGCCAGACAATCAATTTTGATTTTGTAAACTGGGACGATGATGTAAATGTATATAACAACAGGAATGTGGTTAATTTCGATGTAAAAGGAATTTTTTCGGAACATGTCATCGGAAACTACAATCCGTTATCGAATCTTACATTTGCCCTTGAATACCAGATTTTTAAGAATGATGCAAAATGGTATCATTTTAACAATGTACTGCTTCATATTATTTGTACGCTGCTGGTTCTGGTTTTGATGAAAAGAATGGGATTATCATTTTTCTCCTCTTTTCTTGTTGCTTTGCTTTTTGGCATTCATCCGATGCGCGTGGAATCTGTTGCCTGGGTCACCGAACGAAAAGATGTGCTTTTTTCAGCCTTCTACCTGACCTCTCTTTTGTTCTACATTTCTTACTTTAAAACCGGAAAATGGATTTATTACTTCTTATCCTTATTCATTTTTTCATTATCACTTTTATCAAAAATTCAGGCGGTTTCATTGCCATTTTCATTGCTTTTGATTGATTACTGGTTTTCTGAAAAAATAAAACTGAAATCGATTCTCAATAAAATACCGTTCCTGCTGCTTTCACTGGCAACCGGACTTACCGGTATTTATTTTCTTCGTCAGCAGGGTTCGCTCGATACAGGAGAAACGTTTTCACTTATACAGCGAATGTTTCTCGGAAGCTATTCATTTGTTGTTTACATCATCAAATCAATATTTCCATATCAGCTTTCTGCTATTTATCCTTACCCTGTAAAACTTACTTTGATTCATTATCTCAGCATGATTCCGGCCCTGGCAGTTGTAATCATTGCTTTTCTCTCAGTTAAAAAAAATAAAAACCTGACTTTCGGAATTCTGTTTTTTACCCTTAATGTTGTATTTGTACTTCAGATTGTGGGAGCAGGACAAGGTTTTATTGCCGACAGGTTTACTTACCTCCCTTACATCGGGCTGTTTTTCATTTATTCCATTTTTATTGAACATCTTTTAAGGAAATTTCAGGAGATGAAAATTCTTATTTATTCAATATCAGTGATTTACCCGGTTTTTCTTTCCATATCGACCATTAAACAGGTGAAAATCTGGGAGAATGCGGAATCACTGTGGGTGGATGTAATTAAAAAACATCCCGAAGTTTCCGTTGCATATAACAATCTCGGACATTATTACAACCAGAAAAATGAAACTGAAAAAGCACTGAAAAATTATAACAAAGCCATTGATCTCGAACCTCAGAAAGCACTGACTTACAATAACAGGGGAAAAATTTACTTCGACCGGGGCGAATACGATCTTGCGCTGAAAGATTATAATAAAAGCCTTTCGGTTGACTCCCTTTTTCCGAATGCACTGGCTAACCGTGGCGCTGTTTTCGGGGTAAAAAAGGAATACAGTAAAGCATTAATCGATTTGACAAAAGCCTTGCAGATCGATCCTGAATATGCCAATGCATTATCTAACAGGGCATTTGTATATTTCAACCTGAATGAATATGAAAAATCAATAACCGATTGCAGGAATTATCTTCAACTCAAACCAAATGATGCTGATCTTACAAATATGCTTGGTTTGTGTTATGCCAGGTTAAAATATTACGACACTGCAATTCAGATTTACAATAAATCGATTCAGCTCGATCCGGGCAAAGCGGCATTTTTCATGAACCGTTCTTACGCCTACAATGCAAAAGGCGACAAAACCAAGGCATTACAGGATGCTTTGCATGCCCGGCAAATGGGGCTGAACGTAAATCCTGCCTATCTTGAAATGTTGAATAACCAGCAGTAACCGGATTCAGAACTCAGTTCTCGATACTGGATTCTGGATGTTGGATTCTGGATACTGGAGATTGGATGCTGGATGCTGGATGCTGATTTTCTTCTTTTTGCCTGCTGCCTACTGCCTACTGCATATCATTTTTTGTTTACCGGATACTTTGTACTCAGTACTAATTTCTCGGTACATAGTACTCATATTCGAATTAAACCAGTTCAAAAAACTTTTGCTGAAGCAACCTGGTGACTTTGCCGGGTTTTCCATCACCAATTAAGGTGTTGTTTACCTCGATCGCAGGAGTTATTTCGCTGCCGGTTCCGGCAATGATAATTTCATCCATCTCCAGCAATTCTTCCTCAGAAAATACGCGTTCCTCAAACGGAATATTATTTTCATCGCAAATTTCAAGAATGACTTTTCTTGTAATTCCAGGAAGAATAAGGTTTGAAAGCGGACAGGTGATCACAGTGCCGTTTTTCACACCCAGAACACTCGAATGTGTCGCCTCAGTCACCATTCCGTCGCGAACCAGGATACACTCCCCTGCCCCCGATTTTACCGCTTTGTTGTACAACATGGTATTTGGCAACAGCGATACCGATTTAATATCACAACGTTGCCAACGGATATCCTGTTGTGTGATCACCCTGATCCCGTTTTCGAGGTTATCTTTAAACGATGGCAGCTCAAAAGCAAATGCATAAACCGTAGATTGGGCTGTTTCAGGGAAATAATGCACTCTTTTATGTTCGCCGCGTGTGATCTGAAGATAAACTCCGGCATGTTTTTCCTCCAGGTTGTTCTTGTAAATGAGTTCTTTAAATACCGATTGCAGGTTTTCCGTATCAGAAAAATTGATTTCAATTTCTGCCAGACTTCGCTGTAATCTTTTTAAATGATCCTCAAAACGGAACGGTTTTCCATTATAATATTTGGCCACTTCATAAACACCGTCGGCAAAAATAAATCCACGGTCGTTGGGTGAGATTCTGGCTTCTTCTTTTGGAATAAAACTACCATTCAGATAAACTATTTCTCTCATTTCTGCATATTTTTCAAAAGTTTGATTTCTTCTGCCCACAACTCTTCGACCGGAGTTTCAAGAATCAGCGGTATTCCGTCGAAACGGCCGTCGTTTATGATACATTCAAAAACCTCCAGACCCAAAGTTCCTGTTCCCAGGCTGTCGTGCCTGTCAACTCCCGATCCCAGCTCTTTCTTCGAATCATTCAGATGCATTCCTTTCAGATACTGAAATCCGATAATTTCTTCAAATTCCTGAAAAACCTTTTCAAATCCGGCTTTTGTTTTTATATTATATCCGGCTGAATACGCGTGACAGGTATCAATACAAACTCCCACCCTGCTTTTATCTTCCACCTGGTCGATAATTTTTCTGATTTGATAAAACGAATAACCAAGGTTGCTGCCCTGTCCTGCTGTATTTTCAATAACTGCAGTCACACCCGAAGTCCGGTTTAATGCCCAGTTAATTGAACCGGCAATGGTAGATAAACATTGTTCTTCTGTTGCCTGGTTTAAATGACTCCCGGGATGAAAATTCAACCTGTCGAGACCAAGTTGTCCGCAACGCTGCATTTCGTCTGAAAAAGCTTCTCTCGATTTTTGCAATGCCTCGCTTTCCGGGTGACCTAAATTGATAAGGTAACTATCGTGCGGAAGTATCTGAAATGGCTGATATCCAAGTTCTTTACAGTTATTCTTAAATGCAGAAATACTATCTTTTGTCAAAGGATTTGCAACCCATTGCCGCTGATTTTTGGTAAAAAGTGCGAAGGCTGTCGCCCCTATCCTGTATGCATTCAAAGGTGCGTTTTCAACTCCGCCGCTTGCGCTTACATGTGCTCCTATATATTTCATTATTAAAGATTTAAAAAATAAAATAATCCGATTGAAACAAATCTTTTTTACAACTGGTGAAAATAATATTTAAAAATTCAGAATGTCTCAACCAAACCAATATTTATGGTGTTATTTTTGTAATCGTTTCTATATCATGTTAAAATTCAAGACTATGAAAAACTTAATATTTGTGGCATTCCTGGTTATGGCATTTATTTCTGCTCATGCTCAGGAGACTGAAAAGAAAAGTAAAAAACAACTCAAGCAGGAAAAAGAGGCTCAGCAAATTGCTGAAGTCAAATCGATGATGGATGAAAAATCGTTTGTTTTTGAGGCAAGAAATGCAAATCCGATGAAAGGAAGATCTATTACTTTAACCTCTCAATACGACGTAAAAGTGACGCAGGATTCAGTCTTTTCATACCTGCCATATTACGGAGTGGCATATAATGCAACTTACGGAGGTACAGAAAGTCCGATGGTTTTTAATTCACCTGCCGAAAAGTATTCATCAGAAAGTTCAAAAAAAGGGTACACAGTTAAAATAACGGCAAGAAACGGTAACGACAGGCTGGATTTTACTTTTCATATTTCTGAAAACGGCTCCACTACATTAAATGTGTCGAGCATGAACAGACAATCGATATCGTATTATGGTGAATTAGTTAAGGAGACAAAATAATTCAGGATTTATTTTGAAGAGAGACAAACCGGCTTGTGGCTTGTCTCTTTTGTTTAGCAAACCCAGATAATGCCTGAGTTCATCTGTAAATATCCACAGGAAGTTTTTCTGTCAGTTCAATTTTTTCAGGTGTTACGTGTGCAACCATTGCAATTATCTCGACGCCTGCATTTACGGCGAGCTTTAAAGTTTCGGCATATTCCGGATCAATTTCTTTAGCCGGTGCAAAAACTTCAACATCAGTTCGCTGAATAACATAAAACATTACAGCCCTCATTCCACCCGCTTTGACTTCGATTAATGTTTTCAGATGTTTTTGACCTCGTTCGGTGACTGAATCAGGAAACAGGGCAAATTTGCCTTCTTTCAGAGTTACATTTTTCACTTCCACAAAACATTTCTCAGTTTCATTTTCGGCAAACAGGTCAAAACGCGAATCACTGAAAACAACCTCGCGCCTGATATTTGTATAACCTGTCAATTCCGGAATTTTTCCGGCAGAAATTGCTTCAAATGCCAGTTTGTTTGGATTTACTGTATTGATTCCCACCCACTTGCCATTAATCTTTATCATTTCCCAGGTAAACTTTGTCTGTCGTTTTGGATCATTAACTGGTGTCAGATAAACTTCAGCGCCGTTTTCAAGGCAACTCTTCATCGATCCTGAATTGGTACAATGCGCTACAACCTCGCTTCCATCATCGAGCCTGACATTGGCCAGAAATCGTTTGTACCGGTTGATCAATGTTCCATGTACCAGTTTCTCCCTGAAAATCATTTCCGATTTAAAAATGAATTATTCTGACAATAGTTTTATCAGGTTTTATAATTGTGTTCTTGCAAACGGAACCACGTTTTGCGCTGAAAATTCTTTATTCAGAAATTTGTAATAACCGGTAATGGCAATCATTGCGGCATTATCCATGGTATATTCGAATTTTGGGATGACCAGGTTCCACCGGTAATTTGCTGCATTTTCCTTTAAAGCATTACTTAATTCTGAGTTGGCCGAAACGCCGCCGGCCACGGCAATTTGCCTGATTCCGGTTTCTTTGGCAGCCCGTTTCAGTTTGTTCATCAGGATTTCAATAATCGTAAACTGAAGAGATGCACACAAATCATTCAGATTCTCCTGAATGAAATTATCATTCTCCTGAATATTGTCGCGGAGAAAATAAAGAAAACTGGTTTTCAATCCGCTGAAACTGTAATCGAGGCCAGGAATCCGGGGTCTTGAAAACTGAAATTTATGCGGGTCGCCTGTTTTGGCAAGCCTGTCAACGTGAGGACCACCAGGATATGGCAATCCCATCACTTTTGCACATTTATCGAAAGCTTCTCCGGCAGCATCGTCGATGGTTTGACCGATCACTTCCATGTCGAGGTGGTTGCGTACCAGAATAATCTGCGAATTGCCGCCTGAAACAAGAAGACACAGAAACGGGAATTGCGGCGGATTAAACGGTACTCCGCTCTCCTGAATAAACAACGCAAGAACATGCCCCTGTAAATGATTTACTTCAATCAGCGGGATTCCGGCTGCAAGCGAAAATCCTTTGGCAAACGAAGTTCCCACAAGCAACGAACCAAGCAAACCCGGTCCGTTGGTAAAAGCAACAGCACTGATTTCGTTTTTGGCAACTGAAGCTTTTTTAATTGCCAGATCAACAACCGGAATAATATTTTGCTGATGTGCCCTCGAGGCAAGTTCGGGCACCACTCCGCCGTATTCCTCGTGCACCTTCTGGTTTGCGACCACATTCGAAAGTATCACCCCATCGCAGATTATCGCAGCCGAAGTATCATCACACGACGATTCAATTCCCAGTATCGTTACTTTTTCCGGTTTCATTCTTTTTCTTTAAAATTATAACAGAACAGTACTTTCTGCCCATAAAATCAGCAAATATTTATTTAAAAATCAGTGTGTACAACCACAACTAAAATATTCTTTTAACGTTTTCAACAATAAGTTTTGGCTTTGGTTTAATTTTATAACGTTATTAATATAAGTTGGTTAACAAAAAACCTTTAACTGTGTTAAAGTATTCCTCAAAATAATTTAAGTTCGTTTCATAAAAAGGGCAAAACTATCAAAAAAGGATGGAAAATAACGATTATCGCTGCAGCATTGATTATGGCAATGCTTGCCGGAAGTTATCTGCTGCTGCAAAACAGTGGTGTACAGACCTTTATCATTCAGAAAATCACTGAAAACCTGTCGTCGAAAACGAATGCCAGAATTAGTGTAGGCAAAGTCGATTTTGAATTTTTCAATAAAATCGTTTTAAACGACGTACTTGTTGCAACTTCCGGCAACGACACGATTGTCTTTTCAAAAGTGATTTCCGCAAAAATTGACTCGCTGAGTTTCCGCAAAAAAAAGATTTCGCTGGGAGAACTTTCATTTTACGAAAACAGAATCAAAATCGCCCGCGACACGGCCAACCGTTTCAATTTCAGCAATATTATCGATTCGCTGAGCACCGGTGAAAAAGATACCACTGCCAACTGGTGGTTTGGTTGTCAACAATTCAGTTTTAATAACTCCGGGATAATATTTATTAATCAGTTGCCTGACAGTGCAAGACACTACTTCGTCGATCAGTTAAGTCTGAATATTTCAGGATTCACGAATTATGCCGATTCCACTTCTTTCAGAATAAATAACCTGGCATTGCATTATAAAGATATTATCATCAACCAGCTTGATGCTGATGTCAAAATCAAGAGAGATAATATTGATATTAAAGCACTTAACATGAATACCGACAAGTCGGAAATCAATGGATTGAACCTAAAAATGCAGTCAGGTGACAACGAAAAAGGGCTCAATAAAAACATGAATTTCGATGTAATGCTTGCAAAATCGACCGTTAATCTTGCTGAATTAGGCGAACTGATTCCAACTTTTCACGAAATTGATGAGACTGTTGAAGTTTCGGGAAGAATTTATGGTAACCTCAGCGATATTAAAGGGAAAGACCTCATCCTCAAAACCGGAAATAACACAAATGCTGAATTTGATTTTTATATAAACGGGATTGAAAATATTGAAACAATGTATCTTTTCCTTGATTTAAAACAACTTGAAACAACAGTTGAAAGCATCAACAATTTTAAAATTGTCAGCAAAGGAAAAAGAATCCAGATGCATATTCCCGAATCGTTTTACAATTCGGGACTGTTAAGTTTCAAAGGTAATTTCAGCGGCTTTTTATCTGATTTTGTGACGTTTGGAACACTCAAAAGCAAGATGGGAATAATCAGAACCGACGTTTCTGTGATTCCAAAAAAGAATGGAATATACAGTTACCGGGGAAGAGTGACTACAACCGATTTCGAACTTGGAAATCTGCTTAAAACTAAAGATTTGGGAAGGATCACCTTCAACGGAAATGTTGATGGAGATTACAGGCTCTCCGACAAGAGCATTTCGGGGCTTTTCAAAGGCGAGATTGCCCAGGTTGAAGCTAAAAAATATATCTATAAAAATATCAGACTCGATGGATATTACAAAGATAAAATGTTCGATGGAATGGTCAGTGTGAACGATTCAAACCTGCAGTTAACATTTTTGGGAAGATGGGATGCAAGCAGTGAAACACCGAATTTTGATTTCAATTTACATGTTGACAAATTGGTTCCGGGTAAACTTAATATCACCGGGAACGAGTACCAGAGTGATCTCGCGTTTAATATGAAAGCTAAATTTTCGGGGAATAAAATCGATAACCTGAAAGGAGTGATTATTGTTGACGACGGCATGTACAAAAATAAGAACGGAAGTTTTAGTTTAAACGGAATACAACTGATTTCTGTACCGCAGAAAAATTCGATGGAACTTTCGTTTAATTCAAACTATTTCGACATCAGAATAAACGGGAATTATCATTTCCAGGACATCTGGAATTCGTTAAAAGGCAGCATCAACAAATTCATTCCGGCAGCAAATTTTAAATCTTCTCCGAATTCAAAACCCAACCTGTTCGATTACAGGATAATGTTTAAAAATCTCGATGACGTGACAACTGTTTTTATTCCTGATCTGAAAGTGGAAACTCCTTTCTTTTTATATGGAAAAGTCGATACAGACCATTCCGATTTCCAGTTAGAAGGCAGTGTTCCGGGATTCCAGTACAAAGATTTCAGGGTCCGCAATATTTTTATTAGCAACAAAATTATTGACAATCAGTATGTTTCAAAGATAAAACTTGGAGAAATCGCACACAGAAGTGGCATCTCATTTTATGATTTTGCAGTAAATTCAGAGATTTCGGATAATCTTTTAAAAAACAAAATCGATTGGTTTGCAAATATCGATTCAACCGGATACAGTTCCATCAGAAGCTATTCAAATTTCAGTGTTTCAGAAAATTCTTCACACGCAAAAGTTTTAACCAGTTTTATGCCATCGGGTATTTTTCTTGCCGACACGGTCTGGAGTCTGAATCCTTTTAAAGTCAGTGTTGATTCTTCGACAATTGCCATAAACAATTTTGAATTATTTAATAAAAACCAGAGGATTCAGATAGACGGAAATATATCGATGGACAGCACCGAAATGCTTTTTGTCAATTTCAGAAATATCGATCTTGAATACCTGGAAAAGAACCTTACGAATAGCAAAACTGTAAAAGGAATTACAAACGGATCGCTGATTTTATCGCGTGTTTATAAACTTCCCATTATCATTGCTGATGTAAAAATCAACAAACTGGAATATCAAAACCAGGAAATTGGCGATGTGTTGCTTTCAAGTAACTGGGATGTAACAAATTCGGCAATTACATCTGAACTCGAAATAGTTAAAAACCGGAAAAAGAGCCTGATTGTAAACGGTTCATTCAATCCGGCCACAAAAGCACTCAATTACAATGTAAAAGCCGACAGTTTGCCGTTAAAACTCCTCGAAACGGTAATTACCGAAGATTTCACAAATTTTACAGGTACAACCACCGGCACAGTTGTGATCAGCGGAACACCCGAAAAAATATTGTTGAATGGTTCCACAAAAGTGACAAATGCAAGCCTGACGATTGATTATACACAAACCAAATACCTGGTCGATGATAATGTTTATTTCATGAACGACACCATTCAGTTCAGAAATATGAGCATTACAGATATTTATAAAAATAAAGGCACTTTGAACGGTGTTCTAGTTCACAAAAACTTTACTGATATAATTTATAACCTAAGCATCAATTCGCCAAAGATCAAGGTTTACAGTGCAACAGCAAAACATAACAGTCAGTTTTATGGCGATGTATTTGCCAACTGTAAACTGAAAGTGCTTGGTCAGGGATTAAAAGTGGCATTAAGCGGTTCATTGACGTCATTACCAGGCACTTCGGTAAATATTTCGATGGAAAGTGAAAATTCGATAGAACAGTATGATTTTCTTGAGTTTGTGAATAAAACAGACACAGAAAACCGGGATATGTTTTTTTATAATCCTCCAAAATCAGATTTTACCATTAGTTTCAATATCGAATTGACTCCCGATGCAAAGTTGCAACTCGTGTATAATTCGCAAATCGGCGATGTAATAAAAGGAGAAGGCGACGGAATTTTGCTTTTTGAAATGAACAAATACGGAGATATTTCGCTCTCGGGCGATTACACTGTGGTGAAAGGAGATTACCTTTTTACGCTTCAAAGTGTTGTAAGCAAAAAATTTACAATAGCTCCGGGTGGTACAATTGTCTGGTCTGGCAATCCGTATAACGCTGTAATCAACATCTCTGCCATTTACAGTCTGAAAACTTCATTGAGCGATCTGATGGCTGACAATTACAACAGTGCAAATTACCTGTACCAGAGAATCCCGGTGGAGTGCGTGATATTACTGACCGACGAACTGATAAATCCGACAATCAAATTCAAAATCAATTTTCCGGAGGAAAATGAAGAAGTCAAGAACCAGTTACTTCAGTTTTTCAATACCGATGAAGAGATGAACAAACAGATTCTTTCGCTGATTGTTTTAGGGAAATTTTATACTCCTGAATACATGCGGGGTCAGTATCAGTCGCAAAATCCAAATATGATAAGCACTACTGCCAGCGAGTTGTTTTCGAACCAGCTCAGCAACTTGTTGTCGCAAATCAGCAAAAATGTTGATGTGGGTTTTAAATACAGACCGGGAAACTCAATAACCAAAGATGAACTTGAACTTGCTCTCAGCACACAGATATTCAGCGACCGGGTTTCGCTGAACGGAAATATCGGTAACAACGTTAATCCTGAATCGAAAAACAGCAGTCAGATTGTTGGCGATTTCGATATGAGGGTAAAAATCACCCCAAATGGTAAAATTCAGTTAAAAGCGTACAATCATGCGAATAACGACCTGATATACGAAACAGCGCCATATACACAGGGTGTAGGGTTTTCATTCAAGGAAGAATATAACACTTTTGAGGACCTGATTAATAAAATAACTTCAGTGTTCAAAAAGAAAGCCAAGAATTAATCCTGAATTTATACTGAAAAAACCGAATTACAATTAAAAAAACATATTCGGGATATTTTCCTGGCATAAAGTCTGAATCAAACGTGCATTTTCTTTCATACTATTAAACCTCATCTGTTCATAACTAAATCAATTGACGCCGGTTAACCAAATCAATGAGTAATAATTAATCGTTATTTTCGCGGCGTATAATATTTGCGTTTATACGTCGTTTTCATTATTGTAAATTAAAGGATAAACAGAAAGACTCATGTTGACATTATTAATGATTCAGACCGATTTAACACGGGAAATGGGAAAAATGGCTGCCGAACCGGAAGGAATTTCTATGAAATTTATTGACCTTGCCATAAAAGGGGGGCCAATTATGATACCCATACTTTTATTGTCGATTGTAGCGGTATATATTTTCTTCGACCGCTATTTTGCTATAAAAAAAGCCGGGAAATTCGATGCCGGACTTTTAGATAAAATTAAAGTTTACATTACAGGAGGAAAAATCGATGCTGCACTGACACTTTGCAGAAGCAGCGATAATCCGGCATCCAGAATGCTGGAAAAAGGAATCAGCCGGATTGGCCGCCCTCTTTCGGATGTTAATGCTGCCATTGAAAATGTAGGCAACCTTGAAATTTCGAAACTCGAAAAAGGATTGCCAGTTCTGGCTTCTGTGGCAGGCGGGGCCCCGATGCTGGGATTCCTCGGAACTGTAACAGGGATGGTGCAGGCATTCTACGATATGGCAAATGCAGGAAATAATATCGATATTACTTTGCTTTCATCGGGTATCTATCAGGCGATGATTACCACTGTGGCAGGTTTGATAGTTGGAATCATTGCCTATTTTGCATATAACATTCTGGTTACAAATGTCGAAAGTGTTGTATTTAAGATGGAAGCAACCACTTCTGAATTCATGGATTTGTTGAACGAACCGGTATAAATTCACTGAAATGGCAATTAAACAGAGAAATAAGGTAAGTGCCGCATTCAGTATGGCTTCAATGTCGGATCTTGTGTTTTTGCTGCTCATATTTTTTATGATCACATCAACAATGATCGCTCCCAACGCATTGAAACTGTTGTTGCCCGAAAGCAACAATCAAACCTCGGCAAAACCAGTTACCACAATTTCGATAACAGGCGATTTAAAATATTACATTAACGACAACAACACACTGAAACGTGTTTCATTTCAGGAAATTGAACCATTTCTGCGACAAAGGTTCGGCGTTGGCAAAGATGATGTTTATATATCGCTTTACGCTGATAAAACTGTTCCGTGGGAAGAAGTGGTAAAAATAATGAACATTGCCCGCAAAAATAAGTATAAGATGATTGCGGCAACTGCCCCGGAAAAATAGACTCCTCCAAATCACAGTTTGAGGATTTTCAAAATGCAGGCCTGAAATCAGGGAACAGGAAGAATAATGGAATACATCAGGAAACATAAAAGAGGTTTGATCGGAACTTTACTATTTCATATAATTGTTCTGGTCCTGCTTATTTTTCTTGGGTTTTTCACACCACTGCCCCTGCCGGGCGAGGAAGGCATTCTTGTTAATTTCGGTGACAGTGAAAACGGACTGGGAGACATTGAGCCAAGTCCTGCCAAAAGCGAACCTGCACCCGTAAAAAAGGAAGAAAAAGAGGTTCCGCCGCCACCGGTGAAAACTTCCCCTCCAAAACAGCAAACAAAACCTGCTGCGGCCAAAGAAGCAGTAATGACCCAGGATTATGAAAAAACTGCGGCTGTTGATGCTGCCGAAAACAAGAAAAAAACTGAGGAAAAGAAAGAAAAGGACAGGCTCGTAGAGCAGCGCAGAAAACAGGCGCTCGAAGCAGAACGGATTAAAAATGCAGAAGCCGAAAAATTAAGAAAAGAGGAAGCTGCACAAAAAGCAAAAGAAGAAGCCGAACGCAAGGCGCGAGAAGAGCAGCAAAGGAAGGCAAATGAAATAAAGTCGCTTGCACAGGGAGCATTCAGCAGTTCAGGCAATGGCAGCGGAGGAAAAGGTACTGGTGAAGGTAAAAGCCAGGGAGTTACATTCCCCGGGGGAAACCAGGGTGTTCCGACCGGAGATCCCAATTCAAATAATTATGGTCCCGGACGCAGAGGAAGCGGAAATAAAGGTACAGGTCCGTCATTCAGCCTTTCAGGCCGCTCGGCAGTTTCGTTACCAATTCCGAATTACCCGGGCAACGATGAAGGAAATGTTGTAGTTAAAATTACTGTCGATAAAAATGGGAAAGTGACAAATGCCGAACCCGGAGTACAGGGAACAACCCTGATGAACCAGAAATTCTGGGAAGAAGCTAAACAGGCTGCCCTGAAAGCAAAATTCAATGCCGATAATAATGCCTCTGCCTACCAGCAGGGAACAATCACTTACAGGTTTGTGCTGAACTAATTCTTTAATGGCATGTCATTCAGCATAATGTGCCAATGACATTCGCTGATAATTATCACTTATTAATTTCACGATTTTTGTGTGCTTTGTACTAAAATTCAGTGTCATGGTATTTCTTACAAGAGACAAATTATTCAGCAAAAAATGGTTTATCGATTACTCGTTAATTACCATCGGATCGTTTATCCTGGCTGCAGGTTTCGATTATTTCATCACTCCGCACCGCATTGTGCCGGGCGGAGTTTATGGTATTGCAATTGTAGTTCACTACCTGTCGCAGGGCATGTTTTCATTCTGGCCCGACGGGATCCCGATCGGTTTATTCGGATTATTGCTCAACATTCCGCTTACCTACGCCGGAATCAAAATCCTGGGACCAAAATTTGGCGTTAAAACTGTAGTTGGTTTTGTTCTCACCTCAGTTTTTATCGATGGAATTACGATGTTACGGCCTAAGGGAAATGAAGCGCTTGTTGATGATGTCCTGTTGTCGTGCGTATTTGGCGGAGTCCTGATCGGATTTGGACTGGGATTGATTTTCAAATCAAGGGCAACTTCAGGTGGATCGGATATTATTGCGATGATCATTGCCAAATACACCAGGATTCAACTTGGAAGGCTGATGATTTATGTTGATTCTACCATTGTTTTGCTGGGTCTGTTTGCTTTTAAGGACTGGCACATTCCGCTCTATTCGTGGGTGGTGATTTATATAACAGGCCGTGCTATCGATATTACGCTTGAAGGCGCCGATTACAACAAGGCGTTGCTGATCATTTCAAAGAAACACCAGGAAATAAGACAAAAAATTCTTTACGACCTTGAACGTGGCGGTACATACCTGAAAGGAGAAGGAATGTTCACCGGTGAAGAAAAACAGATTATTTACACAGTTGTAAGCCGCCGCGAAGTTGCGATACTTGAAGAATACATCAGCAAAATCGATCCCGATGCTTTTATAACTGTTATGGAAGCAAAGGAAATCCTTGGAGAAGGGTTTCAGAACTTACATACAAAAGTAAGCGGAACCTGAAACTATTTTTTTTTGAATATCCGGATGTTTTACATAATACCGTCAATTCAAATGTGTAACTTTGAAAAGGAACAGTAATTTCCGGCCAGGCCATGAATTTAAAATCTCTGATAATCATTTTTCTTGTCTTTGCTTTTGCTTTGCAGGTCGCAGCCCAATCGGTAGGTTTGGTGTTAAGCGGTGGCGGGGCAAAAGGAATGGCACATATCGGGGTAATCAGGGTGCTTGAGGAAAACAATATCCCGATCGATTATATTGCAGGCACTTCAATCGGGGCAATTGTCGGCGGTTTGTATGCAGCAGGGTATTCACCCGACGAAATGGAGGAATTATTCAAATCAGAAGATTTTTACTTCTGGGCAACCGGAAAAATCCAGAAAGATTACCGGTACTACTTTAAAATGCCTGAGGAAAATCCTGCGTGGTTTGATGTTCAGGTGGAAAAAAAAGATGAAAAAGTTAAGATACTGCCTCCTACAAACATTATTTCTGAAGTTCAGATGGATTTTGCTTTTATGGAATTATTCTCCTCAACAAGCGCCGCCTGCAAATATGATTTCGATAGTTTAATGGTGCCTTTTTTCTGTGTTGCCACCGATATCAATAAAAGTGAACCGGCCATCCTGAGAAATGGCGATCTGGGTTCGGCTGTCAGGGCTTCAATGACTGTTCCTCTTTATTTTAAGCCCATTAAAATCGATGGAAATCTGATGTTTGACGGAGGTATTGTAAACAACTTTCCGCACGATGTAATGAAGGAAATTTATAACCCAGATATCATCATCGGGCACAAAGTTGTAAAAGGTACGAAAGAGGCAGAATCGGACGATCTGAAAGGTCAGGTTGCCAATCTTGTAATGCGGCCAACCAATTTCGAAATTGCCGAAAAAGAAGGAATTGTGCTTGAAACACAATTCGAAAATGTCGGTCTTCTCGATTTTAATAAAATCGACCAGGCAGTCAAAGCCGGAATGAAAACAACCTACGATTCGATGGACAGTATCAGAAATCTGGTAAAAAGAAGAGTTTCGAAAGAGGAAGTTGATAAGAAAAGAGAAAAATTCAAAGCAAAAAAACCTGAACTCTTCTTTCAGAATATACAGGTGGAAGGTGTAAAAGACCCGATGCAACGGAAATACATCATCCAGTCGATCAAAGGGAACTACGATGTTATCAGTCTCTCATCGTTTAAAAAGGAATATTTCAGGTTAATTGCCGATGAACACATAAAATCGATAATGCCAATTTCGAGATACAACAAGGAAACCGGTTATTATGA
Organism: Draconibacterium sp.; assembly: GCA_037442685.1. Lineage (GTDB taxonomy): Bacteria > Bacteroidota > Bacteroidia > Bacteroidales > Prolixibacteraceae > Draconibacterium. The sequence continues at coordinate 5,024 of JBBIPU010000021.1, read as the reverse complement.
TTTACATCTGAAAGTGGAACCACAGAAAAAAATTGATGTAAACATTGGCGGAAATATTTCGACAAAACCGATCAACCAGGGATATGCAGGATTTAATTACCGCACCTACAAACTCAGGGCATATTCATTTAATTCAAATATTTATTTCGGAAGGTTTTACAGCTCATTCAAACTTGGCGCCAGGATCGATTATCCCACAAGGCTTCCGTTTTATTTAGAGGGATTTACGACCTTCAACCGCTGGGATTTTTTTACTTCAAGTTCAGAGCTTTTTTTCGAAGATGTCAGGCCTCCATACATTATCCAGAACGAAAACAATACCCGTTTCGAGGCCGGTATTCCGGTTCGCCAGCACAGCAAATTTTATGGCGGAATTGCCTTTTCGAACAGTACCGACCAATATTACCAGACCGATGTTGTTAATAAGGCCGACGAACCGGATGAAACTACTTTCAACGCTTTTTCAACAATATTGGGCATCGAGAACAACTCGCTGAATTACAAGCAATTTGCCACAGAGGGAACTTACCGGTATTTAACGGTGAAATACATTACCGGAACTGAATCGAACACACCGGGCACAACCTCGCCCGATTCGGTTACCACAAATGTAAATCACAGCTACTTTCTCATCCAGGCGCACACCACCAGGTATTTCAATTTTGGCAACCTATTTACGCTTGGTTTAAAAGGAGAAGCGGTTTTCAGTAACAAAAATCTGTTCAACAATTACCGTTCGACCAAACTTTCTGCACCGGGATTTTACCCCACTCCACACAGTAAATCGCTCTTTATCGAAAATTTCCACTCAAACAATTATGTTGCCGGTGGACTGAATACGATTTTCAGGTTGATCCCGAATCTTGATTTGAGGATGGAAGGTTATGCTTTTGTGCCAGTTAATGAAACGTTGCCGTCTTCGTTTGATTATTCCCCTTCGGAAACAGCGTTCATTAAAAATTATTACTTGCAGGGAATGGCTGCAATGGTTTACCAGACCGGAATCGGGCCGATCAGTTTATCGCTTAATTATTACGAAAAGGAAGATACGCAGATTTATTTTCTGCTGAGTTTCGGGTATATTCTTTTCAATAAGCGGGGATTCTGAAAATTCAGACTGATTGTCAGTTCTTGCGATAGCATTTTACCCAATCAATATCGAAAGCTGAAGGAAGAACAGAGCCCGGAACTTCGTCAACTACAATACTTGAAGCGTTGATATGCAGCTTGTTTTTCATTTCGTGATTCTGAAGCGTAAGAACTTCGGTTTCATTAATTTTCCAGGTAAAATTGGTGCCTGATTTTTCAATTGAAAAAATATACCAGCTCCCTTTTTTCAGGTTCGAAATGTCCATTCCGTTTACTTCAGCTTTTCCCTTTCCGTTGATATTTATAAAGCCAATCCGGTTTTTATTCCCCATTTCGAGCAGGTTGACACGTGGCATGTTTTGCTCTCCTGCCAGGTAAAACGAACTGACAATCTGCCCCACCGGATTGTACCTGATTTTTGCTTCAACGATTCCATCCTCAATCCAGAAATTTTCCCACGAAGAAATAATTCCGGAGGTGTAATCAAGTTCAGCGGGCACAAAGCCGGCTGCCATATTCCAAACTTTTCCCTTTACCCTTTCCTTTTTCACTTCAACACTGAGTTTGCCATTGATTTTCAAATTCTTACCATTGGTAAAAACATGATTATCGCCTGCAATCGAATAATTATCGCCAAGTAATTTCCCTGCCAGGTAACTGTTTGTTGACCACTTTCCGGTGTTGAGCTGAGGTTTGGAAAAATCGTCTTCAAAAACCACTTGCCATTCTTCGAAGAAATTAAAAATAGTAGTGCCCTTGTTTTTAAAGTATTTTACCAGGTGAGGCAATTTCTTCATTTCCAGAAACTGTTGTTGCCTTGCAAATTCTTCCGTTTTTTCCCATTTCCGTTTATCTTCCAGATATGCTTTCCGTTCTTTAAATTCCTTCGAATTGATTATTTCTTCCAATTCGTGATATCTTTTCAAATCAAACGAATCAACAACGTCAAGGTAGTTTTTATATAACGATGATTTTTCGAAATTCAGAAAGAATTTAGCATCCTGATCGGCTCCAAGTTGTTTAAACCTGTTGAATTTCCTGCTGGCTTCACTGTTTTCAAACTTCTTGTTATCCTTTAAAAAAGCCTCCCTCTTTTTGTATTCATCGCTTTCAACAAATTTCTTTAATTCGAAATACTGTTTTAACTCCTGACTGTCAACCGTTTCCCTGTATAATTTCAGTTTACCCGATTTTTCGAACCTGAAATAATTTCTGATTTCTGAATCTTTTTTCAGCCTTTTCCATTCATTCAGTTTTGCCCTGTCTTTATCGTTTTCGTTTCCCAACCTGACAAAATTCCTAAGCTTTTCAGCATTGGCAAATGCCTCGTGCCTTTTAAGCAGCTCAGAATTATAAAGTTCTCTGTAAACTTTTATGCTTTTCGAATTTTCAAGTTTCCTGAAATCATTCCAGCGTTTCTCCTCAACAGATCCTTTAAAAACCTGGCTTAGAATCTCTTTTTTATCTTTCGCAAATTGTCCTTCTTTTACATATTCCTGAAGTTTGAAATATTCATCCATCTTCTCAGAAGTTTTCAGCTTGTTAAATTTGCCCAGATCGGATGAATTGGCTATTTTAAAATAGTTTTTTATGGTACGTTTTTTTTGCAGACCGGAAAATTCCTTTAACTGGTTAAATTCCTTGCTACCCTTAAATGTTAATGATTCAATCTCATTCTTCTTCCTTTTAAATTCATCAGAATTGATTTCTTTTTCAAGTTCCATGTATTTTTTCAATTCTTCCGAATTTTCAACTTTACGGAATTCGGTGTAATCATCGAAAAGAATTTTGCGTTGTTTTTCAATGGTTTCAACAGGTTTAATTTTTCCAAAAAGCTGAAGAGTAAAAATCTTAAATGACATAAATCTGCGTTTAGTTTTTTCGAGTTTCAAAAATAAAAAATTAACTCAATATTATCGGTTTTTATTGTATCGATTACCAACAATATCAGTCTCAGACTGAATTACATGGTGTTGTAAACAAAATATCAGGTTGCCCTGCCGATTTCAATACTTTGCTGTTTATATTTTCCGGCGTTCAAAATTGTCTGATATTTTTAATTTGAATAGTTTTGGAAACAATCATTAAATTAAACAGATGATCCAACACTCTGAACTTATACTAAATAACGACGGTTCGATATTTCATTTGCACTTAAAACCGGGGCAGATTGACGACAATATTATTCTTGTTGGCGATCCCAGCCGGGTTGATACAATCGCATCGTTTTTTTCAAAAATTGATTTTTCGGCACTGAACAGGGAATTTAAAACAGTTACCGGCTGGTTTAATAATAAAAGGATCACTGTAATTTCGACCGGAATCGGGACTGACAACATCGATATTGTTTTAAACGAGTTGGATGCGCTTGTGAATATCGATTTAAAAACCCGTACAATAAATAAAGATCATAAATCGCTGAATATTGTGCGTATCGGGACTTCAGGCGGGCTTCAGCCCGATCTGCCTGTCAATTCGTTTGTAGTGTCAGAAAAGTCGATCGGGTTCGACGGAATGCTGAATTTTTATGCCAACCGTGAAGCCGTCAGCGACCTTGAATTCGAAAAGGAATTTAAAAAATTTACAAGCTGGAACAAATCATTTCCTTCGGCGTATGTAATTGATAGTTCGGCAAAATTGCTTCGGAAATTTGATGACGAAGTTTTCCAAAAAGGAGTAACTATTTCAGCACCTGGTTTTTATGGCCCGCAGGGAAGAGTGCTCAGGTTACCACTTACCGATTCTGAATTGAATAACAAGATTGAGGCATTCAGGTTTAAACAGTTCAGAATCACCAACTTCGAAATGGAAAGCTCGGCGATTTACGGGCTGTCGAAAATGCTTGGTCACGAGGCGCTGACGATTTGTTTAATAATTGCAAGCCGCGTGCTGTTAACGGCAAACGAAAACTACCGTGATGAAATGACAAAACTTATTGCACTGGTTTTGGAAAGATTAACAGATTAATAAAAAATGACGAATCGCAAACTGGTTGCACTGATTGATCTTCTCGACGACCCCGATTTGACTGTTTATGAAATGGTTGAAAAAGAATTACTTAAACATGACGATGATATAATACCGGCACTTGAACAAAAATGGGAATCGAGTTTTGATGAAGACTGCCAGGAACGGATTGAAAATATTATTCAAAACCTGCAGTTAAAAGAAACCGCCCGATTGCTTGAAAACTGGCTGACCACCGATGCCGATGAACGTGATCTTCTGTCAGGTTTCCTGATCATCGACCGTTTTCAATACCCCGATCTGAATACTTTAAATATCAGGCTGAAAATTGAAAATATCAGAAAGAAGATTTGGCTTGAGTTAAATAATTCTCTCACTTTGCTTGAAAAAACAACAATTCTCAACCATTTTCTTTTCAATTTAAACGAGTTTTCAATCAATTTTAAAAACATTCACTCGCCACAAAATTGTTTTCTGAACCAGATACTCGACACTAAAAAGGGTAATCCGGTTTCACTGGGTATTTTTTACACAATAATTGCGCGTTTGCTTGATTTACCTGCATATTTCATCGATTTCCCAAGGAATCCGCTTGTTGCAATTGTCGATGCAAAACTTGCCAGAAAAGTACATGGAAATGATTTTAAATCGGATGTTCTGTTTTATATTAATCCTTCGAATAAAGGTTCGATTACAAGTATTAAAGAAATTGAATATCATTTGCGTACAAATAATTATTCGCCATTTGAATATTACACCGAACCCAAATCGGATATTGATTTTATTAAGCTTCTGATTGAATCGCTTGAAATGTCGTATCAATCCGTAAATTTTACCGACAAAAAAGACCGCATCCACAAGTTACTTCAGCTTTTTTGAAAAACTAACACTGCTGGATGGATAATGCGATTTAAAATCACATTATTTATTTGCCGAACAATCAACACTTCCATAAAAAAAGCCTTTAA
>JBBIPU010000020.1:18221-36556 GCA_037442685.1 Draconibacterium sp. | reverse complement strand
ATTATATTATTTGTGAATTCTTCAAGTCTTTTATTTTCAAAGAAATCTATTAAAGCATTGGCAATTTGGCCGGGATCTGGTTCAACTACATAGCCAACTTTCATGTGAGGTATTGTTTCTGAAAGTCCTCCTACATTGGTTACCAGCATTGGTTTATTAAAATGATAGGCAATTTGTGTTACACCGCTCTGTGTGGCTGATTTATATGGTTGAGCAACAATATCGACACTGTTAAAATATTGTGGAACTTCTTTATTTGAAATGTAACTGGTTCTTAATATGATATCATCTTCAAGATTTAATTCTTTAATCAGATTTAAATATTTATCATCATCAGCATAAAATTCTCCTGCCACAATCAGCTTAATTCTGTTTGGTTTAAAATATGGATTAGAAAAAGCTTTAATTAGAAGATCTAGCCCTTTATAATCGCGGATAAAACCAAAAAACAGAATATATCTGTCTTCTTTTGAAAGGTTCAGATTTAAAAGGGCTTTTTCCCTGGGCTCAATCGTACCGTAATGATCGTAAATAGGGTGGGGTGTCAGAACTTTTGGTTTTTTATATCCGAATTTTTCCAAATCTTTCAGCACACTTTCCGACATTGTAATAAAACCATCAATACTTCCAATAAAATATCGGGAAAGCAAATTATCGCCTGGTCTTTTCTCGTGGGGAATTATATTGTCGGCTATCGAAATGATTTTTGTGTATCTGTTTAATCTTACTAACCTGCAAATTGTGCCTAAACTCATACCCATAAAAGGAATCCAGTACCTGACAATGAGAATTTCAGGGCGTGATTTCCTGATTTTCCATCCAACTTTTACCCAGTTTAAAGGATTTACTGAATTTATTTCGCGCGTTATGTTAAAATTGAAAGTTGTTTTTTGTTCAGAGAACTGAGTTTTCCCTGGGAAAAGAAATTTTGGGTATTGAACTAAAAAAGAAACAACATTTACTTCATTCCCTTCATCAACAAGTTGACGTGCCAGTCGCTCGTTTAACGCTGCTATGCCACCCCTGTAAGGATGTGCAGGACCAAGTATTGTTATTTTCATTAATTGATAATTTATTTTAAAGGTCTTTTTAAATTAAGATAGTACTGAAATTATTTTCATAAATGGTTTTACTTTAAGGCAAAATGTTAGTTTCGTAAAAATTGTTTCTTTAATTTATCTGCCACAAATTTATCAATTGGAAAAGTAATATCATCTTCATTTAAGTTTTTTATTTCTACCCATCTGAAACTTTGACTTCCATTTTCATTATCCTGAAAATCGAATGGTTTTTCAGAGATTTTAAATCTGACAGGATTACATATTTCTGCTAAATAATAAATACTTATTAATTGTTTGTTTTCGTAAAACAGGGCTTTCTGAAAAAAATCGGTTGTGTAAAAGTGATTTATATTGCAGATTTCCTGCCCGTTGCATTCTTCCCTGAATTCGCGTCTTAATCCGTCGATTGTGCCTTCGCCTAATTTTAAACCTCCGCCAGGGAATTTTGTCATTTTTATGCCCATGTGAAATTCATCAGAGAGTAACACGTGTTTCTGATCGTTTATTATGATTCCATAAACCCGTATCACAAAACCTCTAATGTTGTTCATTTTCAGAAATCCGATTTTCAATAAAAGTAATTATTTCTTTTATTTGCCCGGGTTCGAACCAATTCATTTCTTCGTCATTTCTGAACCAGGTAAGTTGTTTTCTGGCATACCGGCGTGTATTTCGTTTAATTAGTTCAATAGCTTTTTCAAGTGTGATTTCGTTCTCAAAGTACGAAAACAGTTCACGGTAACCAACTGTATTAAGCGCATTTAAATGTTTTAGATGATACAAATTTCTTGCTTCGGTTTCAAGTCCGGCATCTATCATCCGATCCACACGTTTGTTGATAATTTCATGAAGCTGATTACGACTGCAGTTGAGTCCGATTTTAATTATTGAAAATGATCTCTCTTTTTTTGGATTCGAACGGAATGATGAATAAGGTTTACCTGTTAAAATGCTGATTTCTAAGGCATGAATAATACGGTTTGGATTTTTTAGATCGACTTTTGTATAATAATCTGGATCAAGTTTTTTTAAACTGTATCTGAGACTTTCAATTCCTTCGTTTTCAAGTTGTTTTTTCAGGGCTTTTCTTATTTCGGGATCGGCATCGGGCATTATATCAATGCCATTGCAAATAGCATTGATATAAAGCATTGATCCTCCAACCAGCAGAACAATATCATGTTTTTCAAAAAGAGTTTCGATAATTTTCAACGCTTCATTTTCGTATTTACTTGCATTGTAATTCTCAAATATTGAATGAGATTGAATGAAGTAATGTTTTACTGTTTTCAGCTCTTTTGAATGCGGAACAGCAGTTCCGATTGTCAATTCCTTAAATATCTGTCTTGAGTCAGCCGAAACTATTGCTGTATTAAAGTACCTGGCTAATGATATTCCTGTATTGGTTTTACCAATTCCCGTGGGACCGGCAACAACTATTAAGTACTTTTTCATCAGTCAATGGTTTTTTCACAAATAAATAACAAAAAAAAGACTGTTCAAATATTTTGAACAGTCTGGCATCCTGGTAGTTTTATTAATTTCTTAAAAATCATCCATCTCTCCAAAAATCTCGGTGTAATCTTCGAGATCGCCAAAAAGCATGTAGGCCTTTTCTTCCTGATGATCCAAAGATTCGTGATCAATTAAATCAACATCTTCGCCTAAAACCTGTTGGGGAGTTTCACCTAGTTTTAGAGTGACCATTGGTTCACTAAGATTTTTTTCCATAATAATATCAGTTAATTCTATTAATAATGATCTGTCATTTAAAAAATCAAAAGTATATATAAGTTTTTGTCCTATACTTACAACTAGATCCGATAGATTTGTTTTTTGCATAATGTAATATGCAGCGCCATTCATGCCAAGATCCAATAACGAAATTTCCTTTTCCTTCAAACCTCTTTGATCAGATACAAAGAAGGAAGCTAACTGGTGCGATTCGTATCCTAAACTTTTTTGTATAATGGAATGAAAGTCGAAAAAAGTATGTCTTTTTGATAATTCAACTTCTAATCGGAAATCTTTTTGTTCCGGGGAAAGAATTTGAAAATGGAAAATCATAAAGTACAGCTTTTTGAATTCGTTTCAAATTTTACATGTTTTTATTCAAATTCCAAAAACAGAAATCGAAATGCATTAGATAAAAACTATCAGAATATCTTTGTTTATTATTGAATTGATAATTATTATAAAACCAAAAAACTGATTTCTAATTCATTTGAGAGAATAAATTTCAATTTCCTAAAATCAGATTAATTTAAAAACCACATCTTTAAAAAATGTTAAAAAAATTTTATGAAGAAAAAATATCGAACAAATACGTCGCCTATTCGGCAAAAAATCAATTTTTAGCATTATTCAAAAAATTATTGTAATTAGATATTTATTTTTAAAACTAATCTGTAATCAATCGGTTTTAAAATCTTATTTTTAGCTGATTGTTAAACATATATCAATGAGAATAACAACGCTGTTAATCGAAAATATTAAAGTAGCATTACTGTCAATAAGAAGTAATATTCTGAGGTCAATTTTAACAGTAATGATAATTGCTATTGGAATAACAGCACTTGTTGGCATTCTGACAGCAATCGAATCGATAAAAACTTCCATTACTAAAGAGTTTACCATTCTCGGTGCAAATACCTTTTCCATAACCAGCAGGGGCATGCGGGTTCAAATTGGAAATCAGAGATACCGTACTAAAAACTATTCGTACATTTCGTTTTATGAGGCAAAGGAGTTTAAAGAAAAATTTGATTTTCCTGCTATAACCTCAATGTCAGTTAATTCCACCGGTACTGCAACTTTAAAATATGGATCTGAAAAAACAAATCCGAATGTTACTGTCCGCGGTATTGACACTGATTATCTATCCACGGCTGGTTATGAAATTAACCAGGGAAGAGCCTTTAGTGAAGATGATATTAATTCGGGAAGAAATCTGGTAATAATTGGTAACGGACTTGTAAAGCGACTTTTTAAGGGAGAGGAAAATCCATTACAGAAAGATATTAGTATTGGAAATGGGAATTATAAGGTAATCGGGATTTTAAAGGAAAAAGGCAGTGGTTTTGGTGGAAGCAGCGATTTGGTATGTTTTATTCCTTATTCCAACTCGCGAAATTATTTTTCGAGACCGAATATGAATTTTGACATTCAGATAAAAGTTAACCAGCCTGAAATGATGGAAGCTGCAATTGGACAGGCGGAGGCAATATTCAGGAATGTAAGGGATTTGTCGCCTCTTGATGAAACGGATTTCAATATCGAAAAAAGCGACAACATTGTTAATTTGCTTTTGAAAAATATAAAAAACATTACTCTAGTTGCTACAATTATTGGTTTAATTACACTTTTGGGCGCCGCGGTTGGTTTAATGAATATTATGCTGGTTTCGGTAACTGAACGTACACGCGAAATCGGTGTCAGAAAAGCAGTTGGTGCAAAAAATATAACGGTAAAGCAACAATTTCTTATTGAGGCTATTGTTATTGGTCAAATAGGTGGCGTATTTGGTATTGTTTTAGGAATTCTTGCAGGTAACCTGGTTTCTATGATGATAGGGTCTTCGTTCATTATTCCCTGGGGATGGATTTTAGTAGGTGTGGCACTTTGTTTTGGTGTTGGGATTGTTTCAGGATATTATCCTGCGCAAAAAGCATCGCAACTTGACCCAATTGAATCCTTGAGGTATGAATAAACACTTTGTTATAAAAAAAGGGTGACTGAAGCCACCCTTTCAAATCGATTATCTATAAAAAAATTACTTTACAGAATCCATATATTCAATAAGCTCAACAACTTTCTTTGAATATCCCATTTCGTTATCATACCACGAAACTACTTTAACAAAAGTAGGAGATAGCTGAATTCCAGCACCCGCATCAAAAATTGATGTTCTTGTATCACCAAGGAAATCGTTCGAAACAACCTGATCTTCAGTATATCCCAAAATTCCATTTAATTCACCTTCTGCAGCTTTTTTCATTGCTTTGCAGATTTCATCGTATGTAGTTGGTTTTTCCAAACGGCAGGTCAGGTCAACAACAGATACATCGGGTGTAGGAATTCGGAATGACATACCAGTCAGTTTTCCGTTTAACGAAGGGATAACTTTACCCACAGCTTTTGCAGCTCCCGTAGATGAAGGAATTATATTCTGAGCCGCACCACGACCACCTCTCCAGTCTTTCATAGAAGGACCATCAACGGTTTTTTGTGTGGCAGTAGTTGCATGCACAGTTGTCATTAAACCTTCGAGAATTCCAAAGTTGTCATGTAACACTTTTGCCACCGGAGCCAGGCAATTTGTTGTACATGAAGCATTGGAAACAAATTTCATGTCATTTTTATATGAAGTATGATTTACTCCCATTACAAACATTGGGGTATCGTCTTTTGAAGGAGCAGACATAATTACTTTTTTTGCGCCAGCATCGATATGTCCCTGAGCTTTTTCTTTGGTGAGGAATAAACCTGTTGATTCAACAACATATTCAGCATTAATTTCTCCCCATTTTAAATCAGCAGGATTTTTTTCTGCAGTGACACGTATTTTCTTACCATTAACAATTAAAGCTCCATCTTTTACTTCAACAGTACCTTTAAATCTGCCATGTGTAGAATCGTATTTCAGCATATATGCCATATAATCGACATCGATAAGATCATTAATACCAACAACTTCAATATTTTCATTGGCAACAGCTATACGGAATACAAAACGACCAATTCGGCCAAATCCGTTAATTCCTATTTTTATTTTCGACATAGTTGTAAAAGTTTAAATTATTTGTATAAAGTTTCTTGTAAAAAGATAAAAATTTCAGGATTTATTTCTTTTGAAATTTTATTTTCAGTACAAAGTAAATACTATTATCTTTTTGAATCAAGCACAATTTCGGATTTGAATTAAAAAATGGTGAACCTTAATGTTAATTTAAAGGTGATTACATTGCGATATTTATGATTATTCACTGCATACCCCATTTGGCGGGAAAAATATTGAATTCTCATCGGGTTAAAAATAACATAACTTTCTTGTATTTATAGTATTAAAGCAATTTTTAAGGTTGTGAAATTTGAGCAAAGTAGAGAAAGAATTTAATTAAATGGTTGAAAATTCGGGAATTTCAATATGTTTGATCATATTTTGGGAATAAGCAGGACATTTGCAGGTTTTGCATGATACATTTATAATTTGTAATAATAAAATTACAAAGATCAGAAACATGGATTTACTCAATTTTAATTTTATTAGTGGTATAATGAAAATACAGAAAGAATGCAAACTGAACATTCCGTTTCTGTTTTGATCTAAGATTTCTTTTTTATACATAATATTTAATATAAATCTTAAAAATGCACTATAATTCAGTAAGATTAAGCGAAAAAAACAGACTTTTATTGTAATAATTGAAAAATAAAATATAAAATTGCAACAATTTTGAAGATGTACAAACCTGTTGCGAAAGTCATATAAATATTGAATAGTTATGAATAATTAAGATAAGGTTTTCAATACAGGCATGTTGAAAACATTAATAAAAAAGAAAGTATTTTATGCAGCATATATTTTGTACATTGTTACAAAATTTTATACGTTTGCAATATTTACCAACTATGAAAAATAATTTAGTCTGAATATATGATTAAAGAATTAAATAAATTAAAAACAATCAATCAATTAAGTACAATTTAAAAAGAAATGCTATGAGAAAATCATTTACTTGGTTCTTAAGTTTATTAGTCTTTCTGTTTGTCTTTGCTGCCAGTACAATGGCGCAAGAGCCACAGGAGACTGTTGAACTTTACGCAGATGATGCCTCTGGTTGTTATAAAGAGGCTAATGATTACACGGTATCAATTGCGGTACGGGATTTCATTAAATTAACACAATTTGACCTGGATTTGCAGTATAACGATGCTGTATTTGAGTTTACCGGGGCATCAGGTGTTAACAGTTTGCTTTCTACAATGACTATAACTGAGGCAGCTGGAGTCATAAATTTAGCTTGGAATGGTGGTCCTGCCACAATTGGTAATGACTTAAAGACCGAAATTCTTAAACTTCATTTCAAGGTTTTAGGCTTTCCAGGGAATACAGCTACGTCATTCACAAGCGATATGGGATGGACGACTGCGGATTTTTGGTACACAACTTCCGAAAATGTAAAAGATGCAGTTAACACTGTTAAAGCAACAGATGGTTCACTTGCTGTAAATGTCGAATTAACAGGTATTGAAACAACATTTACAACAGAAACATGTGCCGGAGGTGATGTTACCGTAAAAGTAACAGCTCCGCCTGCTTCAAAGTATTTGTTTAATGAAGATCCAATCGTTGCCAACTGGGAATGGACAACTTCTGCAAGTTATCTTGTAAAAGCTGGCGAAGTTGTGACTATTCGTGTTAAAGATGCAAGTGGTTGTATGTCATTAGTTGACATTGTTGATGTTCCTGAAACCGTTGATCCTGTGGCATTTACCGTTGAAACTCAGGATCCAACCTGTTACGGAGGGAAAGGATCTGTTGTTATTAATGCTACTGGTGGTAATGCCCCATATAAATATTATATTACAACAGATACAACAGTAGTGACTCCTGATAAAGGTAATTTTCAATTTTCTATGGCACCAGGAACATATTATGTAAATGTTCAGGATGCTAACGGATGTGCTAAACTTCCATGGCAACAAATTACTATTACAGATAATAATCCAACTTTAGAAGTTGGTGCAACGCCAACAGATGTTTTATGTTACGGAGAATCAACAGGTAGTATCGCAACCAGCGTAGTACAGGGAGATCTGACAATGGTTTCATTAAATGGTGTAGTATGGGAAACATTACCGTATACTTTCACTGATTTGGCTGCTGGAACTTACACAGTTTATGCTAAAAATGAGGTTGGTTGTACAGTTGAGCTTAAAAATGTTAAAATTGCTCAACCTGCTGCTCCAATTACTTTCAGCATATTAATCGATGACACTTCCTGTGGTGGCGGTGTTGATGATGGTGCAATAACTGTACAAAATGTTACTGGTGGAACTGCTCCGTATGAATATTCACTGGATGGTGAAACATGGACAACAGATACTGTTTTCACAGGTCTGGCCCCTACTTATTACAGCCTTTGGGTACGCGATGACAATGGATGTACTGTGGCATATGATAATCCGAACGGAACAGGTAATGTAATAGCAGTTCAATCACCTGAAGATATAATGTATGAAGTGAATGTTACCGATCCTGCTTGTAACAACCAAAATGCACTTATTGAAATAGTAAATGTTACTGGGGGAACAGGAAGCTACATTTATAGTTTCGATGGTGGAGCTACTTGGGGAGAAGAAACTTCAATGGAATGGCCTGCTCCTTATAATACGGTAACAGTTTCAGTTGCAAATCCTGACTCAAGTTGTGCTGTTAATTGGGTGGTTGAAGAAGTCAATAATCCCGAACCTTTGGCAGTTGCAGCGTATGATGAACTTGCACCAACTTGTATTGATGGTAACGATGGTAATGTTACATTGGAAATAACCGGTGGCACACCTCCTTATTATTATAAGGTGAATGAAAGTTCATGGAAAATGACTGAAGATATTTATACACATGTCAGATTAAATGTTGGAACACATACAATTCAAGTAAAAGATGCTAACGATTGTGAATATGAAACCGAAATTGAAGTTACAATTTCTCTGGATGAAAACAATATCGTTGCAACTAAAGACGGACATATTGATTGTTTCGGAGATAAGACAGGGACAATTAATGTTGTATTCAACAGTTGGGCAGAAGGTTTAAATGAAGATGCTCCTAATCGAAATGTGGAATATTATATTGAAAACTCGGCTGGAGTTGTAACATCATTTACTCCTTCAAATCAGGGCGGTACACCAACTACTTTTGGTGCAGGCATTTATACTGTATGGGTAGTTGATCAGTACACCTGTGAATCGAATAAAGATACGGTGTTGGTTACTGAAAATCCTGAATTATTGATTTCAAGTGTAGTTTCCAATGCAGCATCGTGTTTTGAGTCATTTGAAGGTACAATTACAATTTATGCAACTGGCGGAAATACAGATGCACTCGAATATGCAGTTGTAAACAACGAAGGTGCACTTGGAAATATTACAGATGATAAATGGTTACCATTCGATACTTATACTAACCTTGTCAATCCTCCGTTAAGCACAGTCAGTTTTAACGTAGATGGAGGAACATATTGGATTGCTGTAAGAGATGACGGTTGTGATGAAAAAACTTACGGACCAATTGTTGTCCAAGGTTATGAAAAACTATTGGTTGATGAAGAGCAAATTGACTGGACTGATCCATTATGTAACGGTGATTATAATGGTACAATTACAGTACCAATGAGCGCTGTATCTGGTGGAGCCGGTGCATATAGGTTTACTTTATTGGTTAGCGAAGGTGAAGGTGGCTGGACAGAGTACGATGAAGATTACACTAATCTTCCTACAGGTCAGTTTACTGGTTTGCCAGAAGGTATTTATGCAGTATTGGTTGAAGATGCTGAAAATTGTCCTTCTTATACTACCGGACCGATCGAATTAAATGAACCTGATGTATTAAGTTTCAATATTGATTATTTGCATATTCGTTGTGAAGGTACAAATGATGGTGTTATAACCATTAATGCTTATGGCGGAACACCTGATTACTGGTATGCTATAAATAATACAAATACATGGGTTGCATTTGGAGCAGGTAAAACTGAAAAAACCTACATAGCCACAGAACCTGGAACGTTTACAATCTGGGTAAAGGATGCTAACGGTTGTGTAACCGAAGCCTCAGAAGTTACTATAATGGAACCAACTGCGCTTAGCGCTGATATTGAAGTTAGCAGCGTTTCATGTAATGCTGGCAGCGATGGTTCAATCTCAATGGTAGGAACAGGTGGTTGGGAAGAAATGACTGTTTATGCTTTCAAAGTTGACGATGGACTTTGGACAACTGCAACTTCAATTGGAGGTTTAGCAGCTGGAACCCACACATTATATATTAAAGATGTAAATAATTACAGCGGTAATTACCAGAATCTGGATTGTGAGTATTCATTGCCTTTCACAGTTACTGAACCTACAGCAATTACTTATGATGTTATACTAACAGATGTTAGTTGTAAAGATGGTGCCGATGGAACATTCACTGTAAATGTATTAAGTGGAGGTACTCCGTATGTTGATCTTGTTGGTGATTGGGATGGTTATGATATCCGTTTGACAGGAGATAATTATGACAGTGGTTGGAAACGCACTGGCATTGACTACAGCGAAACTTTCACAGGTTTGGCTCACTCAATGTATACAGTTTATATAAAAGATGCAAATGGTTGTCAGTTAAAACCAACAGTTGGTGATAAAGTTCCAACATATATTACAGTTGAATCATGGGAAGTTGCAGAACCAGATACATATCTGAATTTCGAAGCAATGTGGAAAAAAGACGCAAGTTGCTATGGAAGTGAAGATGGTGAAATTGAAATTAATGCCACTGGTGGAAATCCGCCATATAAATATTATGCTGGATTGTCAATTCCGCCTGAAGGAGGAGGTCATATATTAGTACCTGCACCTGATCCTGATTCAGATGAATGGAGTGATTCAAATATACTTAAGAGAGGTGCCGGAACCTGGGTAGTTTGGGTAATGGATGCCAATGGATGTATTAAAGGTGGTGAAACTGATGAAAATGGCGTTCCTGTAAACGAATGGCGTGTAAAAATCAAACAGCCAACTCAGGTCGTTTGGGATTGGGTTTGGAAAGGTTATGAACCACAATATAAAGATTATTTACGTCCATCTTGTTTTGGAACATGGGATGGTGAAATTCCATTAGCTAAAGTTGGTGGTGGTTCAGGTGTTTACAATGCTCATGTATGGGGAGTAAGTGCCGACGGTGAACCTGTTGATCTGTGGTACACTGACATTGCTGAAGAAGGATTCGTTCTTGGCGGTGTACCAGCCAGTGATGCAAGTGGTTTATGGGTAACTGTAACTGATGATAACGGATGTACTTCAGAAGAAGATACAATTGTGATTAATCAACCAGCACCTTTGACTGTAACACTTCAGGAAAGCCCGGATAATTACTCTTGTTTCGGAGCAGTGGAAGGATGGATCGAAGCATATGCAACTGGAGGTAATGAAGATATACCAGGAATGGTTCGTGAGTATCAGTTACTGAAAGATGGTGTTGTACATACACCATGGCAAAGTATTGCAAGTGCTTTCTTAGTACAGGTTGGACACGAATTTGTTGTACAGGTAAGGGATATCGTTCCCGGAAGACAGACATGTACAACAGAATCTGATGTATTATGGATGCCGACACCTTTGAAAGTGGAATATACTTACGAAGATTTAACATGTTATGGTGCCGAAAAACCAACTGTAAAAATTAATGCTACCGGAACACCAGGTCGTGAATTTAAAGTTTACTACAGGCAGGTTGAAGATAATACTGATCCAACATTTACTGAATATAATGGATGGTTCACAGAATCAATTATAATCAACGATGCATTTAGCTATGATAATGAAAACTTTAACGACTTACATTATGCTGTTTATGTAGTAGATGACCATGGTTGTTTGTCACCAATTGATACATTAACATTCGACCAGGTTCAGGTTCCTCTTACTGTAAATATTGAAAAGAGTAATTTAACTGAATGTACAGAGGATGTTACCATTAAATCAGTTGTTGGTGGTGTTGAACCATACGTTATGATGATTGATGGCGATGTTATTACTGAAATGACAGCTACATTGGCAAGAGGAATGCATACTGTAAAAGTTACTGATGGTCACATGTGTTCAATAGAAGAAATGGTTGAAGTAGCTGGTATGTATGTTACACGCGATACTACTATCGAAACATATATTGGTGAAAAGACTGCATTCGTTGATGCTGAGGCTGGTATTGATACAATGTTAGCTGTTGGTAGTTATACATGGGTTTATACACTTGAATGTGAAAGAACATTAAATGTAGAGGTTGTTGAAGTACCTCGTCCATATACTATTGCTGAAGTTCAGGGTGAAGGAGATGCATCTCCTGTAATTGATAAAATAGCTAAAGTTACGGGTACTGTTACAGGTATATCCGCAAGTGAAGGATTCTTTGTACAGGATGCAGTTGCTGCAAACAGTGGAATCTGGATTGAATACAGTGCAGTTAATGATTTAGGTCTGGCTGTAGGAGATGGAGTTTCTGTAGTGGGTACAGTGGCTGAAATAGCAAACGTAACCAGCATTCAGGCTACTGAAGTCATGATGGCAGAAGGTACACCTGCAATTACACCGATTGAAGTTACTCCGACAGGTGTTGAGGCAGAAATGTACGAAAGTGTTCTTGTAATGGTTCCTGGTGCACGTGCTACAGCAGCTTTATCAAATGGTGAATGGGATATTTACTATGAAACTACAGATAACGCTACAGTTAATGACTGGTTATATTCATCAACACCAGTTGAAGGAAATTTCTATAATGTAACAGGTATTGTTAACGGAAGACTTGATGCCTTCATGTTAGAACCAAGAATGGCAAGCGATGTTGTTGATATTACAGCTACTAAGGTTGATCCTGATGTGGTAAATACTTTCAAAGTATATCCAAATCCATTCAATGATAAAATTACAATCGACAATAGCGATAAGTTAAGCAGAGTTGTTATCAGCAACATTGCCGGACAGAAAGTTATTGACATTGAACATCCAACTCGTGAAATCCGTACTGCTAATCTGGTAAGCGGCATTTACGTGATCAGTCTTTACACTGAAAACGGAATTGCCAAAACAGAAAGGATGATTAAGAGGTAATACCGAATTGATTGATTAAGAAGGGAAGCGTTTTGCTTCCCTTTTTTTTTATATGTAAAAATTATGGATGTTTTGAATAGTCATGTTTCGATCAGAAAATTTAGTGATCGGAAAATTAATCCAATACTTGTAAAATCACTTTTATATTCCGGAACGAAAGCCTCAACAACTGGAAATATGCAGTGGTACAGTATAGTGGTGTCAGAAACTTTTGAAGACCGAAATGCTTTAATTCAACTACATTTCAATCAAACAGCAGCTAAAAATGCGCAGTTATTTTTAACTTTTATTGCTGATTTAAACCGTTTTAATATTTGGTGCAAAATTGGTAATGCAAAAGCGGGTTATGATAATTTCTTATCGTTTTTTACAGCGGCAATTGATGCTCTGTTGGTTGCTCAAAATGTTTGCATTGCGGCTGAAAATAATGGTTTGGGAATCTGTTATCTGGGTACTACCATATATAATGCAAAAGAAATTATTAATGTTTTAAATTTACCGATGCACACATTTCCTGTTACCACGATTGCAATTGGTTATCCTGACGAACTTCCTGAAAGTTCGGATAGAATCCCAATAACAGGAATAGTCCATAATGGCAGGTACAAGAATTATTCCGAGAGTGAAGTTAGGGAGTTGTATTCATATAAAGAAAATTTAGAATTATATAAAGCATTTATAAAAGAAAATAAAAAGGAAACATTAGCTCAGGTTTTTACAGATGTCAGGTATAAAAAGGATGATAACGAATTTTTTTCCGAAAAAATGCTGGAAGCATTAAAAGAGCAGGGATTTCTGGAATAAATGTTATTCAGCAAGATAATTTTTGATCAGAAGCATGAATTCTTGTCTGTAACTGTTTCCAACGGGAATTTTAGCATTATTTATTTTTACAAGATTGCCTTCAATTGACTCAATTTTATCAAGTGAAATAATAAATGATTTATGTATCCGGTAAAACTGATCCGGGGGCAAAAGATTTTCTATTTTTTTCATTGAAAGATTTGTAACCAGTTTTTTATCAGTCATAAATATCTTGATATAATCACCTAATCCTTCAATATAAACAATATCTGAGATTTTTATTTTTATAGCCTTTTTATCAGACTTGATAAAAATAAAATCCGATTGTTTTTCAGATGATTCGGTTTTGTGAGCAGTTTGTTTTAGCGAAATTAACTCTTCGGCACGGAATAAAGCCTTGCAAAATCTTTCAAAAGAAAAAGGCTTTTTCAGATAATCAATCGCGTTAATTTCATAACTGTCGAGAGCAAATTCAGAATAAGCGGTTGTAAATATAACAAGTGGGGGATTTTTTAAAGTCTTAATAAAATCTATTCCACTCATTTTTGGCATATTTATATCAAGAAATAGCAAATCGACAACGTTTTCGTGTAAAAAGGTATGGGCACAGATAGCATCTTCACACTCACCGACGATTTTCAATTCAGGAATTCTTTTTGCGTATTCACGGATAACGTTGCGGGCAAGTGGTTCATCATCTATTATCAAGGCTTTGATTTCCATCTCATTTAAGTTTAAGTTCAAGTGAAACTGAATGAATATTCTCTTTCTTTAATATAATTAATTTATAATCTTCAGGTTGATACAACAATTTCAACCTTTGTTTTACATTCTCCAATCCGATTCCCATACTGTTTCGTTTTGGGGTGAATGCTTCAGTATAATTATTTTCAATAGTAAATAAAAGAGATTCTTTTTTGGCGAAGTTAAATGAAATATGAATAAAATCTGATTGTTTTGTGCCGGGTAAACCATGTTTAAAAGCGTTGTCAATAAAAGGTTCGAATAATAAAGGGGCAATTTTTGCTGAAGGAATCTGTCCGGTAATTTCGTATTTAATGTTGGTTTTTTCAGAAGTTCTGATTCGTTGTAATTCGATAAAATTGTTAACAAATTCGAGTTCCTTTTCAAGTGGAATAAAATTTTCTTTCGATTCGTAAATGATATGTCGCATCAGGTCGGAAAGTTTTAAAATCAACCCGGGAACTTTGTCAGATTTACTAAGTGAAAGCGAATAAATATTATTTAGCGAGTTAAACAGAAAGTGGGGATTTAACTGTCCTTTTAAAGTTTTTAATTCAGCCTCAAGTTTCTGTTGCTCTATTTTGGCCAGTTTCAGGTTTACATCCTGTAGCGATAACCAATCGTTGATCAGTTTCAGGAAAGAAGTGATCGTCACATATAAAAGTGTAGAGAAAAAGAAAGAGGAATGCAGATTAATATCAAAAGAAGTAATTCCCTGAATGCCTGATATTTTCTTAAACTGATAAATATATAATAGCTGTAATATAACACTGGATACGGAAAGTAGTACAATTAACCAGAAAAAGTAAAAAACATAATTCTTCTGATTTAAAAGTTTAGGGAAAAGAACATACAAGTTAATATAAACCGCAACTGCAAAGAACAGATTAATTATCACCGATTTTTCAATTTGTGTAAAACTAAATTTCTCAGAACGGTAATAAAAAAGAAGAGTAATAAGTACAATACTTACCACCCAGAAAAAGATGTGACCTGAAATTTTAAGAAGATGATATAACTTTCTTTTGGGCATTTAAATACGATCGCGGTTATGAAATATTTTATTAAAATAGTACAATAAAGGTTTCGTATATTTCAAATGTTTCCACGGACGGCTTGAGTGTGGCAGATGAAGAACTTCCAATCCTTTTGCAAGGTAATTGTTAAATCCGAGTTTTTTCGATTGGTGGCTGATATATACATCAAACCAGTCTTTTTTTTGCGATAACGTTTTGAAATCGAATTTCTGCAAAAATTCAGGTGAGATTAAAGTGCAGCAAAAACTTAAACTGTGCGAAGTATTCACAGTTTCATTGCTCCTGATTTTCTCGAAAGTGTATGGAAAATTGTAATTTCCCGATTGATCGACAGTAATTGCCCCAATCAAACCGGGATTAGGTTTTGACCTGAGAATGTTAATTAAACCAGCCAAAGTATCAGGTTTGACAACAACATCAGACTCTACAATTATTAACGGGCATTTTTTTGCCAAAGCCATTTCCTGGGCTTTTTCAAGCACTATTTTATAATTAGGCGATGGATTAGTGGTAATATCTTCAAGGTGAATCAAATGAAAACCAGATTTTTCTTTTGCATTTTCAAGAAACAGTTTTGTTTCGGGCTGGCTAAAATCGTTGAAAATATAATACTCGAAATCACCCTTTAATTCAGCGATTGCTTTGATTGTAAGACTGGTTGTGCTGATCGAATCTTTTACAGGTGTAATTATAATTGCTTCCGGCATTCCGTTTTTTTATGAAATACAAAACTATTAAAATCAATCCATTTCTTTACGGTTAAAATCGCGCGAAAACGCCTGGTCGGTCGGCATTATTAAAACATCGTCGATATTCACATGTTTTGGCCGTGTAACAATAAAAAGAATGGTTTCGGCAATATCCTGTGCATAAAGCGGAGTAAAACCTTTATAAACCTGTCTGGCTCTGTTTTCATCACCGTCGAAACGTACAACCGAAAACTCGGTATCAACTGCACCCGGACTTACCGAACTTACTTTTATCCCATGTTTAAGTAAATCGATGCGCATTCCTTTTGTAAGCGACTGCACTGCATGTTTGGTGGCGCAATACACATTTCCCATCGGGTAAGTTTCTTTGCCTGCAATAGAAGATATATTAATAATGTGGCCACTTCCTCTTTTAATCATCATTGGTGCAATTAACCGCGTTATGTACAGCAGCCCTTTTACATTGGTATCAATCATTCTTTCCCAGTGGTCGATCATGCCATCCTGGATTGTATTTAAACCTGCGGCCAGGCCGGCATTATTAACCAGTACATCAATGTTCTGCCAGTTTTCTGGTAAACTGTTGATTGCACTCACATTTTCATCCTGATTTCTGATGTCAAAATTTAATATCAGAACTTCAGAATCAGATTCGGCTTTTATTTTTTTCTGTAAGGAAACAAGTCTTTCATATCTGCGACCTGTAATGATTACATTGTAATTGTTCTTTGCAAGTAAAATTGCCGTCGCTTCTCCAATGCCCGATGTAGCGCCGGTAATAAGAGCTATTGGTCTCATTATTTTAATTTTGTATTTCTTCCCGAAATTAAAAAAAACATCAAATCTTATGGAATAACGAGCTACTTAATTACCTTTGTTACCGCATAATTTACAAATTCAGGTGCAATATGAGTGATGTTATTCAGGCAGAAAAAAATTTTACCATCGATTCAATACCAGTTCCCGAAAATCTGGAGGATGTAATATTTTCATTGATGGTTAATCCAAATTTATCGAGTATCAATTACTTCAACGATTTTGGAGATTTTAATGTCTCACCGGATTCTATTGGTGATTCTGATACTGACGAAACCGGTTTGTTTGATTTTGATTCGAACGGTAATAAAATAGCGTTGAGTACTCATGCATTTCATCATCACCTGCAAAGCGATCCGAAAAAAGCAACGGAGATCCTGATTTCGAGAGCAGCCCGAAAAATGATTTGTTCAGGAATTAAACCTACAGCAATAAGCGCATTTTTATATCATATTAATTTTGCCGATCCAAAAGGCCAGTTTATTACTGCCGGGGCAAAAAAAGGGTTGGAAAATGCAGCAAATAAATTTGATCTAAAAATTACCGACAAAAAAATCAGGTTCGATCATTTTTCGCAGCACGGACCTGTGCCTCCCACTATTATTATCAGTATGATGGGACTGATCAAGAACGGAGACAACATCACAACACATTCGTTTAAACAAAAAGGGAACAATATTTTCCAGATTGGGCGGACTACTGACGACATCGGATCTTCTGAATATCTCGAATTTTACCATGAGATTTCAGATTCAGAACTGCCGGAATTCAATATCGACGAGGAAAAAAAATTGCAGGGTGCTTTAGAGAAGTTAAATAATTTGAAACTGGTGGGAAGTGCCAGTCCGATTGGAAAAGGCGGATTGTTTTTCACACTGCTGAGGGCCGCGATTCCCAACGAACTTGGTTTCGATATTACCACCGCCGCCGAAACCCGGATCGATGCATTTTTGTTTGGTGAAGCGATGGGAAGAATCCTGGTGGAGGTAAAACCTGAAAATGAAGATGAATTCGTTGATGTAATGACTGAACTGAAAGTTCCGTTCTTTACCCTGGGCCATATTACAAAAGGAGAGATAAGGATTGACGACCAATCGTTGGGTTACATCGACAAAATGACTGCAGGTGTTTAATGGCAGCACTCCCGGATAAAAATTCAGAACATTCGAAAAAAGATCAGGTAAGGGAGATGTTTGATAATATATCTCCCCGGTATGATTTGCTGAATCATGTGCTTTCGGCTAACATCGACAAATTGTGGAGAAGAAACACCATTAATAAACTTAAACTTCATC
>JBBIPU010000020.1:0-18121 GCA_037442685.1 Draconibacterium sp. | reverse complement strand
GCTAACATCGACAAATTGTGGAGAAGAAACACCATTAATAAACTTAAACTTCATCGGCCGGAACTGATTCTTGATATTGCCACTGGCACTGCCGATTTTGCAATAACCGCGACCAGGATAAAAAATGCCAAAATAATCGGGGTTGATATTTCGGAAGGTATGCTTGAAGTTGGCCGAAGAAAAATCGGGAAAAAGAAATTAACCGGAAGTATTGAGTTAATGAAAGCCGATTCAGAAAAACTACCCTTTAAAAATGATATGTTCGATGCAGCGATTGTGGGTTTTGGAGTCAGAAATTTTGAAAATCTTAAAGCTGGTTTATCGGAAATAAAAAGAGTTCTGAAACCGGGAGGCATTTTTTACATCCTTGAGTTTTCAAAACCTGCAAATTCGCCATATAAACAAATTTATCAGTTTTATTTTACAAAGATTTTACCTTTGATAGGGAGACTGGTTTCGAAAGATAAAAGTGCTTACACTTATTTACCCGAATCGGTAAATGAATTTCCTGATGGTGAAGAATTTTTAACTATTTTAGCTGATGTTGGATTTTCAAATAACAAATGCTTTTTGCAGACTTTTGGAATTGCAACAATTTACGAAGCCAATAAACCGGAAAATTGAACAAATAGACAATAAACTTTTAATTTTGGTGTTTTTCAAAGACAGAGTTATCATTTGAAGGTGAAAAGGATATTAACAACCATATTACTCATTTATTTGGTATTAAATACTTTTGCGCAGCGACAAAAGGTAAATTACCTCACTACTTTCGATGATAAACTGATTCATTTCGGATTTACATTAGGAACAAACATGCTCGATTTTAATGTGCTTAGTTATAATCCGATCGGGGAAAATCTTGAATTTGAACCTGTTAACTGGCCCGACGATCCAAAACAAATACAAGGTTCTGATTATGTACTAAGCGATATTGAAACATTGATTCCCGGTTTCACCGTTGGAATAGTTTCCAATTTAAGGCTGCTCAAAGATTTGGACCTCAGGTTTTTGCCCGGAATGTCGTTTGGTGAGCGAAAACTGACATACAATATTCCGGTGTACGATATCAATGCCTACGAACCGTTGAGATCTTATTCAATAAAATCGACTTTTATCGATTTTCCGTTGCTTTTAAAATATAAGGCCCGCCGGATTAATAACGACAGGCCATTCGTTATTTTTGGCACTGCATTTCGACAGGATATTTCTAAAACTGCAAAAGATGACCTGGTAAAATTGAAAGGTGGCGGTTTTTATGCCGAAGTTGGCGGTGGGTGGGACCATTATTTCCCTTTTTTCCGGTTTTCGGTTGAAGGGAAATTTAGTTTTGGGCTGAATAACCAGTTGGGAAGCCTGCCAACGCAACAAAGGCTTTATTACTCCCAGTCGATTAAATACTTAAGATCGAATATTTTTACCTTATCTTTTCATTTCGAATAGCCCGGAAAATTGTTCTGTCTTTTGAACTCGGAACAGATGATTGCCGTGGCCACCGAAACGTTTAACGATTCAGCGGATTTTCGATTCTGGTTGAAACCAGGAATCATGATCTTTTGATTGATTGCTTCTTCAATTTCACGGCAAATTCCATTTCCCTCGTTTCCCATTACAAGCAACGCTTTTGAAGGTAATTTCGTGTTATAAATGTTTTCACCTTCCAGAAAAGCACCTAATACAGAAACTTCCGAAATGGCAGCCAATCTGGCAACAGCTTCAAACGGAGTGTACCATAAATTTATCCTGCAAAAAGAACCCATACTTGCCTGAATGACTTTGGGATTAAACAAATCAGCAGTTTTTGCTGAACAGAAAAGATGTTTTATCCCAAACCAGTCACAAATTCTGATAATTGTACCCAGGTTACCCGGATCCTGAATGTCATCAAGATAAATTGCCAGATCTGAATCTAATTTTTCAGGAAGTTTCTTTGTTTCTGGCAATCTACACAATGCAATACTGTTTTGCGGGGTTTTCAATAAACTTAACTGTTCAATTTCGTTTTGAGGAACTTCCACTACCTGCTTCGCTTTATTTATAACCGGATTATTTTTTTCCAGATAATATTGTGTCGCAAAAAGTGTTTCAACCTGAAAATCAGAATCCAGCACCTCTGAAATATTTTTATCACCTTCAACAATGAAAAGATTTTCTTTTATTCTGAATTTTTTAAGAGAGAGCGATTTCACAAGTTTTATAGTATTTTTACCTACCATTCGGAAAAACATTTTCGATAATGAAATTGGAGTAAAGTTACTGTTTCTTAACTAAAACACTTCACTAATTTTGTTATTTAAAACTTGTACATTGGTCGGAAAGATTCATATTGGAAAGCCCGGTTTTGTTAAATTGATTGCATTTGCAGGTGCATTGATTTTATTTTCGTGTTCTCCGGTAAAATTTGTTCCCGAGGGTAAATATTTGATTAACAAAATACAGGTTGAAGTTGACAATCAGGAAATAAATAAAGAGAATGCAAAATCTCTGATAAAAGAAAAGGAAAATTACAAAATACTCGGATTTCTGAAATTTCATCTCTGGTTGTACAATCTGTCGTCGAAGAAAAAAACTGACAGTTGGCTAAAACGAATCGGGGAGCCACCTCAGATTTATGATGAAGATTTATCAAATCGTTCTGAAGATCAATTAAAACAATTTGCTTACAGTAAGGGTTATTTCAGAGCATCGGTAAACAGTAGTACAACTGTAAACGAAAAGAAAAAAAAGATAAATCTTTATTATAAACTTTTCCCGGGAGAACAATATGTAATTAAAGGGATTAACTACCAGATTAAAGATTCGATGTTGAATGAATTGTATTTCAACAGCAATATTAAATCTGAACTTAGCGAAGGTGATCCATTTGACATAGAAGCACTTGAAAAGCATCAGTCGGATATTGTTGAACTTTTCAGAAATAAAGGTTATTATTATTTCTCGAAGGACGACGTTAAATTTATCGCCGACAGTACAAAATATCCGAAGGAGGTTCTGGTTGATTTACTGATCAGACCGGCAAAAAACAATCAGATTGACTCAACCAAGGTTTTTCAACCTTACTACCTGAATAATTTTTTTATTTCAGTTTTACCGGGGAATTCGCCTGTTACACTGAGCAGGGATTCAATAGGTATTTTTTCAGATACAATATCGTGGGATAATTATACCTTGTACCAGAACAAACAGGTGCGTTATCCACCTTCTTTGATTAACAGAACATTACGATTGCATAAAGGATTATTGTACAATAATTCGGAAGTTGAAAGCGCGTTTAATGCGTTTACCAGGCTAAGACAATTCAGGTTTGTCGATATTCAGTTCAAAGAAGTTCCTTCTTTGAACGATTCGAACAAACTTGATTGTTATATCAGGTTAGCTCCGCTTAATAAACAATCCACTTCATTCGACATCGAGGGGACAAATACTTCAGGTAATTTCGGAGTTGCCGGAAATGTCACTTATACCCACAGAAACCTGTTCAGAGGTGCTGAAGTTTTTCAGCTCAGTGTTTTAGGGGGTATTGAAAGAATTGAAAAACTGAATGCAGGTGTTCCGAATTATTTTAATACAAGGGAATTTGGGGTTGAATCGAGTTTGATGATTCCCAAACTTTTAGGACCGGGAAATTATTTTGGTGATTTTGAGCGATTCCTTCCGAAGACAGTCATTACCTTGGGATATAATTACCAGAAACGTCCGGAATATACACGTACAATCAATACACTTAAGTTCGGGTACGATTGGAAAACAACTGAGGATTTACGGTATATCTGGAACCTTATCGATTACAACAAAGTCAACGTTTTTGATTACGATCCTGAATTTATTAATGGTATCAAAGATTTGTATATAAAAAGCAGTTTTACTGATCACCTGATTTTTGCAATGAATTATTCATTGATTTACAATAATCAACGGCTCAGTACAATAAAAGATTACACCTATGTCAGATTTAATATTGAATCGTCGGGGAATTTATTATGGGCAATTTCAGAAATAGCCAATCGTGGAAAAACACAGGCAGTAGATTCACTCGGCAACGTACAGGCTGAATATTACGAAGTATTTAATACCAGGTTTGCACAGTACCTGAAAACAGATATTGAATACAGTCATGGATTCGGGTTCGACAAGTATAATTCGCTGGTAAGCAGGGCTTTTTTCGGAATTGGCGTACCTTATGGAAATTTTGATGTTCTTCCTTTCGAAAAAAAATACTTTTCAGGAGGTGCAAATGGCATCAGGGCATGGCCGGTTCGTTCTCTTGGCCCGGGTTCCTACAAGGCTTCTCCCGAAGAATACCCGAATCAGACGGCAGATATCAAAATGGAAGCCAACCTGGAGTACAGGTTTAAACTGATTAGTTTTATTGAAGGTGCTCTTTTCCTCGATGCAGGAAATATCTGGGCTATTAACGAAAAAGACAACAGGGAAGGTGCCCGCTTTAAAATAAACGAATTTTATAAACAGATTGCTTTTGGAACCGGAACAGGATTAAGGTTCGATATGAGTTATTTTATTCTGAGGCTCGATCTGGGCGTAAAACTGCGTGATCCTTCGGTTCAGGAAAACAGGGGTTGGATAATCGGAAGCAGGCCATATTCAAATAATGATTTCAATCTGACATTTGCGATTGGTTATCCTTTTTAATGTCATTTATTTTATCATTACTTTATCACTGATTCTTTATTTTTTTGCATTTTTGGAAACCAAAAATTGGAAATTAAAATTTTCAGGAATTATTCGTTCACAATTTATTAAAATATTATGTCGTCAAGTCCTTCTAACCGTGAATCATTTGGGTCAAAATTTGGTGTAATTGCGGCAACAGCAGGCTCAGCCGTAGGTCTCGGAAATATCTGGCGTTATCCTTATATAACCGGTGAAAACGGCGGTGCTGCATTTATTTTCATTTATATAGGAATAGTTGCACTTATCGGGATTCCTGTCATGCTTTCCGAATTTATCATTGGAAGGAAGTCACAGATGAATGTCTTTGGTGCTTTCAAAAAACTGGCTCCGGGTAAACCCTGGTTTTTAATCGGTATAATGGGTGTTGCTGCAGCTTTCATGATACTTGCATTTTATACGGTTGTGGCAGGATGGACTCTGGAATATCTGTATCAGTCAATTATCGGGGGATTTAAAGGAAAATCAGCGGAAGAACTGGGAGCAATGTATAATGGTTTTATCGGAAGTTCGTTCAGACCAATGTTATGGTACTTTGTTTTTATGGGCATGACAGCAGTGATTGTTATGGTTGGTATTAAGGATGGAATTGAAAAATCGACAAAAATAATGATGCCCCTGCTTTTTATTATATTGATTATTCTGATTATCAGGGCAGTTTCACTGCCTGGGGCAGCAAATGGCATCAGTTTTATCTTCAAACCAGATTTCAGCAAGATTACTACTTCCACATTCCTGCTTGCACTTGGGCAGGCATTTTTTTCATTAAGCATTGGCATGGGAACATTGATTACTTATGGTTCATACATGCCAAAAAAAGATAATCTTGCAGCAACAGCTCTTTCGGTGGTAATTACAGATACATTGGTTGCAGTATTAGCTGGTCTGGCAATCTTCCCGGCGGTATTTGCATTTAATATCGAACCTGCTTCAGGTCCAGGTTTGGCCTTTATTACGATTCCAAATATTTTTCAGAAAATGGTGGGAGGCACTTTTTTTTCAGCAGCTTTTTTTATATTACTGGGATTGGCAGCTTTAACTTCTACAATATCAGTTCTCGAAGTGATTGTTGCCTTTTTTGTTGAAGAACTTAAAATGAAAAGAGTGTTTGCCACATGGATCGCTACTTTTGCTGTTTCCGTGCTTGGAATTTTTTGTGTTTTATCAACAAGTTCCCTTGCAGACTTTAAAATTTTTGGATTGACAATTTTCGGTTTAATGGAATATTCAACTGCAAATATTTTGCTCCCACTTGGTGGAATGTTAATAGTAATATTTATTGCATGGTTTTATGGCAGACAAAAAACTGTTGAAGAACTTACAAACGGGGGTTCATTAAAAGCCAGATATTTGCCTGTATTTATGTTTGTTATTAAGTTTATCGCACCGTTGGCAATCGCCTTTATTTTTCTCAAAGGAATTGGTATAATTACAATTTAAGTTAAGAGCCGGATTAACCGGCTTTTTTGTTTTCCTGTTTGTTTCCGGAAAAGAATTTGATAAATTTGGTATTTTGAAGGTTAACAACGGTTCTAACCAGGCAGATTAAATCAATGAAGGAAATTTTCAGGAAGTGGCTGACCAACTACAACAGCTTTTCAAAAGGTGACAGAAATGCGATTATAATACTTGGGACACTGATTTTTATTCTTTTAATTGCTGATGTAGTTGTCAACAATATTCATCCAGAATCAAAAAACGATTTTTCCAGGTTCGATAGATTGCTGAAAGATTTAGAATCGGGTAAAAATAATAAACCTCTGAAAAGTAAAACACTGTTCAGGTTCGATCCCAATTCTGCAAGTACTGAAATTTTGGATTCACTTGATATTCCTGAATTTGTAAAACACAATTTATTAAATTACCGCAATTCGGGCGGGTGGTTTTCTTCTCCGGATGATGTAAAAAAAATATATGGAATGAACGACAGTATCTTCAAAAGAATTGAAGATTACATTACTATTTCACCGGGTAAAGATTTAAAAGCAGATCGCGTAATTCATAAAGAATTGGCTATTAACGGTTTTATTAATCTGAATAAAGCCGATTTTAACCAATTAAAAGAATTCGGATTTGGCAGTTTCCAGGCAGGTAATATAATTGAATATCGAAAAAAAGGTGGTTCATTTAAATCAGTAAACGACTTGTTGAAAATTTATGGGATCGATTCCGCATTTTACGATTTGGTTAAAGACCACATTTTGATTGAATTAGATGAGAAACCTGGCAGTGGAAACAAAATTGAAACTGTTAAAGTTGAACTAAATAGTGCCGATTCAACAGAACTTCTTAAACTTAATGGGATAGGACCTGTTTATGCCAGCCGGATTATTAAATATCGTGAATTACTGGGTGGTTTTTATTCCGTCAACCAAATACTCGAAGTGTACAATTTTCCGGAAGAAACATTTAAAAATATTGAAGGCAATATCTCAGCCGACACCATGCTCGTTAAAAAGATACGCATAAATTTTGCAGATTTTAAGGAATTTGTAAGAAATCCGTATTTAAACAGAAAACAGATTGAATCAATAATAAAATATCGTGATAAAAACGGGGCTTTTCAAAACATTACCCAGCTTAAAACAAGCGGACTGATTGATCCTGAGACATTTTCGAAATTAAAGCCATATCTTACCTGTCGTTAAATAAAATTAAATCAGATTAATCGGATTGGAAAAATAATTATTTTAGATTAAATTTGATTTAAATCGAATAATTTCTAAATTTGCGCCTCAATTTTAAAAATAAAAACCGACATATATGATTATTATTCCGGTAAAAGAAGGTGAGAACATTGAAAGAGCGCTTAAAAGGTTTAAGAGGAAGTTCGAAAAAACAGGCGTGATAAAAGAGTTGCGCGAACGTCAGAAATTTACAAAACCTTCAGTATTAAGAAGGGAAGAAAAAAAGAAGGCGATTTACGTACAGGGATTGCAACGACAGGAAGACTAATTGATTTTAGTGATTCCTGGATTTATTTAGTTTAAATGGATTATCGGGAGTCGTTTTTCAATTATTTGAAATTTGAGAAGAGAAGCTCTTCTCATACAGTTGTGGCATATAAAATAGACCTCGATCAGTTTGTACAGTTTTGTACTGAATTGACCGGGGAATTTGATGTAAAAAAGGTAGATTCAAAATTGATAAGAAGCTGGATTGTAGTGTTAATGGAAAATGAATATTCAGCTCGTTCTGTTAACAGGAAAGTAACTACAATCAAATCGTTTTTCAAGTATCTTTTAAAGGAAGAAGCAGTGGAAAGTAATCCTGCAGTTTATCTTACCCTTCCAAAAATCCGTAAAAAATTGCCAAACTTTGTTGAAGAAAAGAATCTTAATCATCTACTTGACGACGGTTATTTTTCAAACGATTTTATCGGTATCCGTGACAAATTAATAATAACATTATTATATGGCACAGGAATCCGTCTGGCTGAATTGTTATTATTGAAAGATATTGATTTTGATAAAAAAATGTGTCTGGTAAAAGTGCTGGGAAAAAGGAAAAAAGAAAGGATAATTCCTTATCCGGCACCCATTAACAAGTTATTAGAAGAATATATTAATATAAGGGATAAGGAAATCGGGAATGCCACGGACAGATTATTAGTTACAGAAACAGGAAAACCAGTATATGAAAAGCTGATTTACAGGGTAGTTAAAAATAATCTAGCCAAGGTGACGGTTTTGGAGAAAAAAAGTCCGCATGTAATGCGGCATACTTATGCAACTCATTTGTTAAATAAGGGAGCTGATTTAAATGCAGTTAAAGAATTACTGGGACACGCAAATCTGGCAGCAACCCAGGTTTATACCCACACAACATTCGAACGGCTGCATGATATTTATAAACAAGCCCATCCAAGGGGATAAAAAAAAATGTTATGGAAGTAAAAATTAATTCAGTGCATTTTACCGCCGATCAAAAATTGGTGGATTTTGTAAACAAAAAAGTAAGCAAGCTTGATACTTTTTTTGATGGTATCATCAATGCCGAAGTAATTTTAAAAGTGTTAAAGCCCGAAACGGCAAATAACAAGGTTTCTGAGTTAAAAATTTCAATTCCGGCTAATGGTTACCTGTTCGCAAAAAAGCAGGCAGATACTTTTGAAGAAGCAACTGATTTGGCAATTGATGCAATGCGCAAGCAAATAGATCGCTATAAAGAAAAACTTAAAAACAAAGAAAAAATTTAAAATAGCCCGGTTTATTTTTAGTTTTTTAAAATAATATTTTTACATTTGCAAACCCAATTTTGGGGCGTTCAGAAAACAGCTGAATTTAAAGTAGTTTGACGATAAATAGGGGTTTTTGTGGAGTTTTTAAGCTTCATAAAATCATCAAAAAATAATCAGATCAATTCACTTTAGATGACAGAACGGTAAATGTTTTGTTGCACTGTTAAGAAATTTTGTATTTTTGCGCGGCATTTTTGCAAATATAATGTATGCGGGAGTAGCTCAGTCGATAGAGCATTAGCCTTCCAAGCTAAGGGTCGCGGGTTTGAATCCCGTCTCCCGCTCATTTTTTGAGACTGAAGTGATAAGTAAACTACTTTGAACTTCTGTCTTTTTATGTATTAATGCCGATGTAGCTCAGGGGTAGAGTACTTCCTTGGTAAGGAAGGGGTCACGAGTTCAATTCTCGTCATCGGCTCTTAAATGATTTAATAAAATAATAAATTAAAAATTAGAAATTATGGCTAAACAAACATTTGTAAGAGACAAAGACCATGTTAATATTGGTACTATTGGCCACGTTGATCATGGTAAAACTACATTAACCGCTGCCATCACAATGGTTTTGGCTAAAAAAGGATTATCTGAAGTTAAAACTTTCGATGCAATCGATAATGCTCCTGAAGAAAAAGAGAGAGGTATTACAATTAATACTGCACACGTTGAATATCAGACAGAAAAACGGCATTATGCACACGTTGACTGTCCCGGTCACGCTGACTATGTTAAAAACATGGTTACTGGTGCCGCACAGATGGACGGTGCTATCATCGTAGTTGCTGCTACCGATGGTCCGATGCCACAGACCCGTGAGCATATCCTTTTGGCACGTCAGGTAAACGTTCCGAAACTGGTTGTTTTTATGAACAAAGTGGATATGGTTGACGATGAAGAAATTCTCGAACTTGTTGAGATGGAAATCCGTGAGTTACTTTCATTCTATCAGTTTGATGGTGATAATACTCCTGTTATCCGTGGGTCAGCATTAGGTGCAATGAACGGCGAACCAAAATGGGAAGAAAAAGTAATGGAACTGATGAATGCAGTTGATACATGGATTCCTGTTCCCCCTCGCGACAAAGACAAACCATTCCTGATGCCGGTTGAAGATGTATTCTCAATCACAGGCCGTGGTACTGTTGCAACAGGGCGTATTGAAACAGGGGTTGTTCATACAGGTGACGAATTACAGTTGATCGGTCTTGGAGCAGAAGGACGCAAAACAGTATGTACAGGTGTTGAAATGTTCCGTAAAATTCTTGATGATGGACAGGCTGGTGACAACGTAGGTTTGTTACTTCGCGGAGTTGATAAAAAAGAAATCAAACGTGGACAGATTCTGGCAAAACCAGGAACCATCACTCCTCACAAAAAATTCAAAGCCGAGGTTTATGTTTTGAAAAAAGAAGAAGGTGGACGTCACACGCCATTCCATAACAAATATCGTCCTCAGTTTTATATTCGTACACTTGATGTAACCGGAGAAATCCATTTACAGGAAGGTCGCGAAATGGTTATGCCTGGTGATAACGTAACAGTGGAAGTTGAATTGATTTATCCTGTTGCTTTAAACATCGGTTTGCGTTTTGCAATCCGCGAAGGTGGCCGTACAGTTGGTGCTGGTCAGGTTACAGAAATTCTTGACTAAGAATACTTTAAAATAAAGATAGAATATGTCCTGGGCTTTAAAGCCCGGGACTATTTTACGGATGAAACTCAAAAGGGAGTGGTTTTTAAAAAACAGTAAGTTCAATTCTTGCCTTCCGTTCAAAATTGATTAAATAAAATGAAAATAAAATTATACTTTCAGGAGGCTTTCGACGAGCTTGTTCATAAAGTTACCTGGCCTACCTGGAAAGAACTGCAAAGCAGTGCATTGGTTGTAATGGTTGCTTCCTTAATAATATCTATTTTAATTTTTATTATGGACCTGTCATTCAGGAACATAATGGAATTTATTTATGGTTTGTTTTATTAATCGAAATCTTTAAATCAGGATGAGCGACAGCAGTAAAAAATGGTATGTTCTGCGTGCGATAGGCGGAAAAGAAAAAAAGGTTAAGGAATATATCGAAAACGAAATCGCTAACGGAGATTTAAAAGGTTTTGTTGACCAGGTTCTTATACCAACAGAAAAGGTTTATCAAATCCGGAATGGGAAAAAAATCAGTAAAGAACGGAATTTTTTCCCTGGCTACGTTTTAATTGAAGCTGCATTAATGGGTGAAGTTGCACACACATTAAGGAATTATCCTAACGTAATCGGGTTCTTAGGCGACACCAAAGGTGGAGATCCCGTACCGATGCGGCAAAGCGAAGTGAACAGAATTCTGGGAAGAGTTGATGAACTGGCTGAAAACGATGAGGAAATTAACATTCCATTCGTGGTTGGAGAAACTGTAAAGGTAATCGATGGACCATTTAACGGCTTTAACGGAACAATTGAAGAAATCAATGAAGAGAAGAAAAAGCTGCAGGTAATGGTGAAGATTTTTGGACGTAAAACTCCTTTGGAACTGAGCTTCATGCAGGTCGAAAAGGAATAATAACACGTTAATTATTTATTATGGCTAGAGAAATTGCTGGATTAATTAAATTACAGATTAAAGGTGGTGCTGCTAATCCTTCACCACCGGTGGGACCAGCATTGGGCTCCAAGGGGGTGAATATAATGCAGTTCTGTAAACAGTTTAACGGTAGAACACAAGACCAGGCAGGTAAAGTGTTGCCCGTTATTATCACTGTTTATGCAGACAAATCATTCGATTTCATTATTAAACAACCTCCTGTGGCAATTCAATTGCTTGAAATAGCAAAGCTGAAGAAAGGTTCTGCACAACCTCACGTAAACAAAGTGGGGTCTGTGTCGTGGGATCAGGTTAAACAAATTGCTGAAAGCAAAATGGTTGACTTAAATTGCTTTACTATTGAATCGGCTATGAAAATGGTCGCTGGTACTGCCAGAAGTATGGGAATTACCGTTAAAGGTACTTCACCATTCAAAAACTAAATAAATCTTATACGATGGGCAGAATTACGAAAAATAAAAAAGCTTCCCTGGAGAAACTCGAAAAGGGAAAAGCTTACAATCTGGATGAAGCTGTTGAATTAGTTAAGGAAATTACCTTTACAAAATTCGATGCATCAGTTGATATTGATGTAAGACTCGGAGTAGATCCGAGAAAAGCCAACCAGATGGTAAGAGGCGTAGTTTCGTTACCCCATGGAACTGGAAAAGTAGTCCGCGTACTTGCTCTGGTAACTCCCGATAAAGTTCAGGAAGCTACCGATGCTGGTGCCGACTATGTAGGTCTCGATGATTATATCGAGAAAATAAAGGGCGGTTGGACAGATGTTGATGTAATTATTACCATGCCTCCTGTTATGGGAAAAGTTGGTGCACTTGGTCGTATTTTAGGACCTCGTGGTTTAATGCCAAATCCGAAAAGTGGTACCGTAACAATGGAAATTGGTAAAGCCATCAGCGAAGTTAAACAAGGTAAAATCGACTTTAAAGTCGACAAATTTGGTATTGTTCATACTTCAATCGGGAAAGTTTCATTTACCCCGCTGAAGATTAAAGAAAATGCGCAGGAATTTGTAAATACCATTGTAAAACTTAAACCCACAGCTGCAAAAGGTACATATATTAAAAGTATTTACCTTTCCAGTACTATGAGCCCTGGTATTCAAGTTGAACCAAAGTCAGTCGTTGACTAAAAATGTGTAAAAATGAAGAGTTCAGAAAAGAAAGTTATTATCGATAATTTACAGGAACAAATTAATTCTTACAGCCATTTTTACCTGACTGACATTAGTGGTTTAAATGCTGAAAATACCAGTAATTTAAGAAGACTATGTTTTAACCGGAATGTAAAGCTGGTAGTTGTTAAGAACACTCTCTTACGTAAAGCTCTTGAAAGTTCGGACAAGAACGTTTCAGAAATTTATGATGCGCTTAAAGGCAACACCTCAGTTATGTTTTCCGAAGATGCCAACATCCCTGCAAAATTGATTAAAGAGTTTAGTAAACTCCATAAAAAGCCGCTGTTAAAAGCTGCTTTTGTTCAGGAATCAGTTTATGTAGGTGAGGATCAGCTGGAAGCATTAATTGCAGTTAAATCGAAGAATGAACTTATTGCTGATGTTGTTGCGTTGTTACAGTCACCGATCAAAACCGTACTTGGTCAGTTGCAATCTGGTGGCAATATTATTCACGGTGTACTTGAAACACTGAAAGAGAAAAAATAATTTTTGTTGAAATAATTTAATAAAAGTAATAAAATGGCAGATTTAAAACAGCTTGCAGAAGCGTTGGTTAATCTTACAGTTAAAGAAGTTAACGAATTAGCAGGAATTCTGAAAAGTGAATATGGAATCGAACCAGCTGCTGCCGCAGTAGCAGTTGCAGCACCGGCTGCTGGTGGTGGCGAAGAAGCTGCTCCTGCAGAACAAACTGAATTCGATGTTATTTTAAAAGCAGCAGGCCAGGCTAAACTGGGTGTTGTTAAACTCGTTAAAGAATTAACAGGTCTTGGCTTGAAAGAAGCTAAAGAATTAGTTGATGCCGCACCAAAGGCAATCAAAGAAAAAGTATCAAAAGACGAAGCTGAAGCTCTTAAGAGTCAGCTCGAAGAAGCTGGGGCCGAAGTTGAGGTTAAATAGCGCAATCAGACCTTTTAAAGGTTATTTGGTTTAGAAGCTTGCGGGAGTAAGCTTCTAAACCTTTTTGTGTATTGGTATTTTATATAATTAACTTGTATAAATACATGTCTGTACAAACAAATATCGAGAGGATTAGTTTCTCCTCCACAAAAACCAGGTTTGATTACCCTGACTTCTTGGAAGTACAAGTTAAATCATTTAGAGATTTTTTTCAGTTAAAAACCACTCCTGATAACAGAAAATCAGAGGGATTATTCAAGGTATTCGAGGAAAATTTTCCTATTACCGATACCAGGAATAATTTCGTTCTGGAATTTATTGACTATCAGGTCGATCCGCCGAGATACTACATACAGGAATGTATCGAGCGTGGTTTAACATTCAGTGTGCCTTTAAAGGCAAAGTTAAAATTGTACTGTACCGACGTTGAACACGAAGATTTCGATACCGTTGTTCAGGACGTTTACCTTGGTACTGTGCCATACATGACCGAAAGAGGTACATTCATTATCAATGGTGCCGAAAGAGTCATTGTATCGCAGTTGCACAGGTCGCCGGGCGTATTCTTCGGACAAGGCATGCACGCGAACGGTACAAAACTTTATTCAGCGCGTATTATCCCGTTTAAAGGATCGTGGATTGAATTTGCAACCGACATTAACAGTGTGATGTTTGCATATATCGACAGGAAAAAGAAACTTCCTGTTACCACGCTGTTACGTGCTATTGGTTTCGAAAGTGATAAAGATATTCTGGAAATATTCAATCTTGCCGACGAAATTAAAGTTTCAAAAACATCGTTGAAAAAAGTCGTCGGAAGAAGATTAGCTGCCCGTGTGTTAAAATCATGGGTCGAAGATTTTGTCGATGAAGATACCGGCGAAGTTGTTTCCATCGAACGTAACGAAGTCATTATCGATCGTGAAATTGATATCGAAGAAGATCATATCGATGAAATAATTGATTCTGGAGTTAAAACAATTCTTATTCATAAAGAAGATCAGAATCAGCAGGATTTTGCGATCATCTACAATACACTTCAGAAAGATCCCTGTAACTCTGAAAAAGAAGCAGTGCTTCACATTTATCGTCAGTTGCGTAATGCAGAACCGCCAGACGAGGCAACTGCAAGAGACGTAATCGACAAACTTTTCTTCTCCGATAAACGTTACGACCTGGGAGAAGTTGGACGTTACAGGATTAATAAAAAATTAGGACTTACTGTCGATTCAGCAGTCCGCGTTTTGACAAAAGAAGATATCATTGAAATTATAAAACATCTCATACAACTGGTTAATGCAAAGACTGATGTTGATGATATTGACCATTTAAGTAACCGGAGGGTGCGTACAGTAGGTGAACAGATGTACAACCAGTTTGGTGTGGGTCTGGCACGTATGGCACGTACAATCCGCGAACGGATGAATGTACGCGATAACGAGGTTTTTACACCGATAGATCTTATCAATTCCAAAACGTTGTCGTCGGTAATTAATTCATTCTTCGGAACAAATGCTTTGTCACAGTTTATGGATCAGACAAATCCATTGGCTGAAATGACACACAAACGTCGTATGTCGGCACTGGGACCAGGTGGATTATCAAGAGAAAGAGCAGGTTTCGAGGTTCGCGACGTTCATTACACCCACTACGGAAGGCTTTGTCCGATTGAAACTCCGGAAGGTCCGAATATCGGTTTGATTTCTTCGTTGTGTGTATTTGCGAAAATCAACGATCTGGGTTTCATTGCAACTCCTTATCGTAAAGCATCTGAAGGGAAAGTCGATTTGACTGATGAAGGCGTTGTTTACCTCACAGCTGAGGAAGAAGAAGGCCAGATCATTGCTCAGGCAAATGCCCCGATTGACAATAATGGATATTTCATTAATAAAAGAGTAAAAGCCAGGCTGGAAGGTGACTACCCTGTTGTTGAAAGGGAAAGAGTTCAGTTGATGGACGTTGGTCCGAACCAGATTGCTTCGGTTGCGGCTTCGTTGATTTCGTTCCTTGAACACGACGATGCCAACCGAGCATTGATGGGATCGAACATGATGCGCCAGGCTGTTCCGTTGCTTCGGCCTGAAGCTCCGATAGTTGGAACAGGTTTGGAAGGAAGGGCAGCAGCCGACTCTCAGATTCTGATCAAGGCAGAATTTGACGGAGTTATTGAATACGTTGACGCTGAACAAATTATCGTTCGATATGATATTTCTGAAGACGATCGTTTCGTAAGTTTCGATCCTGAGGTGGTGACATATACATTACAGAAATATGCCAAAACAAATCAGGGAACTACCATCGATCTGAAACCAATCGTAAGAAAAGGTGAACGGATCAAACAAGGTCAGATTTTAACTGAAGGATATGCCACTGATAATGGTGAACTTGCACTTGGCCGGAACCTGATGGTTGCTTTCATGCCATGGCAGGGTTACAATTATGAGGATGCTATCGTGATTTCTGAACGGATTGTGCGCGACGATATATTTACTTCTGTTCATGTTGATGAATACAGTCTTGAAGTGCGCGATACAAAACGTGGAGTTGAGGAATTTACTTCCGATATTCCAAATGTAAGCGAAGAGGCAACCCGTAATCTCGATGAAAATGGATTGATACGGATTGGCGCAGATATCAAACCCGGTGACATTTTGATCGGAAAAATCACCCCGAAAGGCGAATCCGATCCTTCGCCTGAAGAAAAACTTTTACGTGCAATTTTCGGCGACAAAGCCGGCGATGTTAAAGATGCATCGTTAAAAGCTTCACCATCGCTCATGGGAGTTGTAATCGATAAGAAGTTATTTTCAAGGGTCACAAAAGATAAAAAAGGAACAGCAACAAAAAAATTGCTCGACCAGATTGACGAAAAATTTGAACGTGAAGTAGCTGCTTTACGTGCCAAACTCGAAGATAAGGTATTCACACTGATTACCGGTAAAACTTCGCAGGGAGTAAAGGACTATTATGGCACTGAAATAATTCCGAAAGGAGTAAAATTTACATTAAAACAATTGCAGGAAATTGATTTTCTGAATATCAATCCAAACAAATGGACTACTGATAAACAGAAGAATGACATGGTATTCAAGGTAATCAATAATTTTATCCTGAAATATAAAGAAGCCGAAGCAGTTTCACGTCGCGAAAGATACAATATTACAATTGGTGATGAACTTCCGGCAGGAATTATTCAGCTTGCAAAAGTTTATGTTGCCAAAAAACGAAAACTTCAGATTGGTGATAAAATGGCTGGACGCCATGGAAATAAAGGTATTGTTTCGCGTGTTGTCCGCCAGGAAGATATGCCATTCCTCGAAGATGGAACGCCGGTTGATATTGTTTTAAATCCGCTGGGTGTGCCTTCACGTATGAACCTTGGACAGATTTACGAAACTGTTCTTGGCTGGGCAGGTAAAAACCTCGGATTAAAATTTGCCACTCCGATTTTCGACGGTGCAAGTCTTAATCAGATTTCCGAATATACCGATAAAGCAGGTGTTCCACGTTTTGGAGTGACCCGCCTGATTGATGGGGAAACAGGTGAACGATTTGACCAGCCGGCTACAGTTGGAGTAATTTATATGATGAAACTGGGTCACATGGTTGAAGATAAAATGCATGCACGTTCAATTGGGCCATATTCGCTCATTACCCAGCAGCCACTAGGTGGTAAGGCACAATTTGGTGGTCAGCGTTTTGGTGAAATGGAGGTTTGGGCGCTTGAAGCATTCGGTGCTTCGCACATTCTGCAGGAAATTCTGACAGTTAAGTCCGACGATGTAATGGGCAGGGCAAAAGCTTACGAATCGATTGTAAAAGGTGAGCCAATGCCACAGCCTGGTATCCCTGAATCGCTCAATGTGTTATTACACGAACTCAGAGGTCTCGGCCTCAGCGTTAGAATGGAATAAACGACATTCTTAATTGAAAAGGTTCTGTTTTAATTTTTTTAATTAGTATTATGGCATTCAAAAAAGATAATAAAGCGAAAATCAGTTTTTCAAAAGTTTCAATCAGTCTGGCATCTCCGGAAGAAGTTCTTGAAAGATCTTTTGGCGAGGTTTTAAAACCTGAAACAATAAACTACAGAACATACAAGCCTGAACGTGATGGATTGTTTTGTGAACGCATTTTCGGACCCGTAAAAGATTACGAGTGTCATTGCGGTAAATACAAGAGAATCAGGTATAAAGGAATTGTTTGTGACCGTTGTGGTGTAGAGGTGACTGAGAAAAAAGTCCGTCGCGAAAGGATGGGTCACATTTCGCTTATTGTACCTGTGGCACACATCTGGTATTTTAAATCGCTTCCGAATAAAATTGGTTATTTACTTGGTTTGCCGACAAAAAAACTCGATTCGATAATTTATTATGAACGTTATGTTGTTATCAATCCTGGGATTAAACATGCCGATGGTGTTCGCGAACTCGATTTTCTGACAGAAGAAGAATATCTCGATATTGTTGATACTCTTCCAAAAGAAAACACTTTGCTTGATGACGATGATCCGAACAAATTTGTGGC
>JBBIPU010000019.1:13239-36854 GCA_037442685.1 Draconibacterium sp. | reverse complement strand
CTCTTTTTCAAGTCCTCAATAAACTGTTCTTTTTCCTTCATTTTCATAGTTTCAGGTATTTATTATTCAATCTTTATTTCTTCTTCCACATTGATTATTTTTTTTCATTTCAGCATTTCTTCATTTGTGCATTCACGCATTTCTTAATCCGTCCTCGTTGCTTCTGCCGGGTTCAATCGCAATGCTTTTCTGGCGGGGTAAATGGCCGAAATAATTCCTGTAAGAATGACAAGAATTGTGATGGTAACAAGTGTGTGGGGTTGCAGCGAAGTGTAAATTTGCGTTGCAAATCCATATTTTTCAAGTCCCTGCGCAAACATGGAAACATCGATCGGCCTGGTTTCGAAGATTTTGGTAATAC
Source organism: Draconibacterium sp. (assembly GCA_037442685.1). Classification (GTDB taxonomy): domain Bacteria; phylum Bacteroidota; class Bacteroidia; order Bacteroidales; family Prolixibacteraceae; genus Draconibacterium. The sequence goes on along the minus strand of JBBIPU010000019.1, from coordinate 36,493 downwards.
CTGATCCGATAATAATACCAGCTATGCCACCTGTTAATGTCAGCATCACCGATTCGAGGATAATCATCGAGAAAACCCGCCGGTTGTTCATCCCAACTGCCATCAGCATCCCGATTTCCTTCACCCGTTCCAGAACTGCCATTAACATGGTGTTGATAATTCCAAAACACAATCCAAGTAAAATGATCAGGATAAAAATGTACATGTACTGATCCATCGAATCGGTCAACATCGACATTTCGGGACTGAGTTCTTTCCAGGTTTTCACCTCTTCGCCAGCTGCTATTTTCTGAATTGCCGGTTTTACAAGCGAGGCTTCATCTCCTTTGTCAACCACAACGGCAATTTCGTGTGCCACATTGTTTTCAATGCCAAGTTGTGTTTGTAAATCGTAGTAATCGACAAAAAGGTTGGCTTCGTCGAAAGTGGTGTTTGTTGTTTTATAAATTCCGCAAACCCGATACCCTTTAGCCGACAGATCGCCGTTGCGGTCAACCATTTGAACGTTGATTTTTGATCCAACTTTGAGTTGTAGTCTTTGTGCCAGTTTTTCCCCTATCAAAACCGGTGGCATCCTTGTTGTTTTTTCGAGATAAGTCCCTTCGATCACATGTTCCCTGATATCCGTGACATTTTTCTCTTTTTCAGGCATTACCCCAATCAGTTTTCCTCCTCCTGTACCGTGTGCCGCGGTTATGAAAGGTTCAGCAATCAGCCGGGGGCTGGCGGCTTTCACAGAATCCAGCTTTTCGATTTTCTCAACTATTTCATTAGAATTCGATATAAAAAGCCCGATTTCGTTGTTGTCGGAAAAATGCGGTGCATGAATCTGCAAATGTGCCAGTTCAGATTTGGTTGCCGACTCAATTCGGGCATCAACCGCTCCCTGCATAAATGCCATGGTAAAAACCCCTGCAAACAAACCGATTGCAATCGCAGCAATCATTATCAGACTGCGGACTTTGTTTCGCCATACATTTCTCCATGCTATCGACCAGATTATATTCATCGGTTTAAAAGTTTAAGGTTCAAAGTTCCGGGTTCCAGGTTTATCTGTTTTTTAATTGCCATTTACCATTTACAATTCAAGCATTCAGGCATTCTCTCATTCATGCATTTCCGCATTTAAGCTTTCCTTCAGTTTCTCATTGCCTTTGTAATTTTCATGCGCTGAATGTTGTATATCGGGAAGATTGAAATAAATACACTGATAAAAAACACCAGGATCATTTGTCTGTAAAATAACGATGGTTTCATCGAAAAAAACATGTACGGCTCCATCCCGTACTGCTTGGTGGCTTCGGCCATTTCGCCTGTTAACGGTATCGGGTTAAAGTAAAAATAAAGACAAAACAGGTAACTGATCAGCAATCCGATTGAACATCCTATCAAACCGATAAAAATTGTTTCGAAAAATACTACAACCGAAAGCTTTGATTTTTGCATTCCAACGGCATGAACCACCCCGAATTCCCTTTTCCGTTCCTTTACCATCATCAAAACTACACTGAACATTCCGAACATAATTACGAGGTACAAAATTCCAAGCATGATTTTCCCGCTGCCACGGTCGCTTTCGATGATCTGAACAAGTTCTGGCTGCATTTCGTCCCACGTCATAACTGTGTTTTGGGGTGGCAGAATTTTAGCAATCTGCCTTTTCAGATGTTTAACTTCGTTGTGGTCGCCGGTCATGATTACCAGCGAGGTTGACATTCCGTCTGCTGAATAGAATTCACGTGCAGTTTCAATATCGAGGTAAACCATTCTTTTATCGAATTCGGGGTTGGGATGCGAAATAATTCCCCGCACCGGGAATAATCCGCTTGCGCTTATCCCGTGGTATCCCTGGCTGATCATCACAAGTGTGTCGCCTGTTTTCAATTCAAGATAGTCTGCAAGTCCTTTCCCTAAAACGGCACCCTTGTCACCGTTTTTCAAAAAATCGCCGTTCTTTAATTTAATCGAGATCTTTGTAATCTGGTCTTCGGCTTCCGGTTCAATTCCCATCACCATCACAGGTTTGCTTTTTAGATGATTGGCAGCAAGCGCAAACGATTCAACTCTGTCGGCAACCAGTGTCACATCTTTAATTTTGCTGATCTTTTCTTTCAATTCAGGCGTGATTTCAGTGCAATTTTCAAGTGTCCTTTCACCCCAGTAAGCAGTATCCTGAACCTGAAGGTAACCTGAATAGAATTTTACCGAGTTGTCGATCATGCTGTTGTACGAACCTTCCTGCATGCTTCGCATCCACGATGCTAATAAAACGCTGAAAACAATCGAGGAAATGGCGATTAAAGTTCTTCGTTTGTTTCGCCATAAGTTCCGCCAGGCAAGTTTTATGTCAGTTTTCATTTGATTTAGTTTTTCCCCTTATCTTATCCTTTTCATATTTTGCTGAGAGAAAAAGGATTCGTCGATTTTAACATTGAACTTCATATTTTTAAAAATAAGGATGGTTTTGTTTCCGGGTTCATCGGCAGGGATCATTTCGAGCCGGGTTGGCATTATTCTGTCATCCATTTTTTTAATGTCGGAAAGAATTTCGGTATTGACAAGTTTCCCGTCTTCATCATAATATTCGCCTTTTAACCAGTGCAATTCCTCTTTCGAAATCCACATGACGACTTTCCCCCAAACCACAGGGGCATCTTCGGTTGGAATAAGTTCTATCCTGTAACATTTGTATCCCTCAAGAGTTTCCTCACCAAGCAATTTATGAGTGTAATCCTTTACCAGCGACGATTCGCGCACGAGGTCATCATTTGTAAAATCAGATCCCATCCACGATTGCATCATCATCGACGGAGGAATTTTTATCATCCGTTCAATGTTTGGCACCCAATTCCACATTTCCTTTTGCCGTTTCAGAAAAACCTGTCCTTTTTCTTTGGCAGGTTCAGTAATGTAAATCAGGGAATACTCGTTGCCAAGCGACCATGTTTTCATTGTCACTGTCCGGCTCCAGCTTGGCCGTTCAATAACCATTGACATTTCGCCTTCGCTCGATGTTCCGCGGAATTTTTCATCCGCCTGCCTTACAATCTCTTTGATATCCTGTGCATTTGCCATTGTTCCGGCAAAAGCAATTAACAAAAACAATATTTTTAGCTTCATTGTAAACTCATTAATCTTTAATAATTTTAAAAAATGCGTTAATGATCTTATCCTCCATTTTTTGGTGAAAGAAATTATCCGGTTCAACAAAACAGTGTAAAAGTCTCCTTCGATTGTCGGACTAATTTCATTAAAATCACGTTCCGGAATTTTGCTGTTTTCTGACTGTATAAAATTAATAAGCATTTGAAATAAACATTCTGCTTTTGTCAGGTATTCTTTCGAAAAATTTCAAGAAAACTTTGGCTGAAGCTTCAAATGAAGAATAAATTCCATTGTCCGGTATTTTCCCAGACCAATTTAACGTTTGTCTGATAATTCCGGTAAACTCTTCTGTGAACTGGTCTGTACTTCTCGATTTTGTCTTTTCCATACCTTGTACTTCAGCCCAAAATGCCACAAATTTGAGATTCCCGGAATTTAGATGCAATTTGATTTCAGGTTAAAATAGTCCCGGATTTTTCAATAATTTTTGTAATAAATAACAACTTTAAAAGTATTTTTACTGACCTTAAATTTACATTTCGAATAAAAATCTTAAATCGATGAACTTCAACAGAAGAAAATTTATTAAAAATTCAGCAATTGCCACAGCAGTTGTCAGTGTTGCCCCAACCATTCTGAATGCTTGTGCTTCACCAGCCGAAAAAGTGAATGTTGGATTGATCGGTTGTCGATCGATGGGCTGGAGCGACCTTGACAGTTTCCTTAAAAATGAAAATGTGGAATGCCTGGCTTTATGCGATGTTGACACCAAAATTCTGGCAGACAGGGCAGCCGAGGTTGAAAAGCGAACAGGTAAAAAACCACAAACCTATTCCGATTTCAGAAAGCTACTTGAAAACAAAGATATCGATGCGGTTATTATTGGCACACCCGACCACTGGCATGCCATTATTATGATGATGGCACTTGAAGCGGGAAAACATGTTTATGTTGAAAAACCGATGGGTCACAGCATTGAGGAATGTAATGCAATGGTTGCGGCTCAGGCAAAGTATCCTGATTTGAAAGTGCAGGTTGGAATGTGGCAGCGCAGTTCAAAACACTGGTTCGAAGCATCTGACATTGTTAAATCGGGGGAACTTGGCGATGTTCACCTGGTAAAAGCCTGGATTTACAAAGGTTACAACACTCCTTATCCCGTAAAACCCGATGGACCTGTGCCCGAAGGAGTTGATTATGACATGTGGCTGGGTCCAGCCCCAAAAAGGCCTTTCAATCCGAACAGGTTTCATTACAATTTCCGCTGGTGGTGGGATTATGCAGGGGGTGCAATGACGGACTGGGGTGTTCACCTGCTCGACTTTGCCCTTTATGCAAAGGATGCCGATATGCCATTGTCAATTTCTCCCGGTGGCGGAATTTTTTATCATGAATCCGGTGCAATTGAAACTCCCGATATTGAACAGGCGATTTATACTTATCCGAAACATACAATGATCTGGGAAAGCGGGTTAAATCCGGGGATTGGTCCGTACGGAAGGGGACACGGAGTTGCATTTATCGGAAATAAGGGTACCCTGGTTGTTGACCGCAGCGGGTGGGAAACCATGCCCGACAGAAACAACACTGAAAAGAAACCTTTTTTTGAAGGGAAAAAGCAAAAGGAATATGGCGACGGATTGAATGAACATGTGCAGAATTTCCTGAAATGTATCCGTGAAGGTGGAAAGTTAAATACTCCTGTTGAAGTCGGTGCAAAGGTTGCAATTGTTTCCGAAATGGGAAATATTGCCTACAGAGTTGGAAAGCGGATTCACTGGGACGATACAACAAAAATGTTTGCCGAAGAGGAAGCAACCAAATTGATGAAAGTTAGTTACAGGGATAACTGGAAATTGCCTGTGGTGTAACAAATACTTATTTGAAGAAGTTTTTGTAAGAAAATACTAAAATCAATTCCATCTTTTTTCATAACAGAAAGAGGGTGGAATTTTTGTTTTCAGATGGACTAATAATTTTGGGAGACCGGGCTTTTATTTCCTACTGTAAAAAAGTATCTTTAGTTGTAAATTAAGTAAACAAAAAACTGATTCCAATGAACTCGAACCGTAGAAACTTTATCCGTACAACCGCCCTGGCAACGGTAGCTTTCGGAGTTTTCCCAACCATTTTAAGAGCAGGATCGGCAAATGAAAAGGTCATTGTTGGTTTGATCGGATGCAATGGAATGGGGTTCAGCGATCTCCAGGCATTTTTGAAACAGCCAAATGTGGAGTGTTCCGCTCTCTGCGATGTTGATCGAAATGTGCTTGAAAAACGGGCTGCTGAAGTTGAAAAAATTCAGGGTAAAAAACCTGTTCTTTACAATGATTTCAGAAAATTGCTTGAGAATAAAGATATTGACGCAGTGATCAATGCCACACCCGATCACTGGCATGCATTGATTGCAATAAACGCGATGGAGGCAGGGAAATCGCTTTACACCGAAAAACCACTGGCAAATTCGATTCAGGAATGTAATTTGATGGTTGCAGCTCAAAAGCGCTACAACACAGTTGTACAGGTTGGTCAGTGGCAGCGCAGCGATCCGCACTGGAAAGCCGCTGTTGATTATCTGCATGCCGGCAATATCGGGCGTATCCGCTCGGTCCGTGCTTGGTCGTATGTGGGCTGGAAAAGTTCGATTCCGGTTTTGCCCGACTCTGAAGTTCCGGCCGGAGTGGACTACGATTTCTGGCTGGGACCGGCTCCCAAACGACCGTTTAACAAAAACCGGTTTCATTTCACCTTTCGCTGGTACTGGGATTATGCAGGAGGTTTACTGGCCGACTGGGGCGTTCACCTGCTCGATTATGCTCTTTACGGGATGAATAGTTATGTCCCGAAATCGGTGATGGCAACCGGTGGAAAATATGCTTTTCCAGATGATGCCATGGAAACACCCGACACCTGCATGGCTGTGTATGATTTTGGCGATTTTGGTGTTTTGTGGGACCACACCATTGGAATTTACGGCGCCAATTACGGAAACCGCGGACACGGTGTTGTGTTTGTAGGAGAGTGGGGAACCTTAATTGTTGACAGAAATGGCTGGGAAGTGATTCCGGAAACAACGAGCACTTCGGCAAAAAAAGATTTTAAAGGTGTCGCGTTACAAAAAGGAACCGGGCTAGGTTTGGATTTGCACGTGGCCAATTTTCTGGATTGTTTAAAAACTGGTGCAAAACCCAACTGCGATATTGAAATTGGCGCTCACATTGCTCGCATTTCACATTTGGGAAATATCTCGTACCGCCTGGGTCGCAAGGTTTTCTGGGATTCGGAAAAACAGGAATTCAAAGACGACAGCGAAGCCAACGAAATGGTAAAAGCTCATTACCGGGCTCCGTGGGTGCTACCAAAAGTGTAATGAATAAGTTTTAACGATATGCGGTTCAAAACCGCTAAGCGCAAAAATCACAAATTTCCTGAAAAATCAGATATTAAAAATCCCACACTCTTTAATACCATTTCATTCTGTATTAAAAAATGTGGGGTAAACTGCATCATTCCGTACAAAACCTTGGATTAACAGAGATTTAAATAAAATCTGAACTTAAGCAGTTTTTTAATGAAAGACCAAATGCATAATTTATCTGCAAATAATTTTAGTCGTTTAATCGGTAAGAACAAAATTTTTTTCTATTCTGTACAAATAATTTTTGTTTTTGAGTTATCTACCGTCACTACTCCTTTTGCATTTATGTGTAATTGTATTAAAGTAGATACTCCATATTTTTCACCACCGTATATAAACTTCCAGTTTTGTTCTACCATTGATCCTTCCTCAAAAGGATAGTTATCTGGCATGTATTGGTCAAGCCAACCATCTTTCACATTATAGCAATCTTCTATTCCATTGGCAGCATTGGGATTATTAAAAAACCAAAAATAATTTCCAAGTTTATCGTTCCCGGTATCCAGACATATAACTTTCTCTCCGGTTTGTACTTCATGGAAATCACTTTGTAATGTGTTAAAATGCATACGGCTTATTTTACCGCCCTTATCAAGCTGATAGGTAAAATGGCAAGTCCATGTACCTGATATATATATGTCTATACAGGGAAGATACATATCATTAAACGTCGCTATCAGTTCCTTTTGAAAGGTTTGAGCATTAACTCTATTACTTGAAACAAAAAATGCTAAAATAAGCATCACCGCAAATAATTTTAATGTTTTCATAATTTTTGATTTTTATTTGTTAAACATACAGGAGAAACCTCTGTTAATCCAATTAAAGTTACGACGTTCCCAAGTGTGGTACATAGCAATTTTGTAGCAAAAACTATCAATTTTGAAGCAAAAACTATCAAAATTGTCGCATGACTATCAAAATTGTCGCAAATAAGTATTGTTAGGAATTTTATCTGTAAAGATCAGGGTAAATAAAAACGATTTTTGGTTTAATTCAATGTGCAACTTTCGGGGTATGCAAATTCATTCATTTGATTTTGCAGATTGAATGATGGAGTTCAATTTTCGGGCTTCAAAACTTAAGCAAAACTTTCCCTTTGCTCATGCTGCTTTTGTACGTTTCAATTGCCTCGTTGATTTGTTCCGGGGGAAACTGTTTTTGTATTTCGGTTGACAATTCATTGGTAATCAGCGATTGTACTTTTCTTATTGTCAGAATGGTTTTCAATAATCCTTTTTCGTGCAACCAGCGGGTCAGCCAAAATCCCTGAATCTGATTGCCGGTAAAGATCATTTCACCCGGATCTATTTCGCAGGGGTCAGGAGATAATCTGCCATAAATAAACAATTTACTTCCTTTTGGCGCTGCCTTCAATAGTTTCTGCGGAAGCGAGCCGCCAACTGCGTCGAAAATAACCGTTGCATTTAATCTGTGCGCCAGCTCCTTTAGTTTCTCTTCGAAATCGGGAGCTTCACTATTTAAAACATTTTCTGCTCCAATTGTTCTTAGAAATTTCACATGTTCATCACGGCGCACAATCGAAATTACTTCAATTCCTTTTTGTCTGCCCATTCTTACAACCATCCTTCCAAGTGCACTTACAGCAGCGGTATTGATAATTGCACGAGGTTTTTTTGTCGGATTCGGTGTGTGCTTATACAAATCGAAAAATGCCAACACAGTCATCGGGTTTACAAACATCATTGCACCCTGTTCCATCGAAATCTTTTTCGATAGAGGCACACACGAAGCGGCGGTTGTTACCATGTATTCAGCCCAGCAACCATTGTGCTTTGGCGATGCTGCACAGGCAATTTTTTCCCCAAGCCAGAGCTTGGGAAGTATTCCACTGCCGGCTTCCACAACCGTTCCGCTACCTTCAAAACCCGGGACTACCGGGTATGGTTTTTTTATTCCGTATCCGCCTTTGATAAATGCCAGATCAGAAGGATTGATCGGGGAGAAGGCCATTTTAACAAGCACTTCTCCGGCACCAGGAACAGGAACCGGTATTTCAGCAATGGTTGGATTGGCGCCACTTTCAGTGAGGACAACCGCTTTCATTGCCGATGGAATATTTGTTTTCATTCTGTAAAAGTACAGGATTTCGGGACATGAACTTTTAAAAGGCTGTGTTTTTGCATCTGTCAGTTTAAAAGTAAAGTGAATCTTATTAATTCAAAAACTTTTAAATCGGTTCTTTGTTTTTAAAGTAAAATTTAATCAAGATAAAAATGAAAAGAATAACACTGATTTTATGTTTGGTAATGATTGTGGGAATTTCAGTTGCACAAAAATCGTTTTACGATTTCAAAGTGAAAGATATTAATGGAAACGATTTTGATCTTTCGACTTTAAAAGGGAAGAAAGTATTGGTAGTGAACACTGCATCGAAATGCGGAAACACGCCTCAATACGAACAACTGGAACAATTGTACAAGAAGTATGGTAATAAAAAATTTGTAATTATCGGTTTCCCTGCGAATAATTTCGGACAACAGGAACCGGGTACAAATGCCGAAATAGAAGAGTTCTGTACAAAAAATTACGGCGTCACTTTTCCAATGATGTCGAAGATTTCAGTTAAAGGAAACGACATTGACCCGCTTTATAAATGGCTGACATCGAAAAGCGAAAATGGTGTTCTTGATTCGGAAGTAACCTGGAATTTTCAGAAATACCTGATCGACGAAAAGGGAAACCTTGTAAAAATAGTGGCTCCGAAAGTAAAACCCGACGATGAACAAATTGTGAACTGGATTAAAAATTAAGCATAATACCTGATTTTTGACCGGAAGAAATCGTTGCAGACAAGTTTGCAGCGATTTTTTTATGTTCGTACCTTATGTTTTGCAACACAATTTCATGAATGCAAAGCTTTGCGAAAACCTTTGCGTGAATTACCATAAATACAGATGGTTGCAAGGTTCTAAAAGTTTTGTAAACTTTGCAGTCGGAATAATAATATGAAATGAAACTGATTGAAATTACAGTTCTGAAATTATTTCATCAATCAATATATTTCATGACATTTTTTTAATCAGTTTCAGCAAAAACTTAAAAAATATAACGAAATGAAAAAAAGAATTTTAGTTGCAGGAGGAGGTGGTTTCATAGGTGGTCACCTGGCACGTAAATTATCTGATATGGGGTATTTTGTGCGTGTTGTTGATAAAAAACCGCTGACAAAATGGTACCAGGTTCACGAAGATTGTGAAAACCTTGTTCTGGATCTGAATTTAAAAGAAAACTGCTATGCAGCGGTTAACGGACTTCATGAAGTGTTCAATCTCGCAGCCGATATGGGCGGAATGGGATTTATTGAAACACACAAAGCCGACTGTATGCTAAGCGTGCTGATAAATACGCATTTATTGATGGCCGCCCGTGACCTTGGAATTACAAGGTTCTTTTATGCTTCGTCGGCGTGTGTTTACAACGCTACAAAACAGACAGATGTTAATAATCCGGGATTAAAGGAAGAAGATGCTTATCCGGCTATGGCAGAAGATGGTTATGGTTGGGAGAAACTGTTTTCGGAAAGGATGTGCCGTCATTTTATGGAAGATTACGGATTGACCACACGAGTTGCACGTTTTCATAATGTTTTCGGTCCTTTCGGAACATGGGACGGCGGACGCGAGAAAGCCCCGGCTGCAATGTGCCGCAAGGTAATTGAAGGTGAATTGTACGGAAAAGACGAAATAATCATCTGGGGCGATGGCGAACAAACCCGTTCATTTATGTACATCGACGAATGTGTTGAAGGGATTCTGAAAATAATGTACAGCAATATTGAAGAACCGATTAATCTGGGTAGCGACGAAATGGTTTCAATCAATCAGTTGGTTGACATTGTTGAGAATATTGCCGGTTATAAACTGAAACGCATTTACGATCCGGATGCTCCCAAAGGAGTTCGCGGAAGGAACAGCGACAATACACTGATTAAACAATATCTTGGCTGGGCGCCATCAATGCTGTTGGCCGACGGTATGAAAAAAACCTACGACTGGATTAAAATTCAGATGATAAATAATACAAGCCGGTTTTGAATTTCGAGTTCAGGGTTCAGAGTTTAAATTTTGAATCAGGTCAAAAATTCTTTTATGCCACTAAGACGCAAAATCACGAAGGATTCACAAATAATATATAACAGATATTTAGTGCTTTGTGCAACTTAGTGTTTTGGTGTCTTTGTGGCATTATTTTTTTTAACTACCGGGGAAGTAACAAATTTCAAATCATAAAAATTATTCAGCCAAATAAAATAAGTTCAGATGAACGATAAAATAGTGATGGTCAGCGGTTGTTTCGATTTGCTTCACGCTGGTCATATCGCATTTTTTAAAACCGCTTCACAGTACGGAAAGCTTCATGTTTATGTTGGTAAGGATGAAAACATAAAATTCTTAAAAGGAAAGGCGCCTTACTTTTCGCAGGAAGAACGGAAATACATGGTGGGTGCAATCAGGTATGTTGAAAAGGCAAATGTCGCTTCGGGGTGGGGAATGCTCGATTTCGAAGAAGATATGAAAGTACTGAAACCTGATTATTTTGTTGTGAATCACGATGGTTTTACTACCGATAAAAAAAGAATCTGTGAGGAAAACGGTGTGCAACTGGTTGTTTTAGATCGCATTCCGGAGGAAGGATTGCCTGCCCGTTCGAGTTCATCATCGAAAAAAGAATTAAAGTTTCCTTACCGTGTTTGTCTGGCAGGTGGTTGGATAGATCAACCGTGGGTTTCTGAAATTCACCCTGGATCGGTGGTCGTTGCCCAGATCTGGCCGACAATCGATTTCAACGACCGGTCGGGGATGGCAACCAGTTCTCGTAAAGTTGCCATCGAACTGTGGGGCGATCAGTTTCCTGAAGGCGATCCGGTCAGAAATGCCCAATTGCTTTTTGGCGCCGAAAATCCTCCGGGGAAAGAATATATCTCAGGTTCGCAGGATCATCTTGGACTGCTTGTTCCCGGGATCAGCCGTTTGGATTACGATGGTAAATTCTGGCCGTTTCATATTGAAAATACAGTTGACAAAGAAACTTGTGATTGGTTGTCGCAGGTGCTGAATTTTGTACCACTGCAGCCTCGTCCGGAAGGATACAACCCAATTCTCAAAAAGAATCTCGATCCTGAAATTGTGAAACGTCTTGGCGAATCGGGAAAAGCATGTTACAATGCAATATTGAAAAAAGATGTTGTTTTACTTGGTGAATCGATGAAAGAGTCGTTTATGTGCTGGAACGAGATTTTGCCATACACGGTTCCGGATTGGATCATGGCGGAGATACAAAAGAATTACTTTCCGAAATATTCCGGTGCAATAACTTCGGGCAGTGGCGGTGGTTATGTTGTTGTCCCGTCAGAATCGGATATTACAGGTGCAATAAAAATTAAGGTGAGATTTTAGAAAATACGGAGTCATCTCACTGGATTGAATAAGTTTTTAATATTATGAGCTATTATAATGAGTAACTGAAATTGCTGTAAATTTTCGATACTTTCAGGTTATTCTGTTTCAGTTCCTTAGCTACATCGAGATTATGATGTGCCTTTGCTGCGAGTTTAGGTTTTAATGTGTTCGTCATTTCTTCCAGAAGTTTTATAGCCTGATCATACTGATTCGAAATTATAAGTGAGTTTGTTTCCTTAAAAACTTTTCCGGCGTTTAATTCCCGCATTTCGTCATTTCCGACTGAAGGATAAAAAAGGCCAACATATTGCTGAGCAGTACCCGTTGCCAGTTTTTGAATTTTTTGTTTTGCGTTGTCAAGGTTGGGTTTTATAGTGATTAATGCGCCTAAAGTCGGTCGGGATGCGTAAAAAATCGATCTCCCAAGATTATTACTATGTTTAAATGAGTAAGCCGAATCGTAAAGTGTAACATAGTAATTACTGATCAGGTAAAACTCTTTTGATTTGGAAACTGAACCATCAGTGTCTTCATCCCTGATTACTTCCCAGTCGAAAAAGAGATGTAAACTGTCAAGACTCAAAAAATAATCTGCATTATTTGTTTTACACAGAGATTTGATTTCATTTTTCATCATGGCAGTATCGCGCATATTATTTGAAATTTGATTATATTGGGTGGAATCATAATGAAAAATAACCAAATTAGTATCCGGTTGTTCAACATTTTTCAGCGCTTTGCCAAATTCTTCGATTGCCAGTTTATATGCAACTTCATGTTTGTCTTTTATCCGTGGATTGTTTTGATAATCAAACCGATTGATGAAAAATATCTGTGCCTGCTGTTTTCCCAAAACCAACTCAGGAGGAGCGGTTCTATTAAAATAAACAACAGTTTTACAGCTGCTGAACAGAATTAAAAGTAAAATATGCAGAATAAGATTTTTCATTTCAATGAAATTCAAGGATCATAATTTTTATTTACGCGGAAAATAGGAGAAACGTATTAATTGCAGGAAGGTTACAAAGTTAATACCCTGAAATATTCCGGAATTAATCATTGAATTTCAGCTGCTTAAAAAAAACCTTGCTTCTGAAACGAAGCAAGGTTTTTATCTATTTGTGCCCAGAACAAGACTCGAACTTGCACAACCTTGCGGTCACTAGTCCCTGAAACTAGCGTGTCTACCAATTTCACCATCTGGGCGATGATTTTATTTTAAAGAACATCCGGTAATCGTGCCTGCCTCCCGGCGCATCGGGATCACCATCCGGACTTTTTTGCGGTGGCAAATATATAAAAAAATCCACCTGTAAAAATATCATACAGGTGGATTTTTGTATTTCGCAAAAAATATATACTCAATACATTCTGATCTGGTTTGCGTTGGTAATTTTTTCGCAGTATTTACATTTTAATGAAATCGGATCTTTGGCAACCACCTTAAAACAGGTCGTCATTCGTTCGTTGTTGGTGATGCATTTCGGATTGAAACATTTTACAATTCCTGAAATTGTATCCGGGATCTCAACCACCTTTTTTTCAACAACTTCATAATCGCGGATGATATTTAACTTGGCATGTGGGGCAATCAGTGCAATTTTGTTGATTTCATCATCTTCGAAAAATTTGTCGGAAACTTTGATAATCGCTTTTGCGCCCAGTTTTACGCTTTCCAGGTTTGTTCCGAAAGTTATCTGATTCTCAATCGTATCCAAACCTAAAATCGATATTACCTTAAAAAGGTTTTTTGCCGGAATATGGTCGATTACAGTACCTTCTTTGATTGCACTAACTTTTAACTTCAGTTTTTTCTTTTGTTCTTCTTCCATGGCCTGGTTTATTTAAGGTTCATGATATGTGAAATAATTGCCTCTCGGGTGAAAACACCGTTCCTGGCTTGTGTGAAGTAATATGCTTTTTCGTTTGAGTCAACATCGGTGTTGATTTCGTTTACACGGGGGAGAGGATGCAGAATTTTAACGTTTGGTTTGGTTTTTTCGAGCATGTTATTCATGAGAATGTAAACGTTTTTAACTTGTTCATATTCCATCGGATCGGAGAACCTTTCTTTTTGCACACGGGTCATGTAAATGATATCTGCGGCGCTGATAATATCAGTAAATTCGCGGTGTTCATAATATCTGATCCCTTTTTCGCGCAGGTACAGTTTGTATTCTTCAGGCATCTCCAACACTTCGGGAGCAATAAAATTGAAAATCGGATTCTGAAATTCCGACATTGCCATCAGCAGGGAATGAACCGTGCGGCCATATTTCAGATCGCCAACCATAAAAATATTCAGATTGTCGAGCGTTCCCTGTGTCTTTAATATCGAATACATATCGAGCAAAGTCTGTGTAGGGTGCTGATTGGCTCCATCGCCGGCATTGATCACAGGTACAGGCGAAACCTCGGCAGCGTATCGGGCAGCTCCTTCAAGCGGGTGACGCATCACAATCAGATCGGCATAATTGCTTACCATTTTAATTGTGTCGTGCAGAGTTTCTCCTTTACTGGCGCTCGAACTGTCGGGATCGGCAAATCCGATAATCCGTCCTCCCAAACGGTTGATTGCTGTTTCAAAACTCAGCCTTGTGCGTGTTGAAGGTTCAAAAAAAAGTACTGCCACTACTTTCCCTCTCAGCAAATCCTGGTTTGGATTTTCTTCGAATTCGGCAGCGAGTTTTAATATTTTCAGATATTCATCTTTCGAAAAATCCGTAATGGAAATTAAATCTTTCTTCATACTTGTATTTTATTGGTTTACGGTTTTGATATTCAAAAAAAAACCAACATCTAATAATTTAAAATGCTGGTTTTTCAACGATTGAGAAAGTTTTATCACCTTTTCAATGTAAAAAAGATGATTGTATTTTAATGGTTGATTTAAATAAGGCAAATGATAAAGAACTTCTTTTTTGAAGAGCAGAAATACTCTGTGTAACCAATTTAAACTAATTCCTTCCGATTTCATGATTTCAAAATTAGCGGGTTAAATTTTCCTGTCAAAATCATAAAAATGTATTTATCACCATTTTATCAACAGTTTCAGTTTTCAGTGTAAGGTTTTACCTTTACGCCGAAAATATTGGTAAACTGATGGTTAATTCTTTCATATTCAGATTTTCTGACAGAAAAAACCAGTGAGCACCTTTCCTCAAAACATGTATTTATTATGGTGAGATTTTCCTGTTTAAGCAGGTTCATTACTTCTGCCAGTTCGTTATATGTGAATTCCAGAATAATTTCACTTTCGATTGTTTTCTGCACTATTCGGGCATTTTTTAAGGCATCGGCTGCAGCATTGCGGTAGGAATTGATCAATCCACTCACACCAAGCAGTGTACCTCCGAAATATCGGACCACAACAACCAGAACGTTTGTAACATTAAAACTCTGCAACTGACCAAGAATTGGTTTCCCTGCAGTTGACGATGGTTCTCCATCGTCGTTTGCCCTGAAAGAAATATTTTCTGTGCCAATTCTCCAGGCATAACAATGATGACGGGCGCTGTGATGCTCTTTCCGTAATTTTGTCAGAATAATTTTCACCTGATCTTCATTCTGAACAGGAAAAGCAAAAGCCAAAAACCGGCTTCCCTTGTCTTTGAAATGTCCCTGGCTTTCTTTTTCAATTGTGTAATAGGTATCTTCCATACTATTCAGAACCAAATAGTATTTTCAGACCAGCAATTCAATTTTATATTTGGATTACAATAACTTATAAATCTAATTCTTTGCATTTTGAATAGTAATCCTTTTAAAAAAAGAGGCTGCCCTGCGGACAACCTCCAAAATTTACATTTTTAATTTCTTTTCGATATCTTCAACATATTGTCTGAAATTCTTGTCGGTATCCTTCAGATTGTTTACCGTTTTGCAGGCATGAAGAACTGTGGCGTGGTCTTTTGCCCCGATCTGTGCCCCGATGCTTGTCAGCGAATATTTTGTCAGGCTTTTTGAGAAATACATTGCTATTTGCCTTGCCTGTACCACTTCCCGTTTCCTTGTTTTTGTCTGTAAAGCATCAACCTGCATATTGAAATAATCGCAAACCACTTTCGAGATGTACTCAATCGACAACTCGCGTTTCGAATTTTTTACCAGTTTATTGATCAGTTTTGCAGCCAGTTCGAGTGTGATTTCCCTCTTGTTGAGCATCGATTGTGCAAGCAGGGAAACAAGCGCTCCTTCTAATTCGCGGATATTGTTCGAAACATGCGATGCAATATACTCAAGCACATCATCAGAAAAAGTAATGCCATCCTTGTACACCTTGTGTTTCAGGATTTGCATGCGTGTATCAAAATCAGGAATCTGCAAATCAGCTGTCAATCCCCACTTAAACCTCGAAAGTAACCTCTGTTCCATGCCTTTCAGTTCAATCGGAGGTTTATCGGAAGTAAGAATCAGTTGTTTTCCCATCTGGTGCAAATGATTGAAAATATGGAAGAAGGTTTCCTGGGTTTTTTCCTTCCCTGCAAATTCCTGAACATCATCAAGAATAAGCACGTCAATCATTTGGTAGAAATGAAGAAAATCATTTCGGTTATTGTTTCGTGTTGCTTCGGTATATTGAGTCTGAAATTTATTTGCATTAACGTACAGAACGATTTTATCGGGGAAACGTTCTTTAACTTCAATCCCGATTGCCTGGGCAAGATGTGTTTTTCCAAGTCCCGAATTGCCATAAATCATTAAAGGATTAAAAGCTGTTCCCCCCGGATTCTGGGCAACAGCAAAACCGGCACTGCGTGCAAGCCTGTTACAGTCACCTTCGATAAAGTTGTCGAATGTATTATCTGGTTTTAACTGCGGATCGATCTGCAGTTTTTGTATTCCGGGAATGATAAAAGGATTTTTGATGGCAGATTTTTCATCCGACTTTAGAGGGAGAGTAAGAGGATTGTTTACAATTTTAACATTATTATTTGTGGGATAGCTAATAGTGTATGGATTTGCGCCATTTTTATTTGTCATGACCACATTGTATTCCAGCTTGGCGCCATTTCCGAGAACCATTCTTAAAGTTCTTCGCAAAATATCGATAAACTGCTCTTCAAGATACTCATAAAAAAAAGCGCTGGGTACCTGAATAGTCAATACCTTATCGGTTAATTTCACCGGGATAATCGGCTCAAACCATGTTTTGTAACTACTGCCGGGAACGTTATCCTTAATGACGTTTAAACATTTGTCCCACACAGCCCTATGCTCTTCAATCATTTAAATAATCTGGTTTTTTTGAGGTTCCACAAATAATTCACTAACCCTATTCCCAAAAGCAAAATTTGCGAAAAAAAAGTTAAAAAAAAAATTAAAAATGTATATAAAGTCTCATAAACTTTATATTGTTTTCTATTTCAGCTATTTAAAATTTATTTTTTTTTGTAAATAATTAAGTAGCTGATAATCATTTATATATAATTAATATATTGACAGTTAGAGTTGTAACAGGTAGGTAGTGGTAGGTATTTTTCCGAAAATGATATATTTGTCAACAAATAACGGTTAATTATTTAAGTGTTCTGAGTGCTTTTTCGAGTTTGATCAGATGACCGTTTTTAAACGCAACAATTGCCGAATCGGGGAATTTCTTTTTAACCTGTTCGTGAATTTCAGAAATCTGGCTGTACGAACCTGTTTCTCCCAGAAGGTAAGAATACGCTCCGTTTGCATAATATTCCTCCACTTTCCCTAATCCGTTGAACATTTCGGAGTTTGAAGGAATTTTAGTTTCGCTTGAAATCAGATGTACCTTAAATACAATATTTTTCGAAGTTACATCGCCCGAGGTATTGATGTAATACTCTTTCCCGAAATCGAGAGCTGAGAACTGCACATATCTTTTTGGATTTGTCTGGATATCTTTTATCAGAGCACTCAGATTTTCAGATAATTCGGTGATATCTGTATATAGTTGGTCGTCGTTTAAAAGTAATCCGGCAGTGCTTTTGTTGCTGTTTAGTTTTTCAAGTAAGACAAGTATTTCATTTGAGGCTTTTGAAATATTGGAAATAATCGGAGAGATTTCGAGGTTTGCAAGTGTGTCACTTAGCGCGGAAAGGTTTTTAATTGTTTTTTCCAACTCTGCTGTATTATCACTCAGAAACTTCGTAACATCTTCAATATTATTTACTGTCTGCTGAATATTAGCTTTTTCAGCCGACATGATTTCCTGCAGATCGCCTGTTATTTTTTGTGTATTTTCAATGGTCCGGTTTATATTCGCAAAACTTTCTGACAGGTTTTTCCTCGCATTTTCATTGAAAAAGCCGGTAAGAACTGTAATTGCCGAGTCGAGAGTTCCTAAAAGCTGTTCTGCTTTATTTTTAATCGGCAGTACCTGCATGCTCACCTGTTCCTTTAAATCGCTTTCAACAGCACCCGGAATGGTATCGTATGAATTGTAAAATGTCTTTTCGTCGCTTAAAACCATTTTGATTGAGCGGGTTCCCATAATATCGCTGCTTACAATCTGGGCCAGAGAATTAGTTGGTATCTTAAACGAATTGTCAATCATCAGTTCAACAACCAGTTTCCCTGTTTCAGTAGGATGAAATCCGATCTTTTTTACCTGACCGATCTGGTATCCGTTCATCGTAACTTTATTTGCCTTAATTAATCCTTCAATACGATCATAAACCACGTAATAATATGAACGTCGTTTAAAAACATCTTGCCCTTTCAGATAACTGATTCCCCAGAATAATACAGCCAGCGAACCAACTATTAAAAATCCCAGTTTTACATATTTCGAATATTTCATTGTATCGGCATTAAATTACTTAAATCTGTCTGGCTTTATTTTTATGGTTTAAAAATCTGTAAATGCTGAGATCAAACATGCAATTCCGACTTTTAAAACCGGTTTTTCATCCCAGAAAATATCAAGTTGTGTGTAAATTTAGACATTTCAAACTTCAGTTACATTTCTCCGGTAGCCTTTTTAACTGAAATTAATTCATTATTCTCAAAAGCCACAATAAATGCTTCAGAAAATTTTTTCTCAACTCTCTTTTTTTCTTTTATCGCATCTTCGTAATTTTTAAATTTTCCCGAGTAATATCTTGTCATGTCTTTCGACTCTTTCATGAATATGTTTTTCTCCCCTTTAAAGTTCGATGGTTTAATTTCAATTTTCTTTTTTGATGCAGCGATTTGCACCGAATAGAAGATATTTCGTGAATTTGTGTCACCGGCAACTTTTGTTTCAGCAACATTTTGTGAAACACCCGTTCCTGATTCAACCTGATCATCTGATTCAGTTTCGTTCTTTTGAGGTGAAGCGCTGTTTTCAGTGTGAACCACAAAACTGCTTTTTTCCTCAATCTTCTGTTTATAATTTTTGAAAGCATTAAAAATCGATGCAGAAAGAATTGCCTTACCCTGCTCGCTCATCATGAAATTACGTTCTTTTGGATGGCTGATAAAACCAAGTTCGATAAGTACGCTTGGCATGGCTGTTTGGCGAAGTACAAGAAAACCAGCCTGTTTGACACTTCTGTCTTCGCGTTTTGCATTCCTGAACTGCTCCTGAACCGCAGAAGCCAGCATTACGCTTTGCTCAAGATATTCATCCTGCACCAGTTCGAACATTATGTACGACTCAGGAGAATTGGGATCGAATCCTTCGTATCTGGTGTTATAATCATCTTCGAGCAGAATCACCGAATTTTCTTTTTTGGCTACTTCAAGATTATCCTTGCTCCTGTGCTGACCAAGAACAAAGGTTTCCGTGCCTTTTGCTGTCGGATTTTCAGTGCCATTTACATGGATTGAAATAAACAAATCGGCCTTGTTCTTATTGGCAATGTTTGCTCTTTCGAAAAGAGGGATAAAAACATCGGTTGTCCTGGTATAAATCACTTTTATTTCGGGGAAAGCGCTTTTTATTCTTGCACCCACATTCAATGCAACATCCAGAACAATATCCTTTTCCTTTGAATTCCCGATCGAGGCACCGAAATCTTTGCCACCATGACCCGGATCAATTACAACAACAGTAATGTGTTTATCGTCTTTTCCGGCCGAAAATGATGATTTACAAAGAAAAGCCGATATTGCTGAATATATTGTGACATTGATAAAAAGGAATTTTGCAATGGCTCTAATCATAATGCTTTTGTTTCCAACGTAAAAATAGAAATATTAAAATTATTTTACATTTTAAAACGTTATACATACCCCGTTATTTTTATTTTTGTCGGGCTTATTGGAAGTTGTAACAAAGAAAGCACTTTGCACAGATTTTTATTAACATATATACTGATCCTGTTTCCTATTATTATATTCAGCCAGGAAACGGAACAACTCTCGATAAAAAACAATACGGGACTGAACTCCGCAAATTCTGAACCGGTTCTTGTTCCGCTCGATACAGTAGTTGCTGATTCGATGAAAGTTGATACAGTTGCTGCCGATTCTGTGAAAAAACCATTTATCGAAGCGCCAATCGTTTACAATGCCGAAGATTCGATTGTAGTTTCGTTCGACGGGCAAAAAGTATTCCTGTATAACAATGCCAAAGTAACTTACCAGAATATTGAACTGACAGCGTATTATATCGAACTGAACCTTGAAACCAAGGAAATTTATGCCGAAGGTATTTTGGACAGCACCGAAACTATGGTTCAGAAACCGATTTTCAAACAGGGTTCGGAACAGTACGAATCGGAAACGATGCGATATAATTTTGTTACTGAAAAGGCTTTTATCAAGAAGGTGGTTTCTGAACAGGGTGAAGGATTTATTCTCAGCGACCGTACAAAGAAAATTGGGAAGGATGTTTTTATAACCGAGGATGCCAAATATACCACGTGCGATGCCGAACACCCTCATTTTTATATGCATTTGTCAAAAGCAAAAGTTATTTCGGGCAAAAAAATTGTAACAGGCCCGGCCTACATGGTTCTTGAAGATTTTCCGATTTATTTCCCGATTCTGCCATTCGGATATTTCCCGAATACCCCGTCTTATTCTTCCGGAATTTTAGTTCCATCGTACGGAGAAGAACAAAACAGGGGCTTCTTTTTGCGTGAAGGCGGTTATTACTGGGCAGCAAGCGAATATTTCGACCTGGCTGTCAGAGGTGAAATTTATTCCAAAGGATCGTGGGGAGTGCAAACACACACAAACTACCGGAAAAGATACAAGTTTGCAGGTGGATTCGATTTCAGGTACAATGTGAATATTTATGGTGAATCGGGGTTGGAATCTTACCAGAAATCGAAACAATATTCGGTAACATGGAATCACAGTCAGGATGCGAAAGCAAATCCGAACCGCAATTTTTCGGCAAGTGTCAACCTGTCGAGCAGTGGTTACGACAAGCAAAATTCTTACGTCGGGCAAACCGGTGGAAACAATTACCTTACCACGCAGAAATCATCAAGTATTTCCTATTCCCAGAAATTCGAGAATACACCGTTTAATATGTCAATCAACCTGAGGCATTCGCAAAACTCACTGGATACAACTATTTCATTATCACTTCCTGAAATGACCTTCAGTATGGCAAAAATTTATCCTTTCAGAAAAAAGAACAGGACCGGGCCGATGAAATTCTACGAAAAATTCGGGTTTAATTACACCGGAAATTTACGAAACTCAATCAGCAATGTAAAAGAATATGAGTTTTGGAGCAAATCTTTCCCCGATGACTGGAAAAACGGGATTCAGCACAGCATTCCCCTTGCTTTTCCGGGTTTTAACCTGGCAAAATACATTAATGTCAGTCCAAGTATTGGTTACAACGAAAAATGGTATTTTAAGAAATACAATTATTCGTATAATCCCGATTCAGTTTTTCGCGATGAATATGGCAGGACTTCGAATGTGGAAAAAGACACGATTCGCGGTTTAAGCAGGGTTTATGATTATAGCTACAGCATAAGCGCATCGACCAATATTTACGGGATGTTTATGCCGCGGAATCCAAATTCGAGGATAAAGGGAATCAGGCATAAATTTTCACCTTCAGCAAGTTTCAGCTACCGACCCGATTTTGGTGATCCCCGTTTTGGTTACTGGCAGAAAGTACAGGTGGATTCAACCGGAAGATACGATTATTTCGATGTAAATGCAGGAGGAGTTTACGGAGGTTCGCCGGGCAGGGGTGCATCGGGTGCAATCAGTGCGTCGCTGAGCAATAATCTTGAAATGAAAGTTTTGGATACTTCCGATACAACAAGCACAAAAGTAAAATACAAGAAAGTTAAATTAATCGACAATCTGAGCCTCACTTCGTCGTACAATCTGATTGCCGATTCAATGAACCTTGCACCAATCAGCATCAGGGGCAGAACCACTGTTGCCGGGGTAAGCATAAATATGGGAGCATTGATTGATCCGTACATGATCAACGATAAATACCAGCGAATCAATGAATTTGTATGGAACTACGAAAGGGGAATAAAACGGGTCGGCCGGCTTGCCAATGCCAATCTTTCGTTTGGGATGAATTTCAATTCGAAGAAAAAAGAGGATAAGAAAAAACCCGGGACCCAAAATACAGGTGAAGAAGAATCGATGCCGCAACCCGATTATAATTCGGGTTACATGGATTTTAACATTCCGTGGAATTTTGGATTCGATTACAGTTTCAGTTACTCTGGCCCTTCTTCAGGGTCACCAAACGGCCGGTTTAGCCAAACATTAGGATTGAGAGGAAATCTCAGCCTGACAGATAAATGGAAAGTTTCGATGAATACAAATTTCGATATCATGGCCGGACAATTCTCCTACACAACTGTTAATATTAATCGCGACCTGCATTGCTGGCAAATGGCTTTTAACTTCGTGCCGTTTGGTTACATGAAAAGTTACAGCTTTACAATCAATGCAAAAGCATCGATGCTTAAAGATCTGAGGTTGCAAAAACGCGAAAGTAATTACGACAATTTCTAACCAATACAATTTGAATATGAAACGAATTATTGAAACATCAGAAGCGCCACAGGCAGTCGGGCCTTACAGTCAGGCAGTTGAAGCGAACGGAACATTGTACATATCCGGACAGATTCCCTTAGATCCGGTTACTAAGAAGATTGTTGAAGGAGGAATTACGGAGCAAACCCTGCAGGTAATGAAAAATATCGGGGCGATTCTGAAAGCTGCGGGTTACGGTTATTCGGATGTTATAAAGTCAACCTGCCTGTTGAACGATATTAATGACTTTAAGGCGATGAACGAAGTTTATGCTCAGTTTTATACCGATAAAAAACCGGCAAGAGCCGCGTTCGCGGTGAAGGATCTTCCGCTTGGCGCCCTCGTGGAAATTGAGACAATCGCAGTGAAATAAAAT
>JBBIPU010000019.1:2561-13139 GCA_037442685.1 Draconibacterium sp. | reverse complement strand
GTTATTCAGCAACCACTTCAAATTCAACTTCAACGACAACTTCTTTATGAAGTTTAACTTTTGCTTTGTAAGTTCCCACCTCTTTAATATGATCTTCAGGTAAGATAATCTGTTTGCGGTCGATTTCGAATCCTTTTTTGTTGATTGCTTCAGCAATCTGAATTGTATTCACCGAACCAAAGATTTTACCAAGCGAACTGGTTTTTGCACCGATTGTAATTTTCTTGTTTACAAGTTTTTCAGCAATTGCCAGCGCTTCGTTTTTAAGTTTGGCTTCCTTGTGAGCACGTTGTCTGATATTTTCTGCCAGCACTTTTTTTGCCGAAGAAGTTGCTACAATCGCTTTTTTCTTTGGAATTAAAAAGTTACGGCCAAAACCGTCTTTAACTTTTACAATTTCGTCTTTGTTTCCCAGACGATCTACGTCCTGTAATAATATTACTTCCATTTCTCTTCCTCCTCTTATTTCATGTTGTCGGTTACAAATGGCAGCAATGCGATGAGACGGGCACGTTTAATAGCCTGTCCGACTTTGCGCTGGTATTTCAGCGATGTACCGGTGATCCGGCGTGGTAAAATACGGCCCTGTTCGTTCAGGAATTTTTTCAAAAATTCAGGATCTTTATAATCAACATATTTGATCCCGTTTTTCTTGAAACGGCAATATTTTTTCTTTTTAATCTCTACTGACGGCGGGGTCAGATATCTGATTTCGCTTGAACTCTGTGCCATTTTTTATCCCTCCTTTTCTGTTTTTTCTTTCTGAAGTCTTTTTCTCTTAGCGCTGTATTCAGCGGCGAATTTGTCGAGTTTAACGGTCATAAAACGAATAATTTTCTCGTCGCGGCGGAATTCAGTTTCCAGTTTTGCAATAAATGCAGGTTCGGCTTTAAATTCAAATAACTGATAAAAGCCTGTAGATTTCTTTTGGATTGGGTAGGCCAGTTTTTTCATTCCCCAATTCTCTTCGTGGAGCAGCTCACATCCATCATAGTTTGTGATGATGTCCCTGAATTTTTTTACCGCCTCCTTTACCTGTGGCTCAGATAAAACGGGAGTACAAATGAAGACGGTTTCGTACTGATTCATCATAATCAACTAATTTTTAATTTATTAATACTTCTCTCCAAAAATTTTGGACGCGCAAAAATAGAAATAAATTGTTATTTATCAAATCCGATGCCTGTTTTCAGTCAAGAATTTTTAATGAATTATTAATGACCCGCATTGGGTGCGGCGGTTTCCGAACCACCGGATTAAAAATAACGCGGTATGGAAACCACGTCACCCAATAAAAAGCCGGACTTTAAAGGACCCGGCTTTTACGTTTATTTACTTTCTTATTTTGATGTTTCTTATTCTGTTATTTCTGAATTCAATCTGAAATAAGGAATAAGGAATAAGAAATAAGAAACACGAAACTACAACGGTATATTCCCGTGTTTTTTTGGCGGATTTGATTTACGTTTGTTCTGAGTCATATCCAAAGCGCCGATTATTTTCTTCCGGGTATCGCGCGGAAAAATAATCTCGTCGATATATCCCAATGATGCAGCTTTGTAAGGATTGGCAAACTTGTCGCGGTAATCCTGAACAGCAGCCGCTCGTTCTTCTTCGTTAAAGCTGTTTTTATGAATAATATTAATTGCCCCTTCTGGCCCCATCACTGCAATTTCAGAGGTTGGGTATGCAAAATTAACATCGGCGCCGATGTGCTTGCTCGACATCACATCGTAAGCTCCGCCGTAAGCTTTCCGTGTAATCACCGTAATTTTCGGAACTGTTGCTTCAGCGAAAGCATAAAGCAGTTTTGCACCGTGTTTGATGATTCCGCCAAACTCCTGGCTGGTTCCGGGTAAAAATCCCGGAACATCGACAAATGTTACAAGCGGAATATTGAATGCATCGCAAAACCTGACAAAGCGTGCAGCCTTAATTGACGAATTTATATCGAGTACACCGGCAAGATGTGCGGGCTGATTGGCAACGATACCCACAGGTTTACCCGCAAATCGGGCAAAACCGACAATGATATTGGGTGCGTATTGTGCCTGAACTTCCAGAAAATGAGTGTTGTCGATTACTTTCTGAATGATGTCGTGCATATCGTAAGGTTTATTCGGATCGGCAGGAACAACATCCTGCAAACTTTCTTCGATACGATCTGAGGGATCGATTGTTGTTTTAATTGGCGGGTCTTCGAGGTTATTCGATGGCAGAAAACTTAACAGTTCCCTGATCATCATTATTGTCTGATCTTCATCTTTTCCGTTAAAATGGGCCACACCGCTTTTGCTGTTGTGTGTAAACGCTCCTCCGAGTTCTTCTTTTGTAACTTCTTCGTGTGTAACAGTTTTAATAACATCGGGACCGGTTACAAACATGTGGCTTTTTTCGTTTACCATGAAAATGAAGTCGGTTAGGGCAGGGGAGTAAACGGCGCCACCGGCACACGGGCCAAGTATTGCTGAAATCTGTGGTATTACGCCTGATGAAATCACGTTGTTGTAAAATATATCGGCATAACCGGCCAGACTTTCAACGCCTTCCTGAATCCTGGCTCCGCCTGAATCGTTTAACCCGATGATCGGGGCGCCCATCTGAAGGGCAAGTTTCTGTATTTTAACAATTTTATCGGCATTGGCCCGACTAAGCGAACCACCGAAAACAGTGAAATCCTGTGCAAAAACGTAAACCAGCCTTCCTTTAACTTTACCATAACCTGAAATAACCCCGTCGCCTAAAATTTTATTCATTTCCATCCCGAAATCGTAACTCCGGTGGGTGACAAGTTTGTCGATTTCAACAAAGGTTCCCGGATCGAGTAACTGAAGAATTCGCTCTTTCGCAGATTTTTTCCCGGCAGCATGTTGTTTTTCAATTCTTTCAGTCCCTCCGCCAAGTTCAGCTTTTTTATTCAGTTCATCAAGCTGGTTATATTTTTCCTGTAAATTCATCCTGTAAATATTTATTCAAGTTCAATTAAAATCTGGTTTCCCTCAATTGTATCACCTTCTTTAACGCTCACTTTTTTAACTTTTCCGTCCATCGGTGCTTTATATTCACTTTCCATTTTCATCGCCGAGATGGTAATCGCGGTTTGTCCTTTTTTTACTTCATCACCTTCATTTACAAAAATCCTGACCACTTTGCCCGGCATCGGCGATGATATTTTTTTCTCGTTTGAGGCAAAGGAATTTGCTCCCCTGTCGAGTAAATATCTGGCTTCGGCATCGATGATCTCCACATCATATTCCTGGTAGAGCGTGTAAGCTGTGTATTTTTTTGGTTTGTTGTGATGGGGAACCAGTTCGATATTGTAAGAGTGACCGTTGGCCAGAATCGAAAAGGTTCCGTCGGCGGTGTGCATCACATCCACTTTATGTATTTTCCCATCGATATCAATTTCAAGCATGTTCCCGTAATGACTGATCATATCGACCCAGGTGATGCGGTTGCCTATTTTTATTTCAACTGCCATAATTTCTGATTAAAAGTTGTTGATAAACTGAGTTTTTTTCCAGCGGCTCTGTGGAGTTGTAAATTCGTTTCTTGCCTCACGCGTGGTGCTGATTTTGTTCAGGTAATCGATAAAAGCAGCAATGATTACCATGTCGCTGCAGTCGTCGCAATGGTTGTTTTTTGATAACCGTTCCTGGTTGTTTTCAATAAAATGGGTATCGTATTTACCGTCGATAAAATTCTGATTGTTCATGATCCTCTCGAGATATTTAATCGAGGTTTTAATGCCTGTGATTTTGTACTCGTACAAAGCCCTTCTCATCCTGTTGATTGATTCATTCCTGTTTTTTCCCCAGATAATCAGCTTTGAAATCATCGGATCGTAATAAATCGGAATTTCATATCCTTCATATACATAACCATCTGTTCTTACCCCAAAACCGAGAGGTTCAGAGATTTTGTAAATTTTACCGGGGCTGGGCATAAAGTTATTATCAGGATCTTCGGCATAAATGCGGCATTCAATTGAATGTCCACGTTGATACAACTGTTCCTGTTTAATTTCCAAAATTTCCCCTTCGGCAATTTTAATCTGCTGTTTCACAAGGTCAACTCCTGTAACCCTTTCAGTGATTGGATGTTCAACCTGCAAACGGGTGTTCATCTCGAGAAAATAGTAGTTAAGATCGTTGTCAACCAGAAACTCAATGGTTCCGGCTCCGGTGTAATTCACTGCTTTGGCCGCTTCAACCGCCGATTTACCCATTTTTTCCCTGAGTTCTGGTGTTAGTAAAGGCGAAGGTGTTTCCTCTATCATTTTCTGATGACGTCGCTGGATGGAACATTCACGTTCGAAAAGGTGAATCACATTTCTATGTTGGTCGGCAAGAATCTGATATTCAATATGGTGAGGTGAAGAGATGTATTTTTCAATATAAACAGAATCGTCGCCAAATGATTCCAAAGCTTCAGAACGGGCTGCGCGGACGGCTGATACAATTTCGGATTCGTTTTTTACAAGCCTCATTCCTTTTCCACCGCCACCTGCAGCCGCTTTTATCATGATTGGCAACTGAATGCTGCCGATGACTTTTAAAACTTCCTGTTCATCCGAAATAGCTCCGTTGGTACCGGGAACAACTGGAATTCCGGCTTTTGTCATCGCTTCACGGGCTTTTATTTTATCGCCCATCTGAACAATCACTTCCGAAGTAGGACCGATAAAGATTATACCTTCTTCCTTACACCTTTTGGCAAAAGTTGCATTTTCAGACAGAAATCCATATCCTGGATGAACAGCGTCGGCGCCACTTTTTTTTGCCACTTCAATAATTTTTTCAATATTCAGATAGCTTTCAACTGATGGTGCTTTCCCGATGTAATAGGCTTCGTGGGCATATCGTACATGAAGTGAAGTTCTGTCTGCTTCGGAATAAACCGCAACGGTTTCAATATTCATTTCCCTGCAGGTTCGCATGATGCGAATTGCGATTTCGCCTCGATTGGCAATTAAAATCTTATTTATTTTAGTCATGTAGTGATAAGAACAAAATGATTAGGAACATGTTTAAATTTAGTTAATATTAACTTAGATGTGTATAAAAAGTCTATCAAAATTTTATCGGCCCGAAAATACAGTTACTGCTTAAATACGCAAATTATAATTTGTTAATATTTTTAAAATGCCCGAAGCAAGTCGGTTTAATTATTGAGTGTTTTGGAATAAGAAAAACTTATGGTCAAAAATTTAAAACTGTCTGTTTAAATTTTTTTTTCATGGTTAAAATAATATTTTTGTTTCCCTTATCAACTAACTTATGACAAATAAACTCATTTCGCTGATATTTTTTCTGTCATTAATAATGGCGGCCACAGCACAGGATTTTAATTATACATTATCTGATGATTCGCTGGTAAATAAATATGCAAGTATCAGGCGGGTGTACTATGCCACCCGCACCGACCTTAAACCGAAAATTGATGGTAAACTTGATGATGAATGCTGGAAAAAATATGGTGAATGGGACGGTGCTTTTGTGCAACAGCAACCACACCAGGCAGCTCCGCCTTCGCAACAAACTGAAATAAAAATTCTTTACGACGATAAATATCTCTATTTCGCAATCATATGCCATGATAATGAACCTGAAAAAATCAGACCCATTTTAGGGCGGCGTGACGAACTGAACGGAGATGTTGCGGGAATTGCAATTGATTCGTACGATGACAACCAGACTGCCTTTGAATTTAACCTTACTGCGGCCGGACAAAAAATTGACCTGATGCACATGGGTGAATATGGCTGGGATTTTGAATGGAATGCTGTCTGGGATGGCAAAACAAGTGTCGGTGATTCAGCCTGGTATGCCGAAATGAGGGTTCCGTTTACCCAAATCAGGTTTGCCGATAAAGAGGAACATATCTGGGGAATGCATATCTGGAGATGGATTTATCGTTTACAGGAAGAATCGGAATGGAAACTTATTCCGGTTGATGCACCGGCCATGGTTTACATTTTTGGCGATTTGAGGGGAATAAAAGACATTCCGTATAAAAGAAATTTCGAAGTAATGCCTTATTTAAAAGGCAAGTATATTACCGGTGCCGATAAATATGAAAAATTCGGAGGTGGCATTGATGGCAAAATAGGGATATCTTCCGATTTTACGCTCGATTACACTGTTAATCCCGATTTTGGCCAGGTTGAGCAGGATCCGTCGGTTCTGAATTTAACATCGTACGAAGTTTTCTACGATGAGAAAAGACCTTTTTTTCTGGAGGGAAAAAGTATTCTGGAGTACAATGTGGATGATGATATGTTATATTATTCAAGGCGGATTGGACATGCGCCCAGTTATGATCCTGAAACAACTGAAAATGAATCGCTTTCGATGCCAGAGAATACAACAATCATCAATGCCCTGAAACTGACAGGCAAAAATAAAAAGGGATTTTCGATGGGATTGGTTAACAGCATGACTGCGAAGGAATTTGCCACTATTTCGTCAGAAAATGCCAGTGACAGGAAGGAAACTGTTGAACCATTCACCAATTATTTTATTGGCAGGGCAAAGCAAGATTACAATAAAGGAAACACAACGATTGGAGGAATTCTGACATCAACCATCAGGAGCATAAAAGATGAACAACTCGATTTTCTTCCTGATAAATCTTTGGCAGGAGGGCTCGACTTTGAACATAACTGGCTGAACAGGAAGTTTTATATCAATGCAAAAAGTTTTTATTCAAAAATTGATGGGAGTGAAACGGCAATTTCAAAACTGCAACGATCCTCGCAACATCTTTACCAGAGAGAAGATGCTGAACATCTGGAATATAACAGCCAGTTAACATCGCTTCAGGGCTGGGGAGGTCAATTAAGCGGGGGAAAGAGAAGTGGAAAATTCCGCCTGACAGGCAGTGTTGACTGGAGATCACCGGGTGTGGATTACAACGATGTCGGGTACATGCGGCAGGCTGATTACATTAACGAAGAAGCCCACATGGTTTATAATGTGAATAAGCCAAAAGGCATTCTTCTGAAATACTATTTTTTACTTCAGCAAAACCACAACTGGAGTTTTGGCTATGAAAACCTGATGGATAAATTCGATGCCCAGGCAAAACTGACTTTTACGAATTACTGGAATTTTACGCTGGATTTTGCAAAAACAATCAACGAAATTGATACCAGACAGCTGAGAGGAGGACCTTCGTTAAGAATAGATGCAAACACCAATACAGGCGTTATTTTTCAGACAAACAGCAGTAAAAAGCTTGTTTTTGCAACAAGAATGTATTTCACAAGATTTGCTGACGATATTTCGTGGCGGAACAAATACGATTTTAGTCTGAGTTGGCTGATTATGAATAATCTTTCAATTTCAAATATTACTGGCTACTCAAAAGAAACTGACAACAGCCAGTATGTGATACAGGAAACAGTGGAAGATAAAAAAGAGTATGTTGTCGGAAAAATTGACAGGGAAACACTTTACACCACATTGAGAATTGAATATTTTATCACCCCTGAATTGTCGCTCCAGTATTATGGCAGTCCGTATGCATCGATCGGAAAATATACTTCTTACAGAAGAGTGAACCAATCGAAATCGAAAGATCTGAACGAAAGATATTCGCCACTGTACATTACCGGTAGCGATAACGGCGACATTCTTGTTGACGAAAATGGCAATAAATATCTTGATTTCAGTACTGATAATCCCGATTTCAACTTCCAGGAATTCAGATCGAATTTTGTTTTGAGGTGGGAATACAAAACGGGTTCCACTTTGTATTTTGTCTGGACCAATACAAGTTCGAATTACGAAAACGAGTACAATCCTTCGATAACCGACAGTTTCAAAAATATATCAAAAGTAAAGGCGCAGAATGCTTTCATGTTAAAATTCAGCTACTGGTTCTCGCTTTGAGCTAAAACCCTATCTTTGGCGCCGTGAAACTGGCAGAATACATACCTTTTTATAAAAGAAACCTGCATCTTGCCTATCCGGTTGTAATTTCACAAATCGGACAGATCAGCGTTTCGCTGATCGACAATATGATGGTTGGCCATGTAGGAACAGCCGAACTGGCGGCAGCATCGTTCACCAACAGTGTTTTCATGTTGGGAATGTTTTTCGGAATGGGCATCACATTTGGTATCACACCACTGGTTGGAAGCGCTTTTGGAAAAGGTAAAACCAGTGAAGTTGTTGTCTGGCTCAAAAACGGTATTTTCACTCATCTTTCGGCATCGCTTGTTTTAGGTCTGATCATGCTGGGTGTATATTTTTTACTGCCGTTAATGGGGCAAACCGCCGAAGTAATTGAACTTGCAAAACCTTATTATTTGATTCTTTGTGCCTCTTACATTCCGTTTATGCTGTTCTTTTCAATAAAACAGTTTCTGGAAGGAATCGGAAATACCAAAATAGCAATGAGGATTACGATTATAGCAAACCTTGTAAATGTGGTTTTCAATTACCTTCTGATTTACGGTAAATTTGGATTTCCTGAAATGGGCTTGAATGGCGCGGGTATTGGAACATTGATTTCAAGAATTGTAATGCCTTTGATGTTTATGTTTTACATTCTGAGAATTCCGGGCTTAAAAATGTATTTTGTACTGGCACATCATGAAATATTCAGCAGACAAAAAATAATTTCGTTGCTTAAAATTGGCATTCCGATAGCTTTTCAGATCATTGTTGAAGGAATAGCATTCAGTGTCGGAGCAATTATGATGGGATGGATGGGAGAAGTGCCGCTCGCTGCGCACCAGGTTGCATTAGGAATGGCATCGTTTACTTACATGATTTCGCTGGGGATTTCGCAGGCAAACACAATACGGGTAAGTCATCAAATGGGAGTGAAGGATTTCGGGGCGCTGAAAATGGCTGCATTTGCCTCAACCCATCTCGTGCTTGTTTTTATGTCATCCATGGGAATTGTATTTATTTTTGCCAGAAACTATTTGCCATTTTTGTTTACCGAGGATGTTGAAGTTGTTAAAATCGCTTCCCGGTTATTGATCATTGCTGCTATTTTCCAGGTTTTCGACGGATTGCAGGTGGTGATGTTAAGCACCCTCCGTGGTATGGCAGATGTTAGGATTCCAATGTTTATCGCATTCTTTGCGTACATTTTGCTTGGGGTACCAACAAGCTATCTTTTTGCATTTAAGCTGATGACCGGACCGCAGGGAATCTGGTACGGATATCTTGCAGGGCTCGGTTTTGCCGGTGTATTATTCTTTTTGCGGTTCAGACACAATCTTGAAAAAGAACATAAAAAAAGGGTTATCCTGTAGTTGATAACCCGATTGTTCATAGTTTAGTTTAGTTAGACAGAAAACCTTGGTCTAATAGAGAAAAGGTAATTTTCTAAAAGTATCTTAAATCTTTGTTAACTTTCGTGTGACGAATATAGCATAAAATAGATTGATTCGTGAATTTATATTAAAAAAATATTAATGTTTGTTAAAATTTCTTTTCTATATCTGATTAAGTAACTGATTTTAAGCAGGCAAAAATTTATGTTATGTTGAAAAATATTTTTCTTTTTCCATGAATATTTTTTCAAAGGCGTTCAGGTTATATTGAAATTATCCTGAATATTGCTTTTGACTTTTTCGAGCACGATACAACAGGATTAAAGACAGATATAGTTGAAGTATTTTTATCATTATTACACGAATTAACAATATCAGAATATGAAACAGGTTGTTCTCACTGGCATCAGGAAAATGAATCTTACCAACGTTGCAGTTCCTGAGTTAAACAATAAAAGCGATGTGAAAATTAAAATGGCTTCCATCGGGGTTTGCGGTTCCGATATTCATTATTATTCCGAAGGACGAATTGGAACACAGGTGGTTCAGTATCCGTTTCCTGTCGGGCACGAATGCTCCGGAATTATTACCGAAATTGGCGAAGAAGTTGATAATGTGAATATTGGAGACCTTGTGGTAGTCGATCCATCTGTCCACTGTGGACACTGCGACCAGTGCCTTGCCGGTCGTCCTCACACTTGCCGGAACAACAGGTTTCTGGGTTGCCCCGGACAGTTGGAGGGTTGCCTTGGTGAATACATCGTAATGCCATCTTTTACCTGTTTTCCTGTAACCGGGAAAATGACACAGGATCAGGCAGCTTTAATCGAACCGCTGTCAATTGGTGTTTATTCAGTCAAACTCGCTGCAATTTCAAATAAAAATACCGATGCGGCCATTTTCGGATCAGGTCCGATTGGTTTGAGTATCCTGATGAAATTACTTGCCGATGGGCTCCAAAATATTACAATGATTGAGCCGCTTGAATACAGGCTGAAAAAAGCAACTGAAGTGGGAGCGAGGTTTCTTATTAATCCTGATGTTGATGATGTTGAAGCTTTGGTAAAAAAGAATAATGAACTCCTGATGGATGTGGTTTTCGAAGCCAGCGGCCAACAGGAAGCTGTTACAAACGCTGTAAGAATTCTGAAGCCGGGTGGCAGACTGGTGCTGGTTGGAATTCCCCCCGATGCAAAATACACTTTCAATATGGATTTAATGCGCCGCAAAGAACTGACTGTAATCAACGTTCGCCGGCAGAATCATTGCGTTGAGGAAGCCAT
>JBBIPU010000019.1:0-2461 GCA_037442685.1 Draconibacterium sp. | reverse complement strand
AAAACAAAAATTTTTTCATCTGCAAAGCAGTAAGCAATCACAGAACAGTGTCACATTTTTATTAATAAACTGGTCAAAACACCGAAACGTCTCTGAATGCTGACTTACAGCGAATGCAGTTTTCAGTTTTAAACTATTTCTGAAATGCGGTTTCCGTAATCCAAAAAAATAACGCTTGTTTACTATTCAAAAAGTACTTAATATTGTACGAAAATTTGTAACGATGAAAGCAGTAAATTATTCAGAATTAAGACTAAAACTTAAGCAGAATCTCGACACAGTTTGCGATAACGATGATTTGCTAGTTGTTCAGCGGCCCAAAGGACGGAGCGTTGTAATGATGTCGCTTGCTCAATACAACTCATTACAGGAAACCCTGCATTTAACGCGTAGCAAGGCCAACCGTCAGCGGCTGGATGCTGCGGTTGAAAACATCAACAAACGGACAAACCTGGTTAAACACAACATTGCAGAGTGATGGACCTACTTTGGGACCAAACGGCATGGGATGACTACCAATTCTGGCAGCAAACCGATAAAAAGGTGCTTCAGAAAATCAACACATTGATTAAAGAGTGTCAGCGTACTCCGTTTGAAGGAACCGGCAATCCCGAGCCATTGAAACACAATTACAGTGGCTTTTGGAGTCGCAGGATTACCGGCGAACACAGGTTGGTTTATAAAGCAGAGGAAAACACACTTTACATTGCTCAATGCCGCTACCACTATTAGTACCTGCTCCAATATTCTTTTACTTTCCAAAAACCACTTCCTTTTGAAATCCCGACATTTCGGATGGCAATTTGTGCTTTTCCCGGCAGTATTTGTTTTGTTTTTCTTTTGCAAAACACGGGTCAAGGATTTGCGACGGCGGGAGAGAATTTTCAATTCTTTCAGAATTGCACACCGATTGCAAATCGGCGCGAGCAAGGGTTTTAAGCAAAAAGATAGTCAAACACTGTTAATTTCAAGTTTGATTTTTTTTCAATGATGTTCAATTATTTCCTCTTTTAAACTATATATTTGTAATCAATCAACATTGAAAATTTAACTACCTAATAAATAAGCAGTTAAACTCAAATTAAAATCAAACATTATGGATTTCAAAGACCAAATCAAAATCTTAGGTGACCGAGTAATTCGACTTAAAGATCAAATTCAAACCGAAGAAGCAACAAAAAACGCTTTCATCATGCCATTTATTCAGGCGTTGGGATACGACGTTTTTAATCCTTTGGAAGTTGTTCCGGAGTATGTTTCTGACATTGGAATCAAAAAAGGTGAGAAAATTGATTATGCAATTTTTATTGATGGGAAACCATCTATCCTGATTGAATGTAAACATTGGGCTCAAAATTTAGATTTGCACGATGGACAGCTATTGAGGTATTTCCACACCTCGAAGGCAAAATTTGGTTTATTAACCAATGGCATTATTTATCGTTTTTATTCCGATTTGGTTGAGCCAAATAAAATGGATGAAAAACCATTTTTGGATATCAACATTACTGAAATAAAAGAAAACCAGATTGAAGAATTAAAGAAATTCCATAAATCGTATTTCGACCCTGAAAGTATTGTGAATACAGCAAGTGAGTTGAAATACACAAATGAATTAAAACAACTTCTTCATACAGAACTAAACAATCCTTCTCCTGAATTTGTAAAATTATTAGCCAAACAAGTTTATCCAAGTGTTATTACTGCTAAAGTTCTTGAACAGTTTACTAATCTTACGAAGAAATCTGTTCAACAGTATATCAGTGATTTAATCACAGAAAGATTGAAAACGGCTCTAACAAAAGAAGATGAAGCAGCTAAAGAACAAGATAATAAGCCGGTAACGCAAGTATCTGCTGAACCTGAAAGTAAGATTGAAACGACAGTTGAAGAAATGGAAGCATTTATGATTGTTAAATCAATTCTTCGGCAAAAGGTGGACATCAAAAGGATTTCATACAGAGATGCACAGAACTATTTTTCGGTTGTATTGGATGATAATAACAGAAAGATAATTTGCAGGCTGTACTTAAATGGAAACAAAAAGTATTTTGTTACACTTAACCAAGAAAGAAAAGAAGTTAAAAATGAAATAAAGTCTTTGGACGACCTTTTCAATTTTACGGATCAACTTCTATCCATTGTTGCAACAATTGATAAAGGAAAATAAAACAAGGGGTGCTAAATTGCACCCCTTGTTGTTTTAACGTGTCATTTCAATTTATGCCTATCATCCTGAAAAATGGTAGATACAAGCCTACAAGAAATTAATGTTGATTTGTCTTTGGATAATTTGTAATTAATAAATCAAAGAGCCGCCTCCCCAACCGGAAAGCGGCTCTTCTTCAACCTCCTCCCCCCACGGGGGAGGTCGGGAGGGGGCTGTTTTACACCGTATAAGTTGTCGAAGCCGTATTTCCACCTCTTCCTGTCCAGTTGGTGTGGAAGAACTGGCCACGTG
>JBBIPU010000018.1:22344-41459 GCA_037442685.1 Draconibacterium sp. | reverse complement strand
TATTTCTCAATGTCATATCTTACAAATTTCCAATAAAAATACATATTTAATATCATAATCATTGCATTTCATAAACGTAATATCATAAAAGTAACAAAATGAAAACATTTGAATAAAATCAGTTCAATTTAATTATTTGTTATCAAAATGTTAATAAAACACAAGTTAAATTTTCATAAATCCAAAAATAATAGTACTAATTTCAAATATTGATATTTTAATTATAGTTTTGTAACATATAGACAGCAAATTACTAATTTTTAAGAAATATGAAAAGAACAGTGAGATGGTGGTTAATATTAACCTTGCTTCTTATTATTGCTTTTATCGGGGCAATCATTCCTACCGGATTGGAAAATCAGGATTTGTCGAAAATCGACTCAGGTGACACTGCCTGGATGCTTACTGCCACGGGGTTGGTTTTGCTCATGACTCCCGGACTTGCATTTTTTTATGGTGGTATGGTGCATCCGAAAAACATTATTTCCACCATGTTGCAAAGTTTTATTGCAATGGGGATTGTCAGCGTTATCTGGGTGGTTGTCGGATTTAGCATTGCATTTGGCGAGAGTGTTGGCGCCAAAGGATTCGGGCTGTTTGGAAATCCATTGACCTTTTTTATGTTTCGAGGAGTTGGAGGAGGAACTAATCCAGATTTATCCCCGACATTTCCGTTAGCTGTTTTTGCAATGTTTCAGTTAAAATTTGCAATAATCACACCCGCTTTAATCACAGGTTCTTTTGCCGGTAGAGTGCGATTCAGGGCTTACATGTTGTTTATGTGTCTGTTTGTAATTTTTATATATGCCCCGCTTGCTCACTGGACGTGGCATCCGAATGGATTTCTTCGTAACTGGGGTGTTCTGGATTTTGCCGGTGGGACAGTGGTACACATGTCGGCAGGTTTTGCTGCGCTGGCAGGAGCAATTTTCCTTGGACGGAGGAAGGATGCGAACAAAGAATTCAAACCCGCAAATATTCCTTACATTTTACTCGGAGCCGGTATGCTTTGGTTCGGATGGTTCGGTTTTAATGCAGGATCGGCACTGGCGGCAAACGCTGTAGCTGCTTCGGCTTTGGTAAATACAAATACAGCTTCGGCTGCTGCAATGCTTACCTGGATATTTTACGACGCCGCAAAAGGCAAAAAACCCTCGGCTGTCGGCGCTGCAATCGGATTGGTGGTCGGTCTGGTTGCAATTACACCTGCAGCAGGTTTTGTCAATGTAGGCTCCAGCGTTTTTATCGGGGTGATTGCAGCATTTGTAAGTAATTATGCAATTACGTTAAGAACAAAATCAACTCTCGACGATACTCTTGATGTTTTTCCGGCACACGGAATGGGAGGAATCGTGGGAATGCTTACTACAGCAATATTTGCGAACCAGGTTGGTCTGATACATGGCGAAACCAGGACATTCATGTTTCACTTGCTGGCTTTGGTAATTGTGTCAGTCTTTACTTTTGGCGGGTCAATGCTGATGTACAAAATAACAGATTTAATTGTTCCCCTGCGCATTTCGCCACACGGAGAAAGAATAGGGCTGGATATCAGCCAACACGATGAATCGTATAATTTTGTGTATAAAGAAGAGTAAAAAAGGTTGAAAGGCTGTGCGGTTTTCCGACAGCCTTTTTTTATGTCTTTTTCGTATTCATAAAAATCCTTTGGCAAATTTTAAATCTGATAATTCACAATTACTGCTTACTTTTATTATAACCTGAAATTACAAAACCCATCCTTTTTTATATTTTTAACGCCTTAATTATTTATTAAAATTACTAAACGGGTTTTCAGCTTTAAACTGAAACATAAAGATTTAATATGAAACCTACATTATTGATTTTGGCAGCCGGCATGGGCAGCCGGTTTGGCGGGCTTAAACAGGTCGAACCTGTCGGTCCGAACGGAGAAGCAATTATCGATTATTCAATTTACGATGCAATCAGGGCAGGCTTTGGAAAAGTTGTTTTTATTATCCGCGAGAGTTTTGCCGATGCATTTAAGGAAAAATTCGACGAAAAATTGAAAGGAAAAATAGAGGTTGATTATGTTTTTCAGGAACTGGACATGCTCCCGGAAGGTTTTACTCTGCCTGCCGACAGAGAAAAACCCTGGGGAACCGCACATGCAATTCTTTGTGCCCGGAAGGCAATTAGCGAACCTTTCTGCGCTTTGAATGCCGACGACTTTTACGGGTTCAATGCTTACAAGGCAATGGCAAAATTCCTTATCACATCGGTAAATCCAAAAGAATATTCAATGGTAGGCTACAAACTGAATGACACGCTTTCGGATTTTGGTTCAGTTTCGAGGGGCATTTGCGAGGAAGATAACAACAACAACCTCGTAAAAATTGTTGAAACACTTAAAATCGTCAAACGGGGCAAAGAAATTGTTTCGATTGAAAACGACGGAAGTGAAACTCCTCTTACCGGTAACGAAATTGCATCGATGAACAATTGGGGATTCAAACCTTCAGTTTTTGATGAGCTTGAAAAACGTTTCACCCGTTTTTTAAAGACTGAGATAAATAAGCCAAAATCGGAAATGTACATTCCATCGGTCGTTTTCGATCTGATTGATGATAAAGCAGCAACAGTGAAAATACTCGAAGCCAATTCTCCCTGGTTTGGTGTAACATACAAGGAAGACAAGCCTTTTGTTATCGAAAAAATTAATGCATTGATCACAAACGGAGAATATCCGGAAAAACTCTGGAGTTAATATACAAATCAACCACATGAACAATCATCTGAAAGAAATAGCTGAAAATTTTCAACTTGAAGGAAACGTCATTGAAGTGGCTAACCTTGGCGAAGGTTTTATCAACGATACCTTTATTATTAAAACCAACGACGGTTCGCCAAATTACATTTTGCAACGGAAAAACAAGAGGATATTTTCCCCTATTCCGGCAATGATGGATAACATTCAGAAGGTCTGTCTTCATATTAAAAAGAAGGTTGAAAAGGCCGGAGGTAATCCGTTACGCGAAGCAATGACAGTTATCCCGGCAAAAGACGGAAAGCTTTACTTTTTAGATAATGATGATGAATACTGGGCTGTTTGCCTGTTCATTGATGATACAATTGCATACGAAGCAGCCGAAACACCTGAACTGGCTTACGCAGGAGGAAGGGGGATCGGCAAATTCCAGTCGCTGGTTTCCGATTTAAAAGAACCGTTGGTGGACATTCTGCCCGGTTTTCATAATATTCGTTTTCGCTTTAAACAGTGGGACGCAGTTTTACAAAAAGACCCGGTTGGACGCAAAGCCAGAGTTTCTGAAGAAACCGGATGGATTGAAAGCCGGCGCGGTGAAATGCTTGATTTCTGGAAATTAGTGGAAAACGGAACAATTCCGACGCGCATCAGTCACAACGATACAAAAATCAACAACATTCTTTTCGATAAAAATGGCGAAGTGCTTTGTGTGATCGATCTTGACACTGTGTTGAGCAGCACTGTTTTAAACGATTTTGGCGATGCAATCAGGTACTACACAAATACTGGTCTCGAAGACGACACAAACCTTGATAATGTCTCGATGAACATGGAAATATTCAAGGCATTTGCAAAAGGTTATCTCGAAGAAACAAAATCTTTCCTCACTGAAAAAGAGTTGGAATACCTTGCTTTTTCGGCGAAATACATTACATACGAGCAGGTGCTCCGGTTTTTAATGGATTACATTGACGGCGATAAATATTACAAAATCAAATCGTCCGAACATAACCTGGTGCGGACCCGGGCACAGTACAAACTCTTGCTAAGCATGGAAGAACAGTTTGACGAAATGAAAGCCGCAATAAAAGAATTCAGCAAATAAAGCGGGGAATTAAAAATGCACATGCCGGGCTTCCACTTTGTGCCCCATGAAAAGTGCAGCTTTGCCGTTAAAATTTTCAGCCGATTCGGTTGTCAGATACTGAACAACACCGTTTTTAGTCAGTTTTTTTTCGATTTCAGGATGCCGCCTCAAATATTCGTGTAATTTTTCGGCGGTAATTTCACCTTGTTTCAAAATTTTAATGTTTTCAGGAACATACTTTTGAATGGTATCAATTAAAAGCGGATAGTGAGTACAGCCTAAAATCAGTGTATCTAAATCTTTATCTTTTTGAAGAATATTCTGAATATTTTTCCTTATAAAATATTCGGCCCCTTCAGTACCGATTTCATTATTCTCCACAATCGGGACCCACATCGGGCAGGCTTCCTGAACAGTTGATTTTACCTTGCCTCCCGACCATTTTTCCAATTCAATCGGATACGATTCAGAAACCACGGTTCCGGTAGTCCCTAAAACTCCGACATGACCGTTTTTTGTGATTTCCGCCACCTTTTCAACGCTGGGACGGATAACACCCAAAACCCTTCTGTCGGGAGCTATTTTTGGCAGATCGAGTTGCTGGATATTACGCAATGCCTTTGCCGATGCTGTATTGCAGGCAATGATCACCAGATGGCAATTCTGGCTGAAAAGATATTTAACCGATTGAAGGGTATATTCGTAAACTACCTCAAACGAGCGGGTTCCGTAAGGGGTACGAGCATTGTCGCCCAGGTACAGAAAATCATAATCAGGCAAAACTTTAACCAGTTCCTTCAATACAGTCAATCCGCCGTAACCCGAATCGAAAACCCCAATCGGAGATTTATTCATAAAAAATCAATGTAATTAGCGTTCAAGTGCCAGATTATATGCTTTATCGTAATATTTCCCAAGATTCGACCAGTCGAAATGCAAGGAAGCTTCTTCGCATTTATACCGTAAAGCAATTCTTTCCCTGCGGTTCATATTCACAAAATTGAACATCATATTTGCCAGATCTTCAGCGATATCAAAAAAGTATCGTCCTTTCCGGTTAATGATGTACATTCCTTTTTCATCGTGGTCGGCGATATTGTTCACAACATAATCGCCAAATCCTGCAACTTCACTGGTAATTGATGGCAACCCGCTCGCAAGGCATTCAAGCGGTGTGTAACCCCAGGGTTCGTACATACTCGGGAAGATTCCCAGGTGGCAACCTCTGACAAATGTTGTATAATCCATTCTGAACAAAGGATTAGAAGTTGCTATAAAATCGGGATGATACACAATCTTCACTTTATCATGCCTGTTATTTACCAGATTCGAACTTCTTAAGAAATTAAGAATTTCATCGCTTGAATCATTTTTTAAAGTATGAGTTACAATTTTAGGCAGTTTATGCGTTTTCCAGGTCTGAACATTTCTGCGTAATTTCAGACGTAAATACTCATTAACCATTTTACTTAAATCAGGGAATTCATACTGACCTTCGGCTGAAGTAATTTCTGTGTATAATCTTTTCCCAACCTGTTCCTTGATTTCCTCACAAACCCGCCAGATATCCTCAATCTGGGCTTTTGCATGCAGCACTTCGGGATTTATTGTATAAAACGGCTGACGTGTGATAAAAAACATAACCACAGTAGTGTCGATGTTTGCAACCTGCATCTTATAATTTAACCTTGCTAGCGCTTCAAGCGTCAGATCGAAACCTTTATTCTGGTATTCATATCTTCCTGAAGTGAAAAAATAAAGTGTTTTGTCGAGATCGAAAGAATAGCTTTGGAAAAA
Source organism: Draconibacterium sp. (assembly GCA_037442685.1). GTDB lineage: Bacteria > Bacteroidota > Bacteroidia > Bacteroidales > Prolixibacteraceae > Draconibacterium. The sequence goes on along the minus strand of JBBIPU010000018.1, from coordinate 35,847 downwards.
ATGCCCCATCACAAAATCGTGAATCTGTTCTTTAATTTTAACATGCTGATTCTGTATCTGGTGTGTCACTTCAAATCTCACAATGTTCAGGCCGTTTGGCAATATTTCATCCGGTGTCCGGCCCAGAAGATACGTGCATTCATTTCCGGTAATTTCACTGACTGTAGTAAAAATATGTGAACCGTGGGCCGAAGCTCTTTCAATCTCAGCGATTGGTTTAACATTAAATTTCTGGGCTTCCACTTCCCAGTTATAAAATGGAAGGTGTTCGTAAAATTTAGGATCGTTCATTGCCAGGTATCTGCCAAGCAATGTTGCGTGAGTTGTAAAAACAATTTTGATATTCAGCTTGTTTTTTCTGATCCCGGGAATTGGCAAACCAGCCATCCATTCATGAAAGTGAGCGATAACATTGTCTTTCCCAAGATCGGATAAATTCAGATAGTTAAAAAATTCTTTCACCTGGTAACAAAAGGCAACCACTTTATCGAGCAATTCATCGCCAGCCGGAATAGAAATATGGTAATCATTCCATATCGAAAATTTTATCTCATTCAGCATGTCGAAAACCGAAAAAGGATTAAAAAGTACCACCTGAGGTCTTCCTGAAACAATCCATTGTCCGTAATGAATATCAAAACCACGTTCCTGAAGTTTTAAAACTGCTTTTCCGATTGGTGTGGAATAATCGGTTGCCAGATCGAAATGTGCAGCTGCCTGATCGGGGAAATAAGGTCCAATGAGGCAATAATTTTCCATACCCCATTTTTCGATCACAGATGGAACTTTTGACCTGATTACAGTGTAAATACCTCCTACCTGGTTACAGACTTCCCAGGCAATTTCGAACAAAAATGTATTCTTTGGAGCTCCTGACTTACCTGCTTCAATTTTTTCAACTGGTATCATATCGTTTGGATTTTTTGTGGTTTTTCCGATCCACTAAATATAAGTTTAAATCGTTAAGTAAGCAACAATTCGGGATTTTTAGCAAAAAAAAGCCATCCGGAATTTTCGAATGGCTCACTTTATCATTTATTCTTTTTATTTAATCCCAAGTTTGGTTTTTACCAGGGGAAGCAAATCCATACTTTCGGTTGATTTGTACAGAACAACTTTCGATCCGGTATCAAATACATAAATCAGACCCTTTTCCTTTGCAACTTCTTCAATTGCTTTTTCAGCTTTATCGAAAACCGGTTTTAACAATTCGGTTTGTTTTTGCTGAAGTTGTTGTTGTGCTGTTTGCTGATAATTTTGAATACGTTGCTGCATATCCTGTATCTCGGCAACTTTGGCATTTTTCTTAATTTCTGAAATTGAATCACCCATTTGTTGAAAATCTGTCAATTTTGTCTGATAATCTTTTTGCATTTCGGCAAAAATATCTTCAAGTTCAGTCTGAAATTTATTGAACTGAGTTTCAGCAGCTGCTCTTTCCGGCATAACCTGAATCAAAGCCTGTAAATCAATGTGCCCGAATTTTAATGTTTGTGCATTAATGGTAGCGGTCATTCCAACGAAAAGAACAACAGCAATAAATTTTATTAAATTTCTCATAATCAGTATAATGTTATTTTTTTAAGGTTGCAAATATAGTGATAAATTATTTATATCCGAGTTTTTGTAGAACCTGATCGCTTAAATCGAATTTTGGATTGGTAAAGAATAAAGTTGTACCTCCGGCCTTATCGAAAATAATGGCGTAATTCCCTTCGTTCGAGATATCCTTAACAGCATTGAAGATATCATCCTGAATGGGTTTCACCAATCCCTGGCGTTTTTTAAACAAATCGCCGTTTGGCCCGAAATACTTACTCTGAAGTTGCTTGTAATCTTTTTCCTTGGTAACAATTACATCCTCGCGTTTGCGTTTCATATCTTCGGAAAGCAAAACACTTTCAGCCTGGTAATCCTTGTACATTTGTTCGATTTCGGCATGCATCGATTCCAGTTCTTTCTGGTACTGAGATGATAACTGATCCAACTGGTTTTGTGCTGCTTTAAATGCCGGAATATTTTCGAGAATATATTCTGTATCGATAAATGCCATTTTTTGTGCATTAACAACCAAAGCAATTCCCACTATTGCTGCTATTGATAAAACTAACTTTTTCATTGTATTACTTTTTTGTTTAACAATACACCAGATATCATATTCCATGCCAAAACCTCAGTGATTAAAACTGTTGTCCGATTACAAAATGGAACTGGCTTCCGTTGGCAGTCGGATTGCCGGGAACTTCGTCAAAACCATATCCCCAGTCAATTCCCATCAAACCGAACATTGGAAGGAAGATTCTGATCCCCAATCCGGCTGAACGATACAATTTGAATGGAACATAGTTTTGAAAACTCAAACCGGCATTACCAGCCTCAAGGAACGAAAGGGCATAAATTGTTGCACTTGGTTTTAAAGTAATCGGATACCTCATTTCAAGTGTGAATTTTGAATACATGTTAGAACCGTTGTTCGGGCTAAGACTGTAATCTTTGTAACCACGCAGGGCAACATAATCGGTTCCGTAAATATTGTATCCCGACATACCTGAACCGCCCACAATAAATCCTTCGAACGGCGATTTTAGATATTTGTTATAATACCCGAGAAATCCAAGTTCCAAAGCTGTGCGTAACACAAGGTTGGTATTTTTCGATAATGGATGGAACAATTGTCCCTTTAACAGCCATTTATGATATTCTATCCATTTATATTTTTCACTGTTTGGCATGGTTTTGTAATCAACATCTCCCCTGAACCAGGAATATGGAGGCGTTAGTTTTAACGATAACGAAAAACTTGACCCGTTTCTTGAGTAAAGTGGATTATCGATCGAACTTCTTCCGAAAACAGTTTTAAAACTTAAATTATTAAATGTTCCATTCACCTGACCAGTCGAATCGGCTAAGAAATAAAAATAACTCCCCATATTTCTGAGGTTGTAATGCTCAAACGACAACTCGTGGTACATTGTAAAATAGTCATCGGGCCATGATAACCGGTATCCATAACCTAAAGCCAGTGCGGTTGTTTCCCATATCTGGTCGTTGATTTCGTTGGTTTTTTCTGAAGCATAATTGTACTGGTATTGCGGATATCCGTAACCTCCGTAACCATAAGGATCGTACCCGTAACCGCCGCCGGATCCGTAACCATAACCGCTATAACCACCATAACCACCATAACCATATGGGTTGTAACCGTAGCCGCTAGATCCATAAGGATTGTAAGACTGGTAGTATTTATTAGCACTGTAATTAATCCTCGAGTGCGATAATGAAACCGAAAATGAATTTGGTTTTTTGCCGCCTAACCAGGGCTCAATAAACGAGAGGCTGACAGTGCGATAATACTTTCCACTGGTCTGAAAACGGATTCCGAGTGTCTGTCCGTCGCCGGTTGGAAGTGGTCTCCAGGCATCTTTATTAAAAATATTCCTGACCGAAAAGTTTGCAAATTTTAATCCGATGGAACCGACAAACATTCCGGCCCCCCAGCCACCTGAAAGTTCGATCTGGTCGTTTGCTTTTTCCTGCAATTGGTATTCAATATCAACAGTGCCATTTTCAGGATTAGGCTGAACGTCGGGGTTGATTGCTTCCGGATCGAAATGTCCCAGCTGCGCAAGTTCCCTGTACGACCGCATCAGATTCGATTTACTGAAAAGATCACCGGGAAAAGTATATAATTCACGACGTGCAACATGTTCGTGGGTTTTTGTGTTTCCTACAATACGAACTTCATTGATTGTGGCCTGTTTCCCTTCCGACATTCGCATTTCGTAATCAATTGTATCGTTATGTACATTTGTTTCGATCGGATCGAGGCTAAAGAAAAGGTAACCTTTATCGAGATACAGGTTATTTAATCCTTCGTCATTGTCAAACAACCGTTTGTCGAGTATTTTCTGGTTAAATACATCGCCTTTCTTAATTCCAAGAACATTCGAAAGATAATCGGACGGATAAATGGTATTACCCACCCATTTAATATCGCCAAAATAGTATTTATCACCTTCGTCAATCTGAATGTCAATATTTACACGAGGTTTATCCTTCCTTCCAACCTGAACCTGAAAAACTGAGTCTCTTGTAATAATTGCATCGCGATACCCTTTTTCGTTGTATTTGTCGATAAGTAATTTTTTATCCTTTTTATATTCTTCCTGAAGGAATTTTTTTGTCCTGAAAATGTTTCGAAGTGATTTCGAGTTTGTCTTTTTCATCGCACGTTCAAGGGTAATGTAACTTATTGCCTTGTTCCCTGTAATAAAAATATCGTTCACCTTAACTTTTTCTTTCTTGTCAACATAAATATCGAGAATAAGGCTGTTGTTCTGCGTGGTATCGTCGCGCTGTACAATATTGACTTCGGTATTCAAAAATCCTTTTTCAAGAAATATGTTTTTTATAATACGCTCAGCATTAACAATCTGGTTATCTGTAAGCTGACTTCCCTTTAACAACAATACTTTTTCAGAAATATCTTCTTTTTCCGATTTGGAAACTCCCATAAAATTTACATCCGCAAGTCTGGGCCGTTCCTGAAGATAAATATCAAACCAAATCTGATTTTTAACTACTTTGGTGGCTGTAATTTTAATATCGGAAAATAAACCCTGCTGCCAGAGTTTTTTAATTGCGTTTGTAACTGCTTCGCCGGGCACTTCAATTTCCTTTCCCGCCTGTAATCCGGAAAGTTGTACCAATACCGTTTTATCGAGGTATTTAATACCTGAAACCTGAACGTCGGCAATTGTATATTTTGCCGGGCTTGAATAGTAAATTGAGAAATTAGTGCTGTCGTTTTCCTGGGAATATGCCCGGGGAAACCACACAGCTATGAAGAATAAAAATAATAAAATAGTTTTCTGCATTCTTTTCATACATTTATTACAATGCCAATTGTTCGCGTGTTTTTCCAAATCTTCTTTCCCTGTTCTGAAAATCAAAAATAGCTTCAAACAAATCTTCTTTTCTGAAATCGGGCCACAATTTTTCTGTAAAAAACAATTCGGAATACGCAATCTGCCACAACAAAAAATTACTTATCCTGTATTCACCGCTGGTACGGATCAATAATTCAGGATCGGGTATTTCTGCTGTGTTCAGATATTTTTCGAACAATTTATCGTTAATCATTTCCGGCTTTATCTTTTCATTTATCGAATCATTCACCAGATTTTTTACTGCGTTGATTATTTCCCATTTCGAACTGTAGCTGAGCGCCAGTATCAGATTCAATCCGGTGTTATTATTTAAAAAACCAATACAACCATCCAATCTTTCCTTAACTTTCGGGGGCATTTTGCTTAAATCACCGATAGCTGATAATCTGACATTGTTTTTCATCAGCAATTCCGATTCGTTGTCAATTGCATGAACCAGCAGTTCCATCAGAGCTTCCACTTCATTCTTCGGTCGTTCCCAGTTTTCAGTCGAAAATGCGTACAAAGTGAGGTGTTTAACTCCAATTTCGCCGGCTCCTTCAACTACCGAACGAACCGACTCAACACCACTTTCATGCCCGAAAATTCTGGCTTTGCCATGTTGTAGCGCCCATCGGCCGTTGCCATCCATTATTATGGCAACATGTTGTGGAATTCTGTTTTTATCTATCCTGTTTCTGAACGACTCCATTGTTAGTTTTTGCTTTCGTAAGCCGGACAAGCTTTTTTGCCCATGTATATTTTATATGTCAGGTGAATTCCCAAATAACCTGACCAATCGTTATTGTGTATTTTATCAGTGTATGTTATTTCCTGTTCCACTCCGTCAATCATGGTTTTATATGCCAGCGGATCGTCAAGGTTATCCAGTTTATCACTGAACATTTTTCTTATCTGGTACTCAATTCCAATTCCCAGTCTTTGTCCCAGGCTGTATTTAAATCCTATCCCAAACGGAATTGTCGGTGTAATAACCGGATCGTGAATCTCAGCATTTCCTTTATTGTTTTGAGGATTAAACCTCTCAATTGTGGCAATACCAATTGTATCCAGATCGTACGGGAAAAATGCAACACCGATTCCGGCTGTCACATAAGTTGAAAAAGGCATTTTGTCAACTCCCAGTACATATTTCAGAAAATTTATTTCTACCTGTAACGTAAAATCCTGTACATTTTTTTTAAAATTCCAGTCTTCGCCTTCAATTTTTCCTTCATCACCAACATTTCCGGTCAAAAACATAGCTCTCAATCCTACTCTCGAATTGAAATTGTATCTGAAATAACCCCCGAAATTTGGCGTAAACGGCTTAACCGGATTATTATTATCCATATCGCCAAAATACGTCGAAGTTCCTCCCCAAACACCAATATCGGCCGTTATCTGGGCTTTTCCTGAAACAGCGATCCAAACTGCAGCAAACACCAATAATATTTTTTTCATTTTGGTATTCAATTTAGTTTAACAAACAATAGTTTCAGGTAAAATTCTCATACAAATTATTTCACTTAAAGCTTTGGATTTCAGTCAGTAACATTCTTTTAGATTAACTTTTCGGGATGCCCCTCAAAATTATGATTTTTTGTCCATTACATGCCATATAACATACTGAATATCAATGAACTTAAATCTATTCTACTTCATATTCCTTCGCTGTAAAGTGGTACAAAAGTAATATAATTCGTAAAATAACATACCTGAATGTTATTATAAAACCGAAAAGAACTTTAAAAATTGTTAAGTTGATTTAAAATATTGAAATACCCACAGTTAAAAGCAAAATAACCAGTTTGGCAAGGTACAATTTCTTGCAACAGGTCATTTCATTTTTAATATTGACCATTGAGTTTTATGAAGTCATGATCACTTTCAAATCAGATTCAATTTCGTTTGTCGATTCCCCACATTAACTTGTTCCGCAATACTGTGAAAAAGGTCTGACCGGGTAATTGGAGTGTTTTTAGTTTAAAACCTGCTTTTTTTACCTTTATTTCTGTTGAAAAATCGACTGCCACCGATCTGAAATCGAGTGAAGTAAGAAAATGTGTGCCTCTTCCTTCCACTTTAAGTTTTATTTCATGATTATCGGGTACCACCAGCGGCCTGACAGTCAAATTGTGCGGGGCAAGTGGTGTGATTACGAAATTTTCAGAATCGGGAGTCAGAATCGGTCCACCAACACTGAGCGTATATGCAGTTGAACCTGTGGGAGTTGCAATGATCAAACCATCAGCCCAGTAATTATTCAGCAGTTCTTTATCCAGATAAGCATAAATATTGATCATCGAAGAGGTGTCTGTTTTCAGAACAGTCATTTCATTGAGTGCAAAATTGAAATCAAGGTTCTCAATTCCGCAATTAACCTGCAACATCGATCGTTCAACTATCGTGTAATTCCCATTAAATATCTGCGACAAGGCGTTATCTACCTGATTTTCTGAAATATCGGCCAAAAATCCTAATCTTCCACTGTTAACGCCAACAACCGGAATATCGAAATTCCTGATATTTACGACCGAATGAAGAAAAGTACCGTCGCCACCTACACTGAAAATATAGTTGCATTTGTTGTCGAAATCATGATACGAACTGAAAAATGAAGTATTGAAAGGCTCCATTTTCAATTCAGTCTTTAAAAAGGTATAAAATGGTCTAAATAGCTGAACCTCAATTTTATTGGACTTTAAAAAACTAAAAAACTCATGCAGTGCAGGTGCAAAACTTTGCGAAACAGTGGTTCCAAAAACAGCTACCTTCATTTGAAAGTTTTAAATATTCATAAATTTCATGAACTGGTCAAAACGGTCTTTATACAAATCCTTCAGTTCCGACTGATCAAGATAAACTGCCTTCACATTGTAATCATAACGCATAAACGTCTGTATCAATGGAGACAAGTCTTCTTTATCAAGTTTCAGAATCACATCAAGTACATTTGTTCCGTGTTTTCTGTCCATGAATGAGCTTAATATTCTGATTCCGTTGCTTTCAACAATCTGGCTGATTTCCGACAAAGAATAATTATTTACATTCATTTCGAGGATTACAACCCCGCCAATCTCTTCAAGTGAAAACAATTTGGCAAACCTGCGCGCCAGATCGTACAATGTAATTGCACCAAGATAATAATGATCATCATCGAGAACCGGCAATACGCTTAACTTCAGCTTGTACATCATTATTGCTATTTCAAAAATATGCTGTTCCCTGTGTACATGCGAAATATTCAGCTTATCCAACTGGGTTTCGATGGGAGTTTCGAGCAGATTCAGATCATAAATCAGTTTATCGGAAACCAGTCCGAGATATTTCGAATCGTCAACCACAGGAATATGGGACACCCTGAACATATCCATATAATCGAGCGCTTTTTTCCCTTTTTCCGAACTTTTCACGGAAGTCAGACTATCCGATATTAATTTTTCAGCTAACAAATCTTTACTTTTTAAATTCTGCCAATTTCGCTTAAAATTGTAACTTGCGTAATTAAAATTTCAAACAGATGACCAGATTAAGTGTAAATATAAACAAAATAGCAACATTGCGAAACTCGCGCGGTGGTAAAATTCCCAGCGTGAAAGAAGCTGCTGTTAAATGTCAGCAGTTTGGGGCACAAGGAATTACAGTTCATCCCAGACCTGATGAAAGACATATCACACGCCACGATGTTTATGAGATTAAACCTCTGATTACCACTGAGTTTAATATTGAAGGTTATCCAGGTGAAGATTTTCTTAAAATGGTAATTGAAGTAAAGCCCGACCAGGTTACACTGGTTCCTGACTCACATGACCAAATCACCAGCGACCATGGCTGGGATATCTGGAAAAATCTGACTTTTTTAAAAGAGGTAATTTCGCGGTTGCAGGAAAACGGAATAAGAACATCTATTTTTGTTGATCCTGATATTGCTGCTATTGAAGGTGCCGCTGAAACAAAAACAGAACGGATCGAACTTTATACCGAACCTTATGCATCTCTGTATCAAATTGATCGTGGCAAATCAGTTGAACCTTTTATTTCTGCCGCCAAAATTGCAAAAGACATGGGAATTGAAGTAAATGCCGGACACGATCTTAACCTGGAAAATCTCAATTATCTATATAAAAATATTCCGTTTCTTGCTGAAGTTTCAATTGGTCATGCTTTGATTGCCGATGCACTTTATATGGGTTTGGAAACAACAATTCAGAAATATCTGGAATGCCTGAGATAGAAAAGAAGCCCCTCCCTACCTCCCGAGGGGAGGAGTAAAACATTATGCAAGAAATCAGAATAATTAAGTAGAAAAATATTCAATGGAATTGTTTTTTAGAAAAGAAGGAAGTGGTTCGCCGCTGGTAATCGTGCATGGATTGTACGGATCTTCTGACAACTGGATCAACATCGGAAAACGTTTATCGGTAAAACATACAGTTTACATGATCGACCAGCGGAATCATGGCCGCTCACCTTTTTCCAATTCGCATACTTTCAACGACATGAGGGATGATCTTGCAGAATTCTTTGAAAAGCACAATATTGAAAAAGCTACAATTCTGGGGCACAGCATGGGTGGGAAAACAGCCATGTGGTTTGCCTTCGATTACCCTGAAAAAGTAGAGAAACTTGTTATTGCCGACATTGCCCCGAAAAATTATCTGTTACTGCAGGAGGACAGTCAGTTTTATTTGCACCAGAATATTTTACTTGCCATGATGGAAATTGATTTTTCAAAAATTAAATCGAGAAATGATGTTGATGACTTCATGGCGCAAAAAATTGATGACGAGCGAATCTGCCAGTTTTTGCTGAAAAATGTTGCCAAGGATAAAACGCACCATCAGTTCCGATGGCGGATCAATGCTGAGGTTTTGTACGACCACCTCGATGAAATTGTAAGTGGGGTAAACAAAAACTGGCTCGAAGACAGGATTCCGATTACAACTTACCCAGTAATTTTTATCCGTGGAATGAAATCAAAATACATTCTCCCCGAAGATGAACCGATGATTAAAGTGATTTATCCCGATGCCCGGATAATCGATATTCCCGATGCCGGCCACTGGCTCCATGCGGAGCAACCCGAATTATTTATGAAAGCAGTAATGTTGTGTTGCTAGGAAAGACGGGAGAGGGAAGATGGAAGACCGGAGACGGGAGCAGGCAAAAATCGATAAGCTGTTTCGAACCGCTAACCGCATTTTTAATAGCAATTATAACAAAATGTTAGATATGCACCTGCAATTAAAATAAACTGCGAGGTACCTTTTCTTATAAGAAATTTAATCTGTCAGCAATTCTTTTACCTGCTGTTCCAACACCGGTAAATGTTTGTTAATAATCAGCCAGATAATATCAGCAGACACGCTGTCATATCCATAAATAATCCTGTTGCAGGTGTCTACAATCTTTCTTGAATCACTTAAAGGAAAATCAGGATTAATTTTTAAAATCCGGTCCACTGCTTCACCAATAATTTCAATATTTCGTTCAACTGCCTTTCGCGTTTTTAAATCCTTCTGAAATTCAAGAAAGTCACGTTTAGCTGGCAAAAAACCGTATATTTCAATTATTGATTGTTCAATATCTTTCAGACAAGCCTGAATGTCGAAAAGCTTATCATTTTGCATATATCAAATATTTTGTGTTGTCTATATTTTTACGGATTAATGGATTTCTGATTGACTTATTTTCAAGCAGATCAACAGGCCGTTTAAATAAATCCTGGAGTGCAAATTTCAGGTTAAAATAATTATCGGCATAATCAAACGGGTCATTGGAGTCAATATCAACTACAAGATCAATATCACTTTGATCATTAAATTTATCATTCAGCACAGAACCAAATACATAAAGTGTTTTTACCTTGTTTTGCAGACAAAGATTTTTCAAACTGGCGATATAATTATCTAAATACATGAATGAATGTTTTGTGCGAATTTAAAAAATCCGGCTCAACAAGCAAAATACTGCAAATCAATGTCGGGTGCAACGACTAAGTGTGGATTTCTCATTTACGTTGTTGCAATGCGCTAAGCGGTTCAAAACCGCTAAGGCCAACTGCCAGTTGCCAGCAGCCAGAAACCAGCAGCATTTTTACCGGTTATACTTCTCAGTCAGTTTCTTCAGATTTTTACCATGCGCCGGTAAAAGCTGTTTCCATTCAAAACGCCAGCCCCAGTTACCGGTGGCAGTTCCGGGGGTGTTCATCCGTGCATCGGTTCCAAGTTCCAGCAAATCCTGCATGGGCATAATTGCGAGTTTTGCGGTTGAGGCCCAAACCTTTTCAATGGCATTTTGCAGGGCTTTTTCAGGTTCGCCCAGGTAGCGGAGAATCATTTTTTTCTCTTTTCCCTTTGCCGAAGTCAGCCAGCCCAAAGTTGTGTCGTTGTCGTGTGTTCCGGTGCAGGCCAGAAAGTTGTTTTTGTAATTGTGCGGCAGGTTCTGATTTTTGGCATCCGAACCAAAAGCAAACTGCAACACTTTTATCCCGGTGAGGTGCAAATCGTCGCGCAGTTTTTCCACTTCAGGAGTAATCAATCCCAAATCTTCGGCAATAAATGGCAGGCTACCATATTCGTTTCTGAATTTCATCAGCAGTTCATAACCTTTTGCAGCCTCCCACTTTCCGTTAATGGCCGTTTTTTCGCCCGCCGGCACCGACCAGTACGATTCCAAACCGCGAAAATGATCGATTCTGACCAGGTTAAACATATTCAGGTTAAACCGCAAGCGCGCCATCCACCAGTCGAACTGCCGTTCTTCGAGGCGTTGCCAGTTAAACACAGGATTTCCCCAAAGCTGCCCTGTTTTGCTGAAATAATCGGGCGGCACACCGCCAACATGTGTCGGGTTCAAATCCTCATCCAGATGAAAAATATCTGTATTCACCCACACATCGGCGCTGTCGGTGGAAACATACAACGGCACATCGCCAACTATTTCGATGTCTTTTGCGTTGGCATATTTTTTCAGATTGTGCCACTGCCTGAAAAATAGCCACTGCGTAAACATCCTGAAATCAACTTCTTCCTTTAATTCTTCCTGAAATTGATTAATTGCATCAGCCTTTCTAAATTTAATTTCATCGGGCCAGTTTGTCCAGGTTTCGCCTTTAAAATGTTCTTTTAAAGCCATAAAAAGGGCAAAATCAGCCAGCCACCATTTGTGTTCGTATTGAAAATAAAAATACTCCTGTATATGTGGCGCTGTGTTTTTCTGAAAATTATGGTAGGCCTTTTTCAACAACGGTAATTTCCATTTTGTTGCCGCATTGAAATCAGCGTTTGTTTTTGAAAATGCAGGCGCTTTCAAATCCGCTTTTGTCAGCCATCCGTTTTCAACCAGCAATTCCAAATCAATTAACTGAATATTCCCGGCAAAGGCCGAATAACACTGGTAAGGAGAGTCGCCGTAACCAACCTGACCCAACGGTAAGATTTGCCACAATTTTTGCTTCGATTTCTTCAGAAAATCAACAAATTTAAAGGCATTTTTTCCGAATGTGCCGGTACCTTCATTTCCTGGCAAAGAAGTAATATGCAATAATATTCCGCTTTTACGATCAGTCATTTTTATACTTTTTTCTGAAAACAGCCAAATGATCAGCAGTTTCGCGAACAATCCGCTGAACTGCAAGGCCGTGATTTAAATCGATCTTAAAAGCTAAATCATCTTTCCCTGTAAAAAACTGGTAATGTGCATGTACCATCGAACGCAGCCAGCCTGGAGGAACATGCCCCGAAGGAAAACTGGTAACAGGTTTGTAGTTGCTGCCAACCATTTGTTTTACCCACTGGTTTGAACCTTCGATATAATATTCAAAATATTCTGAAGTTTGCGATGAATAACGGATTGCACCCTTTTCGGCATAAATTTCGAGGTACACCAAATCACCCGAGCCTGAACTGATCCGGCTGGCTGACATATTTCCCACTGCACCAGTTTTCGGGTCGTAAAGTGAAAGTGAACTGAATAAGTCGGAACCGGCTGGCACATCTTCAAACGAACCACCCTGCAACGCACTGGTTATCTGGATTTCTTCGCTTAGAAAAGCCATTAATAAACTTATTCCGTGCGAACCCAGATCGGCCATTGCACCGCCATCGGGTGCCGGTGTAAGGCGGGTAACACGCTTTTCTCGATAAGAAGTCTGCAAATAATCGCCATGATAATATTTCAAATCGAAATGAATGGATTTCCCCAACCTGCCCGAATTCCAGAAATGCAATGCCTCGCGCACCGAAGATGTCAGCAAATACTGAAATCCTACTTGAATCTTAATTGTAGGATCGATATGTGTCAGCAATTTTTTCATTTCTTCCTCCTCCTGCAATGAAGAACAAACCGGTTTTTCGAGGTAAATGTATTTTACGTTTGGCATTTGAAGCGCAAGTTTGAAATGTTCGAAATGAACTTTATTTGGCCCGAGAATAAAAACTGCTTCAATATTTTCGTTTGCCACAAATTCTTCCACCGATTCCGCTTTTTTGAAACCAAACTTTCGGGCAAATTTTTCACGGCTTTCTTTTCTCGCTGAGGAAACCGATTCCAGAATAATTTCGGGAACTTC
>JBBIPU010000018.1:20902-22244 GCA_037442685.1 Draconibacterium sp. | reverse complement strand
GGAACTTCACTTTGGGTTCTCACCCACAATAGCGATTTTGCAGTTGGATTTATCGGTTTGTTCGGGAAAAAGGAAGCACTGGGAGAAGCTTTTCACATCACTTCGGATGAACTGCTGACATGGAACCAGATTTACAAAATGATGGCTGATGAACTCGGCGTTGAATTAAAAGCAGTTCACATTCCATCTGATTTTATTGCAAAATATGCACCGGATCATGGCGCCGGATTGTTAGGCGACAAAGCTCATTCGGTTATTTTCGACAATTCAAAAATCAAAAAACTTGTCCCTGAATTTCATTGCAAAATTCCATTTTCTGAAGGAGTAAAAGAAATTATTGCCTGGTATAAAAACAACCCTGACTGGCAGGTGGTAAACCAGAAAATTGATAAAAAGATTGACGTGATTATTGCTGCATTTGAAAGATAAGATAAAGAGAGTGAAGGCTACATTAAAGAAAACCTACACAAAAGGGAAATTTCTTTCAGGAGGCCAATTTTGTTCTCTGTAACTCAATCAGCGCTTTATTCATTTCGTATTCTTTTTGCAACCTAATCCAAAACTCAGCATTTATCGAAAGCAAGGTTTCCAAGGCAATTGCAAGTTTGATATTAATATCCCTTTCTCCCTTTAAAAACAGGCTGATAAATGATTTGTTAAATCCCGTGATTCTTGCCAACTCAATTTGTTTTATTCCCCTTGCTTCCAATTCGTCTTTTACTATTTCCGAAGGGTGGAAAACATCACCCGGAATCATTTCGTTTGCGTAAGTTTTCATTTTTCGTAATGTTTTGAAATTTCCTGTATTAAAATTGCTTCAATTATTATTGTGCCGTTTTCTTCTTTGATTACCGAGAAAATCAAACGGTATTTCAAATTTAAACGAATGGAATATTCATTTTCTCTATCCCCTTTTAATGCCTCGAAGTTTAGACTTTGAAACTGTTTCAGTTCTTCTAAAACTTTGATATTCATCAGGATTTGGACTTTCTTTTTAAACTGCTTTATTATATCTTTCTGAACAGGTAACTTTCCCTTTATTTCATCTAAAGGGGTAACATAAAAATAGGTTAGTTCTTCTGTTTTAAAGATTATTTTCATTCGGTAAAGATATTAAAGTTTACTGAATTGTAAACTATTCAAAAATAATTATTTTAATCACATTATTTTCATTATTGAAATAAATGATTTTCAACGATTTTCGTGTACGGGCCTTTAAAAAAAGGATGTCCTTTTTTAAAAAGATGACATCCTTTTCGGGTGATGCGAATTCCGATTCGCATCTTTAACAATCCGCGGTTAGAAACCGCGGCACACGGGTTCTATTTCAAATATTTATCCA
>JBBIPU010000018.1:19357-20802 GCA_037442685.1 Draconibacterium sp. | reverse complement strand
GCATTGGTTTTATCCCAGTACGGGCCACCGTAATCCCAATTTACAAACCACATTTCTTCTGTGGTTGTGTACATGTGCTCGAAGTTAAAAATACCGTCGTGTGCAATAAATGCTTTAAATCTTCCTTCGTGATTACCTGCAAGAAACAACACCGAATATCCGCCGTAACTTGCACCAACAGCGCCAAGTTTATCTTTATCAACATAAGATTCTTTCGAAACTTCATCAATGGCAGTTAGCAAATCTTTTATATTCTGGCCACCGTAATCTTTCGAGATCTGTTCGTTCCATTCCTGTCCAAAACCCGGCAATCCGCGGCGATTGGGTGCAACTATAATATAACCATTCGCCGCCATCATCTGAAAATTCCAGCGGTACGACCAGAACTGGCTGACCGTACTTTGCGGTCCTCCTTCGCAATAAAGCAGAGTCGGATATTTTTTCGACGGATCGAAATGAGGGGGATAAATAATCCAGGTAAGCATTTCTTTATTGTCGGTGGTTTTAATCCAGCGCGATTCCACTTTTCCATAAGTCAATTGGTCCAAAATTCCTTTGTTTATTGTTGTAAGTGTTCCTTCTTTCCCGGTAACCGGATCAACAATATATAATTCGGCAGGTTGCGACATCGAAACTTTCTGGGCGACAAGTTTGTCACCGGCAATCATCACACTTTTGTAATCGTGTACCCCGTCAGTCAACCGCGCAATCGAACCATCAGCAAGGTCAAGCCGGTAGATTTCCTCGGTTGCGTGGATATCGCTGACAAAATAAACTGATTTACTGTCAGCGCTCCAAATCAATCCTGCTGAATTCTGGTCAAAATTTTCAGAGTAATCTTTCTTTTCGCCGGTTTGCAAATCAGCGATAAACAATCGCAATTTATCTGCTTCATATCCATCGCGTTCCATACTTTCCCACGCAATATATTTTCCATCGGGAGAAAAAACGGGATTCTGGTCATAACCCATCATTCCTGAAGTAAAATTAATTGTGTTCCCGGTTTCCAAATTGTAAAGGTAAATGTCTGAATTGGTGGAAAGTGCATATTCCTTCCCCACCATTTTCTTACAGGTGTAAGCCAGTGTCTTTCCGTCGGGGCTCCATGCCAACTGTTCATTTCCACCAAAAGGTTTCATTGGCGAATCAAATCTTTCTCCTTCCAGAATATCTTTTCCTGCGGTAATTTTATCTGAATAATCCGAAATAAAAATATGATTGTAGGTATAATCATGCCAGCTATCCCAGTGACGGTACATGATATCGTTTTCCAGCCGGGCATTTGCCTTTGGCAGATCGGGGAAAAGATCATTCACACTTTTGTCAAGCTTCACGCTTTTGAGATAAAATATCTTTGATTGATCGGGTGAATAACTGAAACCTGAGATTCCATCAGGAATATCCGAAACCTGCTTTGCACCGCTTCCATCCGGATTCATTTCCCA
>JBBIPU010000018.1:5086-19257 GCA_037442685.1 Draconibacterium sp. | reverse complement strand
ATGATTTAAGCATCAAAATAAATCAAATGAATTGTTTTTACCAATGAATTTTGTTTTATGTTTTTTCAACACATCATTTTGCTTTTGAGTCAACTCCTACTGAAATTAATTCAAAAAAAAAGGTGCCCAAACGGACACCTTCATTAACAAAAAACATTGAATTAATTGTTTTTACCGTAATTATAAACTCCGCTGTATTCAAACAACTTATCATCATAATCTTTGCAGGTCACTTTGAAACGTACCGAATCTAATCCGGAAACCTGTAACGAATCGAGTTTAAAAGAAACAAAAGCAGTAAAAGGGATATCGTGTGAATCGCCATTGTCATTGTGTCTTAATTCCAGTTCAAAAGGCTGATCAGCAGCAGTTAAAACTCCTGGTTGTTTCACCAGATTAATAAAATGAATTTCATTACTGCCATAATATTTTAACTGAAAATTCAGCAAATTGTTGGCCATCCAACAATCCTGTACAATTATAGGATCGCTGCCAATACTATCCTTGTTTTCCTCTGTAATGTCAAGTATTCCTTTGGTCAAAACTTCTTTAAAAGAATTCACTTTTACATAATAAGCTTCCATTTCACCGGCGTCATTCACTTTATCATCGAGAATTGTAAAATTGACAATCACCCTGTCTCCTGCTTCAATTTTATTGTCACACTCCGATTGATCATAGTTGTACCCGGGATAATATCCCCCAAATGCAACAGGGTAGAGAATTTTCCCATCGTCGAGTACAATTTTGTACGAAACGGTATCTTCAACAACACCAAATCCAATCCAGTAATTATCCAACGAATACCCTTCATCATCGTTATTACATCCTGTTAAAACAAATACAAATCCAATAAGAACTACAAATACTAATTTCTTCATTCGCTTTCTGTTTTTAAAATTCAACTTAATAATGATTAAAAACTGTTTTAAATGGTTGCGTGAAAATTCTTATACTGACATTTTTTATTACTGACAAAATTTATAATTATAATTTTGGCACAGTCATTGTACAATCGTTTCAATATATCTAAATATTTATATATTTGCATTATGAAACAGATTTCAAATATAAATGAATTAAAAAACGAATTGCAAACCGGCGAAATTGGTTGGTTATTGCTCTATAAAAAGGGCTCTGTGCAAAGCGACTGTGCGTTCGAAAATTTTACGGAGGCTGAAAAAAATGTCAAGGAGGGTGTGCTTTTAAATGCAGATGTTAATGTAGTAAAGGATATTCATCCGGAATATAATATTACAAGTGTACCAACACTACTATATTTTGAAAAAGGCGTTTTGAAGAATGTTGTGAAAGGTTGTCACAAACCCGAACAGTTTAATGCTATTTTTGAAAAGAATGCATTTGTTGCCGCCGTCACGGAAGAAAAGAAACCACAACGAAATGTGACAGTTTATACAACTCCGACGTGTACCTGGTGCAACGCAATTAAAAGACACCTCGATCATTACGGAGTACATTACCGTGAAATTAATGTTGCCGCCGACCAGAAAGCTGCAGAAGAAATGGTGAAAAAAAGTGGCCAGCAGGGAGTTCCTCAGACCGATATTAATGGTCAGATAGTTATAGGATTTGACAAAACGAGGATTAATTCGTTGTTAGGCATTAATTGACATCATCAAGTCCGATTTTAAAATAGTATATATTTACAAAAAATTTCATTGAAAGAAATCAATATAAAATAAAGAAAATGAAAAAGTTAGTATTCATCCTGGCAGTTGCGGTAATTTCGTTGCAGAGCTGTAATTCAAGTCAGGCTAAAAACAATGGCAACGAAAAAAATGCATCTGCCAAACCGGCTGAAACAATGACACAGAATAACAGTGCCGATGGAGGAACTGTTAAACTGACCAAAGCAAAATTTCTTGCAGAAGTGTGGGATTACGAGAATTCGCCAAAGGAATGGAAATACAAAGGCACAAAACCGGCGGTGATTGACTTTTATGCTGACTGGTGTGGTCCATGTAAAATTGCCAGCCCGATTCTTGAAGAAATATCAAAAGAATATGCAGGCAAAGTTACAGTTTACAAAATCGACACTCAGGTTGAACAGGAATTGGCTTCTGTATTTGGTATTCAGGGAATTCCTGCTTTCCTTTACATTCCGTTAAATGGAAAGCCAACCATGGCTTCGGGAATAGCACGTTCAAAAGAGGAAACTAAAAAAATGTTCGAAGAAAACATTGAAAACATTCTTTTGGTTGCAAACAAATGAAATCCTTGACTGTAGGAATGCCAGTGATCAGTTTGAAAGCCGGCTGACCGCAGTCTTAATTATAAATGTTTAATTTAAAAGAATTGTAAAAATGAAAGAATTACAGCCTATTAACCAAAATGTGCTGCTGGAATTGTCGGAAGACAAAGCAGTTCAGAAAACCGCTTCGGGAATTATTATCCCCGACTCTGCACAGGAGAAACAGGAAGTTGCAAAAGTTGTTGCAATCAGTAACATCGAAAATGCAGAAATAGCGCCTGGTGATGAGGTTCTCTACAAAAAGTACGCTGGAACTGAGATCGATTTCAACGGTAAAAAATACCTGTTGTTACCGTATGCAGAAATCCTGTCGAAAGTTGTGGTAACCGAATCTATTTAAGCTGCCATTCAGAGTTTTACACATTCTGCCAAAGAAGACATTTAAAAAATCGACACCAAAAGGCCGGGAGTTTTTACTTCCGGCCTTTTTTAGTTTAATTCTTTGTCATTTCGAATGAGGTACGAATGAGAAATCTGTTTCTGACAAAGATTTCTCCTCATTCTTCGTCGAAATGACAGCCTATGGTAAATTTTCATTGAACTGATAAAGGGAAATTATTTTAAAGTCCTATTACAAATGTTTGAAATCCGTTTCATTTAAAAACTGAATTGTTTTATTAATTCCTTCGTACATCAACACATCGAACTGAACAAAATCAACTTTCTTTCTGTATTCACCCAGAAACTTTTCCAAAAAAGGCGAAGTTTTCACCGGTCGCCTGAAATCCATTGCCTGTGCCGCATTGTATAATTCGATTGCCAGAATTTTTTCAGTGTTTAAAACCACTTTCAATGCTTTGGTGGCGGCATTTCCACCCATGCTCACATGGTCTTCCTGCTCATTCGACGATGGAATGGAATCGACAGAAGCCGGTGTACACAATTGTTTGTTCTGACTGACAATTGACGCTGCTGCATACTGCGGAATCATAAAACCTGAATTCAGCCCGGGTTTTGCCACAAGAAATGCCGGTAAATTCCGCTCTCCCGAAATCAACCGGTAAATCCGTCGCTCTGAAATGCTACCCAATTCGCTCAAAGCAATTGCCAGAAAATCGAGTGCCAGCGCCAGAGGTTCGCCATGAAAATTACCACCCGAAATTATGGTGCCATCATCAGGAAATACAGTCGGATTGTCAGTCACTGAATTTATTTCGATTTCAAAAACATTTGCCGCATATTTTACCGTATCGCGCACTGCCCCGTGTACCTGCGGGATACAACGAAAAGAATAGGGATCCTGAATATGCGGTTTTGGCTTTGCCTGCATATCGCTTCCTTCGAGGATAAATCTGAAATTCGCTGCAGTTTCTGCCTGACCTTTGTGCGGCCTTATTTTTTGTATTTTTTCGGAAAAGGGTTCAAGCAGACCATCGAAAGCATCGAGCGAAAGAGAACCGATAATATCGGCCTGATCTACAATCCGGAATGTTTTAAGCAAGGTGTAAACCCCGTGCGCACTCATAAATTGGGTCCCGTTCAACAATGCCAATCCTTCTTTTGCCTCGAGCCTGACCGGTTTCCAACCAAACTTTTCAAGTACATCTTTTGCTTCTGTTTTTTTCCCTTCGAAAGTCACCTGTCCTAATCCGATTAAAGGCAGGAAAAGCATTGCCAGCGGAGCCAGATCGCCACTCGCACCAAGCGAACCCTGTTCATAAACAAGAGGCAGGATATTATGATTGAATAGATCGATGATCCGCTGGATTGTGGTTAACTGAACTGCCGAATTACCTTTCGACAAAGCATGAACTTTCAGGAGGAGCATTAATTTTACCACATCTCCGGGAACTTCGGGACCAATATTACAGGCATGCGAAATCACAAGGTTTTCCTGTAATTTGCTAAGTTCGTCATTTGAAATTTCGATGTTGCAGAGCGCCCCGAATCCGGTGTTAATGCCGTAAATGGGTTTATCTGCCTCGCTGATTTTTTTATCCAGAAACTGTTTACTCTCCAGAATCAGATGTTTCGATATTTCCGAAAGTTCAAGTTTTATATCGTTTTCCAGAATATCCTGAATTATTTCAAAAGTGAGATTTTCGGGGGTGATTTTATAAATACGCTTTGCCATTATTTAAAAATTTCCGGCAATTTCAGTATTGAATCAGGACTGGGAAAGGATTTTTATCAGTTCTTCGGAAGAGACACTTTTTTGTTCACCTGTTTCCATGTTTTTCAGTGTGAATACCTGTTTCTGAATCTCAGTTTCACCGGCAAGAACAACAAAAGGGATTTCTTTTTTATTGGCATAATTCATTTGCTTCTGCATTTTTGTACTGTCAGGAAAAATCTCGGCATTGATCCCGTTTCTTCTTAATTCGGCAACTACAGGCAAACAATACGCTTCTTCCTTTTCGCCAAAATTTACAAAAAGAACTTTTGTGGTTTCAGCCGATTTTTTTGGGAACAGGTCCATTTGGGTAAGTACATCGAAAATCCGCTCTGCGCCAAACGAAACGCCAACACCAGAAACATTTGGCAAACCAAATATCCCTGTCAGATCGTCGTACCTGCCGCCACCGCAAATACTGCCAATTTCAAAATCCTTTGCTTTTACTTCGAAGATTGCCCCGGTGTAATAATTCAATCCGCGGGCAAGTGTCAGATCAATCTCAACTTCGGTGTTTAATTTAAGTTGATTCAGATAACCAAAAAGTTTTCTGACTTCACTCACTCCCCGGATTCCGGTTTCGGATGCTGACAAAATTGCTTCAAGTTCTTTGATTTTCGACTCCAGATCACCTTTCAATGCCAGAATAGGCTGAAGTTTCACGATAGCATCATTTGAAACTCCCTTTTCAGCAAGCTCTTCATTCACTTTGTCAAGCCCGATTTTATCCAGTTTATCAATGGCAACCGTAATATCAGTTATCCTTTCATTTTCTCCAATTACTTCAGCAATTCCCGCGAGAATTTTACGGTTGTTTATTTTTACTACTGTATTGATTTTCAAACGCGTAAAAACATCGTTGATAATCTGTACCAGTTCCACTTCGTTTAGCAGACTGTTACTGCCAATCACATCAACATCACACTGGTAAAATTCGCGGTAACGCCCTTTCTGCGGTCGGTCGGCTCGCCACACCGGCTGAATCTGGTACCTTTTAAACGGAAATGTTATTTCGTTCTGGTACTGAACCACAAAACGCGCAAAAGGAACGGTAAGATCGTAACGCAGACCTTTTTCAGAGATTTGGGTGGTCAGTTTGTTTGAATTTTTTTCTGACAGTAACTCATCAGAAGCCTTTGAAAGAAAATCTCCTGAATTCAGAATTTTAAATAACAGTTTGTCGCCTTCTTCACCATATTTCCCCATCAAAGTTGAAAGGTTTTCCATAGCCGGTGTCTCAATGGGCTGAAATCCATACAACCTGAATACTTCTTTGATTGTCTCGAAAATATAATTTCTTTTCACCATTTCGGATGGGGAAAAATCGCGGGTTCCTTTTGGTATCGAAGGTTTCTGTGCCATCTCTAATTATTTTAGGGGGACAAAAATAATTAAAAAGTACGGAATAAGGATTTGAATTCCAATTTGATGAAACGCTGACTACAAAAATTAAGATTTTTGTCATTCAGAAAACTTCATTTTTTGTTATTTCGCACATTAAAACATCATTTCTGTCATGGAAGACAAAAAGAAAGAAGGAAGATACGGTAGAATTTATACACAGCTGAAAGAACTTGTTTTAAAAAGTAACAATACTCAGGCGAGAATGGCCACAATAATTGCGGTGCTTCACCACAAAATGGACTATTTTTTCTGGACGGGCTTTTACCTGATTGACAACGGGGAAATGACTGTAAATATTTACCAGGGACCGGTTGCCTGCCAGATTCTTGAAAAAAACAAGGGTGTTTGCTGGGCTGCATTTAATAAAAAGGAAACTGTTGTGGTTGAAGATGTTCACCGGTTTCCGGGGCACATTGCCTGCGATTCGCGATCGAATTCAGAAATTGTGGTTCCGTTTAAAAATAAAAACGGTGAAATTATCGGGGTACTGGATGTTGACAGTTCAGAGCTTGCAGCCTTTTCGCAGGTGGATGCAGACTGGCTTGAAAAAATACTCGAGTTGGTTTATGCCTGATTCCGGATTGCTCCTTCTCCTTTTACAAGAGTTTTAAATTTCAGCGAAGGACTCGGGATAAATTCGCCAATCTTAAGGTCACTCCATTTTTTATCAACTTCTGAAATCGTTTTTTCATCCATAGTAACCACATTGGGCCATTCGCGGCTGAAATTATCGTGTTCTCCCGTTTTGAAAGTAGCATCGATAAAAACCACTTGATTTCCATTTTTCAAATCACAAACTGAAACATCACGGTCGGGTTCAAGATTACCACCGAGCAACCACATTAAAGTGAACAAATCATTCAGATCCGCTCCGTCATTGAAAAATACCACAATCTTAAAATTCTGAATTTCTTTCAATTGCAACAACCGGTCAATCAACTTTTGTTTTGAGAAACCTTTTTCCTTTTTTACATTGAGCAACAAGGCTGGCAAAAAGAGTTTTGAACGAAGATCATTGAAACCGTTAATTTCAGGTACAGATTCAATTTGTTGAATATCAACAATCACATCCGAAACCTCAGTTCTTCTTTTAACTGAAATTTCTTCCTCAAACGGTTTTGTCAGGTCGATTCCCAGTTTTGAGCCGAAAGCAAATTTGCTGGAAGAATGGTCAAGTACGTCAAGAGGGCCTTTTGAAAAATGCAAACTGTAACCCGGATCAAAATATCTTACAAAGGTTTTTACCAATTCGGCAGGTTCGTGAATATTCACATCAGAGTCGGTTACAATCAGTACTTTGTTAAACATCATCTGCCCTGCTCCCCACAACGAATTCATCACTTTAATAGCCTGACCGGGATAACTTTTTTCGATTTTAACCACAGTGAAATTATGCGCAACACCAGCTATCGGAAGCGTCATATCCTTTAATTCCGGCACCATCGACATTCTGATCGGCGTTAAAAAAATACGCTCAGTAGCCAGGCCGATGTACGCATCTTCCTGAGGTGGAATTCCAACAATTGTTGCCGGATAAACAGCATCTTTCCGGTGCGTGATGCATGTTACATGAAATTTCGGGTACCAGTCGGCCAGAGAATAAAAGCCGGTGTGGTCGCCAAATGGTCCTTCCCAGATCAGGTCTTCCGCCGGATCAACGTAACCTTCTATCACAAAATCAGCATCTTCGGGAACATACAAATCGTTTGTTATGCATTTGACAAGTTTCACAGGTTTCTTCCGCAGAAACCCTGCCAGCAAATATTCATCGATATTTTCGGGCATCGGTGCTGTTGCCGCGTAAGTGTACACCGGATCGCCTCCAAGCGAAACACTCACCGGCATTTTCTTTCCTAATCTTTTATATTTTTCGAAATGATTTGCCCCGGTTTTGTGCCTGTGCCAGTGCATTCCCGTCAGGTTTTTACCGAAAACCTGCAACCGGTACATTCCAACATTTGGCGCACCGGTTTCGGGATCGATTGTATGAACACAAGGAAGGGTAATAAATGGGCCACCGTCAGCCGGCCAGCATTTCAAAACAGGAAGCAGGTTCAAATCCGGTTCTTTCATTTGCATTTCCTGGCATTTTCCTTTCCGGTTGGTTTTCCGGGGCATCCATTCGCTTACCTCTTTCAATTTTGGCAGAAGCCGAAGTTTATCCCACAAATTATCCTTTGGTTTCATCAAACCGGTGAAAAGATTTTCGAGTTCCTTCTCCAGTTCATAAATCCAATTTCTGCCAAATGCAAGCGCTATTCTTTTTTCAGAACCGAGTGCATTGATCAGTACTGGAAAGCCAGTTCCGGTATTTTCAAACAAAATTGCTTTTCCTCCGTCAGGAAGTTTTGATTGGCGGTCGATAATCTCAGAAATCTCCAATTCAGGATTGACAAATGTCTTAACTCTGAGGAGTTCCCAGTGTTTCTCAAGCTTTTCAATATATGATCTTAAACCGTTCTCAGGCATAATTTTCATTTTCGGCAAAAGTAACAAAACTCATTTATTTTGACCAAATCTAAATTTATCGTCAACTTTGATTTTCATTTTGTAAAATATATCTTTAGCAACTTTTTAAATTGAAAATTTAAACGCATTAGAAATGACAAATCAAAACAGTACTACCGTCAAATTTTACCAGGGGGAACAAATTCCAGTTGAATTGCACAAAGTAAGAGTCGTTCAGAAACTACATTTAAGGCCAATAGATGAACGTGCAAAAGCAATTGAAACTGCAGGTTATAACACATTTTTGCTTGACACCAGCAATGTTTTTCTCGATATGCTTACCGATTCAGGAACAAATGCAATGAGTGACAACCAGGTGGCATCAATGCTTCAGGCCGATGATGCTTATGCAGGTTCGCAAAGTTTTTATCGCATGGAAGCCGCAGCCCGCGAAGTATTTGGAAAACATTATGTACTGCCGGTTCATCAGGGTCGTGCAGCCGAAAATATTATCTCCCAGGTTTTCATTAAACAGGGTGATGTCATCCCGATGAATTATCATTTTACAACCACCAAAGAACACATGATGATTAATGGTGGCACAGTTCTGGAAATTTTTACCGACAAAGCGCTGCAGATCAAGAGCAGTGAACCGTTTAAAGGAAACATCGACATTGAAAAACTGAAAGCTGTTTACAAAGAATATGGCAAAGAAAGAGTTGCATTTGTCAGGATGGAAGCTTCGACAAACCTGATCGGCGGTCAGCCTTTTTCGATGAAGAACATGCGCGATGTAAAAAAGATTTGCAAGGAAAACGGAACTATGATGGTTCTGGATGCCAGTTTGATTGGCGAAAACGCTTACATGATAAAAAAACGTGAACCGGAATTTGCAAATACTCCAATTATCGACATTTTGAAAGAAATGTGCAGTTATGCCGACATTGTATATTTTTCGAGCCGGAAGGTAAGTTCCACCCGCGGAGGAGGAATCCTTACCAACAGTGAGGAACTTTATCTTAAAATGCGCGACCTGTTGGTTTTGTTCGAAGGATTTCTTACTTACGGAGGTATGTCAACCCGCGAAATTGAAGCAATGGCGGTAGGTCTGCGTGAAACCTGCGACGATACAATGATCAGTCAGTCGCCTTCGTTTATTGAATACACTGTAAATTCACTCGATGCAATGGGAATCCCGGTAATCACTCCTGCCGGAGCACTCGGTTGCCATATCGATTCAATGGGATTCCTGCCTCACGTCCCACAACAGCAATATCCTGCCGGCGCACTTGCGGCTGCGTTATTCATTGTTTCAGGAATACGTGGTATGGAACGTGGTACCATCTCAAGTATCCGCGACGAAAACGGAAATGATATTCTTGCCGATGTTGAATTACTTCGACTGGCTTTCCCGCGCAGGGTGTTCACACTTTCGCAAACCAAATTTGTAATCGACAGGGTAAAATGGCTGTACGACAACCGTAACCTGGTTGGCGGATTGGAATGGATTCAGGAGCCAAAAGTGCTTCGTTTCTTTTTGGGCACTTTAAAACCGGTAAGCGATTGGCCACAAAAACTGGTTGCCAAGTTTAAAGCCGATTTTGGCGATTCGTTGTAAGAGCCCCCTGAATCCCCCGAAGGGGAACTTTAAGAAAAGCATTGTTATATTAAATCTGAAATATTAAAGGGAATCTGCAAAGGTTCCCTTTTTTTATTGTTGTTTTTTTCACTTTAAACATTCATCTTTAAACTTTAAACTTGATGAGTATGGTTGATTGGAAGAAAGTAAGGGAAGAATTTCCCGTTTGCAAAAAATACGTTTACCTTAATCCAGCCGGGGGTTCGCCGGTGTCAATGAGTGCGGCAAACGAAGGAAAACGGTTTTACGATGAAATGCTTGAATTCGGCGATACTTACTGGGAAACCTGGCTCGAACGCACTGAAAAAGTAAGGTCTCAACTGGCTTCTTTCATTGGTGCCGAAAGAGAAGAAATCGGGTTTACAACAAACACTTCTCACGGGATGAACCTGGTAGCGCAGTTTTTAAAAGATAAAGGGACTGTGCTGACCATGCGCGATGAGTTTCCTTCAACAACTTTTCCGTGGCTGAACCAGAAAAAGGAAATCAAATTTGTTGAACCTGAAAATTATGGTTATTCAATTGAAAACATAAAAAAAGCAATCACTCCCGATGTTAAAATTCTGATTACAAGTTACGTACAATATTGCACAGGATTCCGCCAGGATTTGGAAGAACTTGGCAATTTCTGCAAGAAAAATAACCTGATTTTTGTGGTGAATGCCACACAGGCGCTGGGAATTTTTCCTGTCGATGTAAAAAAATGCAATATCGATTTTCTGATGTTCACCGGGTTGAAATGGGCAACTGCAGGTTATGGAATTGGAGGACTGTATGTAAATAAAAAGTGGCTGGATCCGGAGAATTTTCCTTTTGCAGGATGGCGCAGTGTGAAAGAACCCGGGAAAATGGATAACCTTTCCCTTGATTTAAAAAACGAAGCTTCGGTAATTGAATCGGGTTGTCCGCATTTCCCTAATATTTTTGCACTTGGCGGAGCACTGAAAATGTTTTCAAAAATCGGCGCTGAAAATGTGGCAAAACGGGTTTTATTTCTGAACCATTTGATAGAAGATAAACTCAGGGAATTAAACATCGAGATTATTGTACAGAAAGAAGACAAACGCCGCTCTGGAATACTTATTGCCAAAATCCCGAATCCCAAATTCATTGTTGGCGAACTGATGAAAAAAAATATCATTGTCTCTGCACGTGGCGAAGGAGTGCGGATTTCGGCAAGTATTTTCAACAACGAGGATGACATTGAAATACTTGTGTCTGAATTAAAGAAGATCATTCAGAAATTCAAAAAATAAAAAGAATTTCAGAATCAGCCGGCATTGTTTTAATTTTGAAAATAAAACATTATGCACGAATCATTTACGCTCACAACCCCTGCCCTGCTCTTTTCGGCAGTTTCGTTGATTTTGCTTGCATACACGAACCGCTTTGTTGCTTACACCCAGGTAGTGCGTAATTTATACAAACAATACGTCGAAAGTCCGACAACTGTATTAAAAGGCCAGATTTTCAATTTGCGCAAAAGACTGTATCTGATCAGAACCATGCAGATTTTGGGTGTTACAAGTTTGTTTCTTTGTGTTATTACGATGTTCCTGATTTTTATTGGCTCCCAGCAGATCGCTGCCTGGATATTTGGCGCGGCATTGCTTTTGTTGTGTTCGTCACTCGCAGTTTCAATCAGGGAGATACAGATTTCAGTAAAAGCGCTTGAACTGCATTTAAGTAATATGGAAGATGAATAGATTCAACTTCAGTTTATAAAACTAATACCGGAAAAAGATGAAAAACCTTATCAGATCAGTTATTTCAGCTCTGTTTATTTTAACTGTTATTTCATGCAATTCTCAGCAAAAAGCAATAACTAAAACACAGAATGCCAGAGGTGACAGCAGTCTGACTTCGGTTGACTGGCAAGGCACCTACCAGGGAACTTTACCTTGTGCCGATTGTGAGGGAATTAAAACTCAACTTGTTCTTAATGATGATTTGTCGTACATTTTAAAAACGAAATACCTTGGTAAAAGCGATTCGGTTTTTCAGGAAAAGGGTAAATTTACATGGGACAACTCAGGTAGTAATATTCAGCTTGAAAATTCCGGTGGTCAGTCGTACCAGGTGGGAGAAAATATTTTGTTTCATCTCGATAAAAACGGAAAAAGAATAACCGGTGATTTGGCAGAAAAATATAAACTCGAAAAGGAACGTACAGAAATTACAGGCAAATACTGGAAACTGGCAAGACTAAACGGGAAACAGGTGAAACCGGGGAACAGAGAGCCATTCATCAGGTTTAATGCAGAAAACGGTGTCAGTGGGAACAGCGGATGCAACAATTTTAACGGCAAATATGAGATCTCTGAAATAAACAAAATTAAGTTTTCGCCGTTTGCCATGACAAAAATGGCTTGCATCGATAATAATACTGAAGATGAATTTATGCAGGCAATCGGCAAAACAACTGGCTATTCATTAACTTCGGATACATTAATTTTTCAGGATGAATTTGAAACAACAATTGCTGTTTTCGAAGCCGATTTCTTTAAATAATTATTGTAAACCGGGATGGAATGTTATGTTGCATTGATATAAAAATACCTCACAATACATTTATTTCCGGTGCTTTCAGGATTTTTTTCTTTACAGATTCTGATCTGAAGTGTGTGTTTTCCACTTTTCAGTCCTGATCCCAAAGTATAAAACCAGGGTAAATACAAACTTTTACTCCACATCGTGAACAAATCCTGCTTTTTCCAGGGCGATTCGTCGATGCTGTATTCAATTATTCCTGCATCCGTACCGGCAGCAACAGCAATTCCAACGGCATTCCCCTCAAACTGAAATTTAATCAATTTACCAGGATACTTCCCGACCAACATCGGAACATTTACATAATTGTCGCGGGTGCCGCTACCGTCAGCCGGATTCCAGTTTTCAACCATTTGCCAGCCTTTTATCGGTTTCGGCGGATCAGGTAAAATCAGAACGCCATTAGAATATGAATATTTGTCAATTGGTTCCGGCATTTCCCACGAACCGCGCTGTTGATCTGAATTTAATTCCTCAAAAAGGAATTTTACAATCGATTGATAATAAATATTTTGCCCAAAAGGGGAAGGGTGCAAATCTTTAAAATCATTTTGCCAGTCAAACTCGCCGGCGTTAATTCTTTCAGTAACCTCCTTTGCAAGATTTATCGACGAAATATTGTAATGTTCAGCCACTTTTTCGTGCAACTGTATTACTTCCGGTACCACTCCTTTATTGTACGATTCAATCTTCCCGGGATCGACAAAATACATAATAACGATATCACATTGAAGATTAGCCATTTTCGCATGGCGTACAATCCCTTCCATTCCACGAACGATTTCATCAGGCGGGGTGCTGTTGGTATCATCGTTAACAGCCGCTTCCAGAAAAAGCAAATCCACTTTACCGTTTTTCAGTACATCGTTTGCAAAACGAAAAGCTCCCGGAGTTGAACCCATTGACGGAACGCCAGCGTTGAGAAAATCGAATTTTGTTTCGGGAAACTGTTCCTGCAAATAATGACAGACTGAATCGCGCCATCCCGGATTGAATGTAATTGACCCACCAAGAAAAGCCACTCTGCCGGTTTTTTCGTTTTTAAATTTTGAAAATGAATTACTTATATTATCACGGTAATTATGGTAATATTTCGAACCCAGATTCTGAGCAACCAAAACACCAGTTAAATCGAGGAATAAAGTAAATAAAATCAGTAACTTATATTTCATGTTTAAAAAATGTCAGTTGAATTAAAAGTGCCATTCAGTTTTAGCTTCAATTTCTCCACGGCCGGGAGAAGGGTATTCCATTGCAATTTGCCCGACATAAAAAAATCCAAGCAATTTTTGCTGAGGTTTAATTCCAACAATATCGTTCAACAAATGCAGGAATTCAGGTGTTGACCAAAACGCGCCATAACCCATTGCAGTGGCAGTGAGCCACATATTCTGCACTGCCATTGCAACCGCAGCAATCTCCTGCCATTCAGGAATTCTTTCAGCAGCATCGCGTTCAAAAATAATGGCAATTGCAACCGGAACATTTCCCAGACCCGATGTAAATTTTTCTATTTTCTGCTGATTTAAGTTTTCTCCTGATTTTATTTTTTCAGCCAGATACGAAGAAATTTCATTTACCAGCTTATTTTTTGCTTCACCCAGGTAAACCTTAAACCGCCAGGGTTCTGTATTTTTATGCGTTGGTGCCCAGTTGGCATTGTGCAACAATTGCTGAATCAATTCCTTCGGTATTTCATTCTTTGCCAGGAATTTTGCAGGTGTTGCCCTTCGGTTTTTTATGAT
>JBBIPU010000018.1:0-4986 GCA_037442685.1 Draconibacterium sp. | reverse complement strand
TGTGCCGACTGTTCATTCCGGTAAACGTAATCAACAATATTGCCTTTATCGTCGCGATCGATGATTACATGTTTTGGCGAAGGAATCAGGCAGTGTTTAATCCCCCCGTAACCGCTGATTGCATCTTGGTATGCGCCTGTGTGGAAGAACCCAAGGTACAATGGTTCTTCATCATCGTCGGAGTAAGCCGGTAGCAAAACTTCCTGGTTAAGGTCTTCGGAGTTGTAATAATCTGAATGATCGCAACTTATCCCGCCAATATTAACACGTTTGTATTCGTTATTCCATTTATTAATCGGCAGTAAAATGAACTTTTCGAAAATCGACCAGGCGTCAGGAATTGTGTTCATTAAGCTGTTGTTGATGATGTACCAGCTTTCGGTGTCGTTTTGTTGTTTTTGCTCCAGAACCTCAAAAATAATTGCGCCACTTTCACCAACAGTATATTTTCCAAATTCGGTGTAAATATCGGGTTCTCGAATTTTTTCAACAGCACAGGTTTCCTTAATAATAGTGACAATTTCGTTGATCATGTATTCGTAATTGTACTCAAATCCGAGATGGTTCCGAATCGGAAAACCACCTCCAAGATTAAATGAATCAAGGGTTTCGCATTGCTTTTTCAAATCAACATAGAGTTTTAAAGCTTTCTGAAATTCACCCCAGTAATACAAACTGTCTTTTATTCCTGAATCGACAAAGAAATGAAGCATTTTAAGTTCGATATTTTCCTTGCCTTTAATATTATCGACATAAAACCTGAGAATATCTGTGTGCCTGATTCCCAGTCTCGAAGTGTAGTACGAAGATTGCGATTCTTCGTTTATCGCCATGCGGATACCAATTTTTACTTTTACACTCCCTGCAAGTTTGTCGATCCGCTTTAATTCGTTGATGCTGTCGAGAACAATAATATTGTTTTTAAATCCGATTTCCTGAAGATTCAGAATCTTGGCAAGATATTCGTCGGTTTTGTAACCATTATGAACAATGATCCTGTTTTTATCAATCTTTTTTTCACGATATAAGCTCAGTATCAAATCGATATCATAAGCAGAAGAAGTTTCGAGATTTACATTCTGCTTCAGAGCTTCATTAATCACATGCGAAAAGTGATTGCATTTTGTACAATAACAATAATGATAATTTCCTTTGTAATTGTTCTTTTTAATTGCTTTGTTGAAAAGATTACGTGCTTTCTTTATTTGATCGCCAATCTTCGGAAGATATATAAACCTGAACGGTGTTCCATACTTTTTAATCAGATATTTTAAGGAGATGCCGTGAAATGTCAGCCCACCGTCTCTTAAATCAAAGCCCTCCTGCGGGAAGTAATAGCTTTGCTCGATCAAATCAAAATAGGTATTTTTCATCTACGTAATCATAAAAAATTATTGGTATTTAAATTTGTGGCAAATTAAACTATTTTTTCTTAAAAATCAGGAAAGAATTTTAAAAGCTAAATGAATCTGTTTAATAATATAACCTGAACTTTATTAAATCAAATTTATTTTAAAAAATTGATGCTTTCAATAATCGAATATATATTGTAATTTATTAAATTTTAATAAGTTATATAAATGAAAAAATCTGATGAACACAATTCAGTTTATTGTCTCTAAATTCAAAAATATTGATGCCGCATCATTATTCTTTGTTTGAAAAACAATAAATATCCGAGAAGTAACAAATGATAATCTTCAAATGTAAAATTCATTAAAAAATGCTTAATTTGCTGTCCATTTTAAGCAACGGATAAAACCAAATTATTTCTTTGGAACGAAAAAAAACAAACAATCTCAACAAATCAGATAAATGAGTAAAGTTTTAATCATTGGAGCAGGCGGAGTCGGGAGGGTTGTCGCAAGCAAATGTGCTGATAATCCTCAGGTTTTTTCGGAAATTTTATTAGCCAGCCGCACACTTACTAAATGCGATACAATTGCCCGCGAAGTTGGCAAAGGAAGGATAAAAACAGCACAGTTAAATGCCGACAATGTAGCTGAAACGATTGATCTGATCAAAAAATTTAAACCTGAACTGGTAATAAATGTGGCTCTTCCTTACCAGGACCTTCCAATAATGGATGCATGTCTTGAAACCGGTGTCAATTACCTTGACACTGCCAATTACGAACCAAAAGATGTAGCAAAGTTTGAGTACAGCTGGCAGTGGGCTTATCATGACCGTTTTAAAGAAAAAGGAATCATGGCTGTTCTCGGTTGCGGTTTCGATCCGGGAGTTTCGGGAATTTATACTGCCTTCGCAGCAAAACATCATTTCGACGAGATTCAGTACCTCGATATTGTAGATTGTAATGGTGGTGATCATGGAAAAGCTTTTGCAACAAATTTCAATCCTGAAATTAATATTCGTGAAATAACACAGAACGGCAGGTACTGGGAAAATGGAAAATGGATTGAAACCAAACCATTCGAGATTAAAAAAGCATTAGATTATCCAAATATCGGAAAACGAAATTCGTATGTTCTTTATCATGAAGAACTTGAATCGCTGATAAAAAACTTCCCGACAATAAAACGCGCCCGGTTCTGGATGACTTTCGGCGATGAATATCTGACACATTTACGGGTAATTCAAAATATTGGCATGTCGAGAATCGATCCTGTTAAATATAAAGGTGTTGATATTATTCCGCTTGAATTTTTAAAGGCAGTATTGCCTGATCCGGGAGATCTTGGAGAAAATTACACCGGAGAAACTTCGATCGGATGCAGAATAAAAGGATTAAAAAACGGGAAAGAACAAACTTATTATATCTGGAATAATTGCAGTCACCAGGCTGCTTACCAGGAAACTGGGACACAGGCAGTTTCATATACCACCGGAGTACCGGCAATGTTAGGTGCAATGATGGTGCTTACAGGAAAATGGAGCGGAAAAGGAGTTTTCAATGTTGAAGAATTTGATCCAGATCCTTTCATGAAAAAAATCGGTGAACATGGGTTGCCCTGGAATGAAGCGTTTAATATCGATTTAGAAGTTTAACATAAATAATCATAACAGAAAGCTTCGTGAATAATTGAATTTACGAAGCTTTTTAATTTAATATTTATACCATTGGACTATTCAAAAATTCCTTCACCTGCCTTCGTTTTAGACGAAAAATTATTACGTAAAAACCTTGAATTAATTAAAAGGATACAGAACGAAGCAGGTATCGAAATAATACTGGCATTTAAAGGATTTGCCATGTGGAGCACATTCCCGTTGGTCAGACAATATTTAAACGGGGCAACCGCAAGTTCTCTTTACGAGGCAAGGCTTTGTTTCGAAGAAATGAAAACTCTGGCACATGTTTATTCACCTGCTTATTTCGAGAATGAGTTTGAAGAATTGATGAGTTACAGCAGTTATATTGTTTTTAATTCATTTAGCCAGTTTCAGAAATTTTACCCTGAAACAAAAAAGTCCGGTCATCCGATCTCCTGCGGGATTCGTGTAAATCCGGAATACTCAGATGTTGAAACCAATTTGTATAATCCGAGCGCAGCAGGTTCACGTCTGGGAGTTGGATCAGATGAGTTCCCTGAGGAACTTCCTGAAGGAATTGAAGGTATTCATTTTCATGTATTGTGCGAATCAAATTCTTACAGTCTTGAAAAGGTACTTGAAAACCTGGAACAAAAATTTGGAAAATACCTGCACCAGGTAAAATGGATAAATATGGGAGGCGGGCATTTAATGACCAGAGCTGGGTACGATCATCAGCATTTAATCAGTCTTTTAAAAAACTTTAAAAATAAATTCAATATTAAGGTAATTCTCGAACCAGGAAGCGCAATTGCCTGGGAAACAGGAGTTCTGATATCAAAGGTAATGGACATTGTTGAACACAAAGGCATAAAAACTGCCATCCTCGATGTTTCATTTACTGCTCACATGCCCGACACGCTTGAGATGCCCTACCGGCCTAAAATTATGGGGGCTACCGATCCAAATGAAAACAGTACCTATTTGTATCGGCTTGGCGGAATAAGCTGTCTTGCCGGCGATTTTATGGAAGCGTACGATTTTGGAAAAGAACTGACACCCGGCGACCAGATCGTATTTCAGGATATGATCCACTACACTATGGTAAAAACCACGATGTTTAATGGAGTGAATCACCCTTCAATTGTTATCTGGAAAGAAAATGATGAACTTCAAACGATAAGGATTTTCAATTATTATGATTTCAAGGGAAGACTTTCGTGAACTAAGATTTAAGTAAACTCTGAAAGGGGAAATATTCCTGATACCAGAATGTTTCATTTTTACGCCGGATTTTTTTAACAAATGTTGATAACTCCGGTTTATATGTTGTGCATTTAAATCCCCTAAAATAATTGACAAACAAATTTCCAGTCATTATATTTGTTCTATCAGGTGAGCGATAAAAGGCTGCTTTGAAAGTGTGGAAAAGATTGAAGTTACTTAGTTGTGGCGGAATTCATTTCAGTCCTTCTCTCGGGAAGGCACACAGGAAAAGCCGAAGTTTGAGCGACCAACTGGAGGGTCAACGTTCAATCAATCATCAGAAGAAGCATCCAGAAGTTCTTTAAAGATTGAGTCGTCAGGCAGGAGTGGTTCTGATTTCGGTTTGAATTACCTACTGCACAACTTTGAAAGGTGTAAATCGGGATAAGTTGATTATTGCTTGCAAAATCCGAAAGGAAGATGCAAAAAATACTGACAGGCACTTCGTCCAGTTCGACATCCGGAATGCCGAGTGGACAACTTAAAGGTTAAGCCGTAAAAAGCTTTTCCAATAAGGTGGGGGCAAATGACAGTTCGAAAGAATTATCAGAAGCCGGCCAAAATAACAGTAACCTGGCGCTGATAACAACTATGGTTGTTACTGGTGAATGGGAATCATTCAAAAAGAATGGTTCCCATTTGTGTTTTTAATAAGTTGGTTGAGAATTCAAATAAAAATCCTTATATACAATACATTAACTCACCAAATTTCGAGATTCTTATTTA
>JBBIPU010000017.1:39566-42133 GCA_037442685.1 Draconibacterium sp. | reverse complement strand
GGTTTCCGGGCCTTTTATTTCCATGGTTATTTTGTGCCACTGTTTCAATTCACCCTTAATCTGAACAGACTGATTGACTGACTGGTTGCATGAAATCAGGAGAAATAAAAAAAACAGGTAAGAAAGGTTTTTCATTAGTTCAAGTTTTAGCGGATACTAATTTAAAAAAATGCCTGAAAATAAGGAAGATCAGAAAGACAAACCTTAACCGGCAATATTCAGGAATAAAACTCATCTTTAAAATCAATTTCCCGGATTCTCCAGAAAACCAGGAAAACAGGCTGCTGTCTGCTGCACCAAACGTTCGAGAAAGGTACGTTCCCGATGATTTAAAAATTGTAAAAAAAGAGGCTGCCATTCCGACAACCCCTTTCGCCTTTCAATTATTAATTATTTGGCAACTTGTGCCTTGTCTCCCAACAACGGATTGTACGGCCTGATGCTGTAACCGAATTCAGTTTTTTCGGTTTTCAGCAGGTACCTGTCCATCGGGGGCGGGCCGCAACTTGCACCACCCAACCCATTGTGAGCAACATCGATGGAAAGAATGGTTTCATTTCTTCGAACAAGTTCATACGGATGTTTGGCTTTGTCCAAATCGACCGGAGTATAATGCAATGCACTGAAATCCAGCCGATTTTTGGCAGTAATCATCACGCCTTCCCCTGTACGGTTGGTAACGGTTACCCAACGTACATCGCTGCGGTTCCCACAATCCTGTGTCCTGACATACGGAACAAACATGTCGTCAACCGTTGTCTGGTACCTGCCGATCGCAGCGGCATGTTTCCTGTCAACATAATTTTCAAACGGTCCGGCCCCGAAGTAATCCACTATTTCGAAACCTTCAGGCAAAACCATCATGTAACCCAGTTTTGGCAGGGGCCAGTCTTTCTGATCGGGAGTGAATGTTGTTGAAACATCGATAATCCCGTTGCCATGAATTGTGTAAGAAGTGTTTGACAGTATCGAAAAGTCCTTGCCCGTCGATTTAACATCCACTTTGATTTCAACAGTGGCTGAATCAATCTTATTCATCGAAAGATTCTGCACTTCGGTTGCCAGGTTCCACAATTCGGCGCTTTGCCAGTTCCGCAAAAATGGTTTGTCGTTGTCAACCGGAGCTTTGTAAACATTTACTTTCGGGCCGGCCACCGATTCGTAAACCATCGTTGGCGGGGTTGGCGGTTCATCTCTTCTCCTGCGGAATTCGTAACGCAACGATTTCTTCGATTTCAGAATATCGGTGTTGAAATACTGAAGGTCGGTAATGGTGCCCACCTTTTTCCCAAATATAAGGTTGAAGGATTTCCCTGTCACTTTTATTTCGTTGTCGTCTTCGACAACAATCACAGCCGGAACGTATTCATTGTCAGCAACAAATTCTGGTACTTTGTAAGGCATTTCAAATTGCGCCCAGGCAACGGTGTGTCCCTGTTTGGCCCAGATTTCATCGGTTTTCAACGTAAACGAAATTTTCAGGAAATACTCACTTCCCGGATTCAGATCGGGTTGAATCACCGGAATTTTTACAGAAGAAGATGCCCCCGGTGCAAGATCTAGCGGATTTAAAGTGCCTGCCTGAATAACTTTCCCGTCGCATTCCAGTTGCCACGACAAATTGAATTTGTTCAGGTTAAGAAACTGGTATTTGTTTTTGATTTTTATCTCTCCATTTTGAAGATTAACCGGTTCAAAACCAACATATTGGTAAACCTTTTTCACCTCTTCCATTTTTGGAGTGATCGCCCTGTCGGGAGTTGTTAATCCATTGCAACAGAAATTCCCGTCGTTTGGATAATCGCCAAAATCGCCACCGTAAGCATAAAAATATTTACCTTCTTTTCCCGGAACAGGTTTTGCCAGGCCCTGGTCAACCCAGTCCCAGATACAACCACCAATCAAACGTTTGTGTTTTTCAATCACGTCCCAGTATTCCTGCAGGTTTCCGACGGCATTTCCCATAGCGTGCGCATATTCGCACATAATAAATGGTTTTGGATTGTCTTTGGCGCCGGTTTCATCCAGCCACTCCACTTTCGGGTACATCACCGATTCAACATCGGCAATTTCATTCATTCTTTCATAATGAATGGGGCGTTCCTTGTCGAGCGCTTTTACAGCATTGTAACTGGCCTGAAAGTTTACGCCACCACCGGCTTCGTTACCCAGCGACCAGAAAATGATTGCCGGATTGTTTTTATCGCGCTGAACCATCCTGACTGCTCGGTCAACGTGTGCTTTCTCCCATTTCGGATCTTTAGCAAGCGACTTTTCGCCGTAACCCATTCCATGCGACTCAACATTGGCCTCATCAATCACATAAATTCCGTAGATATCGCAAAGCTTGTAAAAATCGGTATGATTCGGATAATGACTGGTTCGTACCGTGTTAATATTGAACTGCTTGAACAGCTGCACATCTTTTGTCATCAGTTCCAGACCGATATGTCTTCCGTTGAAAGGATCGTGTTCGTGGCGGTTAACACCCTTGAAAAGGACACTTTTCCCGTTCACCCAAACCTGCTGGTCTTTAATTTCGATTTTTCTGAAACCATAAAGATTTG
>JBBIPU010000017.1:36603-39466 GCA_037442685.1 Draconibacterium sp. | reverse complement strand
CCAAAATCCCACAAGCTTATTTTTGGAACTGAGTAGAGAAAAACATCGCGGTAAATGCCGCTCAAACGAAAAAAGTCCTGGTCTTCAAGATAACTTCCGTCGCTCCAGCGATAAACCTCCGCCGCCAGCACATTCTTCCCGGGAACCAGAAATTTGGTGATATTGAATTCGGCTGGCAACATGCTTCCCTCACTGTATCCCACTTTCTGCCCGTTCACCCAGATGTAAAAGGCGCTGTTTACGCCGGCAAAATGGATGATCACTTCGCGACCATTCCAGCCTGCCGGAATTTCAAAATCGCGACGGTAGGAACCCACCGGGTTTGGATTTTTGTGTGCAGTGAAATTCTCAGGAGTCGGGTCCATTACTTTTGGAGGATTGGGTGTAAAAGGATACCTGACATTTGTATAAATCGGCACATCGTAACCGCGTGTCTGCCAGTCGGCCGGAACATCAATTTCATCCCAGTAGGAAACATTGAACTCCGGTTTGTAAAAATCAACGGGGCGCAAATCAGGATGCCGTACCCAGTTGAATTTCCATTTCCCGTTCAGATCGACCACAAAAGGCGACGAAAGTTCGACATCGGCAGTTGCCTGCTTCAAAGTCTGATAAGGTACGTAGTGATTGTGAGGAGCTTCTTTGTTAATGCCAATCACTTGTTCATTTTCCCAGTCATGTTGCTGAGCGTAGGAAAATGTTGCAACAGCGGCCAGAAACAATCCGGCCAAAATCAGTTTTTTCATCATGGTTTTTTTTGATTTATTTGGTTTTCAGTTTATTAAGAAATCCGAAAATTTATTTCACGGGTGTTGTTTTTTCAATTGGCGTCAGTTCCAGTTTCCTGAATTCCACTTCCGACCCTTCAGCCTGAACTGCGATCTGGCCTTTTGTGGCGGTGCAGTTATAACCGTAATTCACCAGGTCGTTATTTACCCATACTTTTATGGTGTCAGCCACACATTCAATGGTCATTTTATTCCATTCTCCCGCTGGTTTTTCCGACCCATCGGTCAGGTTTTTGATGCGACGTGCCTTACCCTCAGTAATGCCCCACTCTTCTTTCGGGCCACGTCGGGCTTCCATATCCGGAACTGTAATATCTTCGACAATGCACCAGAAATCACCGGCATTCTCGTGCATCCCCTGCACCTCAAGCGATTTGGGGAACATTCCATACAACGCACGCGGAGTTGAAGCATGAACCAGTATGCCGCAGTTTCCGGGAGTTCCGGCAAAACGGTATTCAACATCGAGTCTGTAATTACTGTACACTGAATCGGTAATCAGGTGACCACCGGGTGTTCCCAGACTCACCAGCATCGAATCGCGCACAATAAACGGTTTTACCGTGTCAGGATTCTGATCCAGCGCCGGAACATCCATGTGCCAGCTGGTCAGATCGACACCGTTAAACAACGAGATTGTTTTTGGTTTTTCGGGAGTTGAACATTCATACATCGTTATTGCAATCAGCAATGTAAAAATCAGATTTTTCATCTTCATCAGTTTAATAATGAATTCCCTTCATTTTGCTATTATAAGAACTCCTGTTTTGGAGAAAACACCTAAAATTGATAATTTACTTTTATGTCGTTTAAATATTCAGTATTTACGAAAATTAATACGGATAGGAATAACTCATTTAACATCCAACTGCGCTTTTGCCCATTTTATATATTGTTCCCAATCGTAACTGGTGACATCATGACCACCGGTACGGATATGATATGCCACCGTATTTTGAACAGGTTGATTTACAGGTGGCATCACATCATCCGGTATTCCTTTTTTACCGTACAACCTGTACACAGGAGTGGCAAAATATGCACTGAGAAATTCACCTTTCGGATCGGCCCATTTATCATCTTCAGCGCTGGCAACATACAAAGGCCGTGGGGCAATCAGCGCCAGTAATTCATGCTGATCGACAGGTAAAAGATCTTCTTTATTGTTGTAGTTTTTAAAATTACCGCAAAACCAGTGAGGGAAAGAACTGTTGATGCGGCCTACTGTTTCGCCAAAAGCACGCTTTGACAAGGCGGCACCTCCGCATCCCGAATCGTTTGAAATGACAGCAGCAAAACGCCGGTCGGTGGCACCAGCCCACAAAGCGGTTTTACCCAGACGCGAATGACCAAAAACAATCACTTTTGAAGCATCTATCTCATTGTCGGTTTCAAAATAATCCATGGCACGGCTCAGTCCCCAAGCCCAGGCAGCTATGCTTCCCCATTCGTTTGGTTCGGGCTTTTCCTGTCCTTTTTTATATAAAAGAGGATGAATGCCATCTGTAAAATCATTTTTGTCGGGGTCAATTTCTCCATAATAGATGGTTGCCACCCCAATTCCGGCTTCCAAAATTTTTTCAATATCCCAGCGATCGGATTCAGCCCCGCGAGATTGTTCCGTGAACCGATTGTTGGTAATTCCCAGCGATGGCCGGTTTTCGCTCCAGGCTTCAGAAATAATAACATTTACATCGTTATTGACTGAGTGATTCCCGGTAAAATTATACCCAGCGATCAAAGGTGATTTTTTTACATTCGCAGGAAGGTAAATAAGAATTGTAAAACTGAGTTTCTTGTCATTTTTCGAAAAATTCAGAGCAACCTGTCTGCGTCTGGCTTTTCCATCGTAAGCTTTTTCCGACTGTTCAAGAATTTCCACCGACGAAATTTTTATTTCTCCCGGAACCTTTCCAAACATATTTTCGGTAAAATAATTCAGTAATTCAGGCCTGCGTTTCTTTTCCCATGCCTTTTCAGATTTAACCTTTTTACCTTTGAAAGTTGTCAAAACATCAGGCAGAATGTAGTTTGGCACTTTACTTTCGTCGTAATTGGGCACAAACTGCTGTGCA
>JBBIPU010000017.1:30591-36503 GCA_037442685.1 Draconibacterium sp. | reverse complement strand
CAGTTTCCCACTTTTTCTCATTAACCCATTCACTCAGTAACTCACTCACCCAATAACTCACTCACCCATTCTTTCATTCAAGCATTCCCGCATTCATGCATCGTTGCATTCCTGCTTTTTTTAATAAGAAAAACTGCTTCCACCCAGAAACTCGCGTAAAAGCGAGGTAGGTGGAATTTCCCTGTCGTCGATTTGTTTGAACCAGGAAAGAAATTTCAGCAAGCGGTTAGCTTCAACATACTCATCGCGGTTTTCGGCCACCTGCTTTAAAACCGGTTCGGCATATTTTTTCAGCACCGCCAGTTCGTACAGTGTAGCTGAGTTAAACATTACATCAGCATTTTCCTGGTGCGGGAAGATATTTTTTTCCTCACCTCGCCTGACTGAAGGCCAGCGTTTGATTGTTTCCCAGGCCGGGTAACCACGGTATTTACTGTCGCGGATAATACGCCGGATCAGACGATTATCAGCAGTCGAAATGTGGGTGTGTTCATCAAACGCGATTTGTGTCAAGGCAGAAATAAAAATGCTGAAGCTGTATTTCCGGTCGATGCGCGGCAACAAACCGGGATTCATCCCGTGAATGCCCTCGACAACAAGGATATCGTTGTGAGCAAGTTTCAGCTTTTTACCTGATTTCTTTCTTTTTCCGGTTTGAAAATCGAAACCAGGCAGTTCAATTTCCTTTCCGTCTAACAAATCCTGCAACTGCTGGTTAAAGAATTCCACATCGATTGCTTCGAGCGCTTCAAAATCGTATTCACCAAACTCATCAACCGGGGTGTACTCGCGATCGACAAAATAATCGTCGAGCGAAATCTGCCGTGGACGTAATCCATTCACAATCAACTGGACCCCCAGTCTTTTGCTGAAAGTTGTTTTCCCCGAAGATGAAGGGCCCGACACAAGCACGATTTTCAGATCACCATCGCGTTCATGGATCAGGTTTGCAATTTCGGCAATCTTTTTTTCGTGCAAAGCTTCCGAAACTTTGATTACATCGCCACTGCGATTATTAATCGTAAATCTGTTCAGTTTGCCAATTGTTGAAACATTCAGAATTTCAGCCCATTCTTTTTGCTCCTGAAAAATGCCAAACAGCTTTTTACGTTCGGTAACTTTCTGCAGTTTTTCAATGTTTTTTGGCTTTGGAATCTGTAATAAAATACCGTTGTAATACGGGACCAATCCAAAATTCGAAATATAACCTGTTGATGGGAGCAAATGACCGTAAAAGAAATTTGCCTGCCCGTTTAAAAAATAGAGGCTGGAATACAAATGCCCCTGTTGTTCAAAAAGCAGCGCTTTTTCTTTTAATCCCTGTTGCCCTAACAAAACAACGGCTTCGGTTGTAAGCATACCTCGTTTAATAAACGGAATGTCGCGACTGATGATCGATTTCATTTCCTGCGAGATGGTAAATACGTCCGATTCAGTTACCTGTCTGCCCAAACCATTCAAATCGAAAAAGTAGCCGTTTGAAATGCCATTCTGAATGCGCAGGTCCACTTCCGGAAAAGCCTCTTTTACAGCAGCGTACAGCACAAAAACCAGACTGCGGATATACAACCTGTTTCCATCGGGATGTGAAGTATCGAAAAACTCGATTTGCTTGGGTTTTACCACACAAAACGAAAGTTCACGCACCTGGTTGTTGACAATGGCGCCACAAACCCTTTGTTCAAGTTGAATATTTAAATCGAGACTGATTTCGAGAAGTGAAGTTCCAAGCGGGTAAACATGAGACGACTGCGTGTTTTTGCAGAATATTTCTACCTGTTTCATTTTTTTGAATTGATTCAGGTAAAAATACTAAAAAATAAAAGTGAGTTTAGGGAATTTGATATTTGCCAATCATATTTTTTAAGATTCAAAGTCCGATAACCTAATGATTTAATTCTGAATAAATTAATGCCACCTGGAGGTTAGAAACGGCGCCAACCGATTACAATTCCTGTTTCAGAAATTTTGCTGTAAACGATTTTCTGTTTTTTATGATTTCTTCCGGAGTTCCGGTACAGAGAATCTCCCCTCCGTTTTTCCCACCTTCCGGACCAATATCAATAATATGATCAGCGACTTTTATTACATCGAGATTGTGTTCAATCACGATCACAGTATTTCCCTTGTCAACCAGTTTATTAAGTACATCGAGCAAAACACGGATATCTTCAAAATGCAGTCCTGTGGTGGGTTCGTCCAGAATATAAACCGTTCTTCCAGTGTCGCGTTTTGCCAGTTCAGCAGCCAGTTTTACGCGCTGTGATTCGCCACCCGAAAGAGTGGTTGAAGATTGCCCCAATGTAATATAACCCAGCCCAACATCCTGTAAGGTGTGTAATTTCTGGGCAATCGAAGGAATGGCTTCAAAAAATTCAACTCCTTGTTCAATCGTCATTTCCAGTACATCGCTGATCGATTTTCCCTTGTAACGGACTTCCAGCGTTTCGCGGTTGTACCTTTTGCCGTTGCATTTATCGCAATGAATATACACATCGGGGAGAAAATTCATTTCGATGAGTTTCAGCCCTCCACCCTGGCATTCTTCACAGCGCCCGCCAACAACATTAAACGAGAATCTTCCGGGTTTGTATCCACGGATTTTAGCTTCCGGTAACTGAGCAAAAAGATCTCTTATATCAGAGAAAATGTTGGTGTATGTAACCGGATTTGATCGCGGTGTCCGGCCAATCGGCGACTGATCGACCTGGATAACTTTATCAATATATTCAAGACCTTTTACACTCTGGTAAGGCAAAGGATCTTTTAACGATTTGTAAATATACTGACTTAAAATGGGCTGAAGAGTTTCATTGATTAACGTCGATTTTCCGCTGCCTGAAACACCTGTAATACAAATGAATTTACCCAGAGGTATTTTCAGATCAACCATTTTAAGGTTATTCCCGGTACAGCCATTTACTTCAAGATAGTCAGATTTACCATTTCTACGAGTTTGAGGAACCTGAATTTTTCGCTGGTTGTTCAGGTATTCTGCTGTCAGTGTATTGGTTTTCAAA
This sequence comes from Draconibacterium sp., assembly GCA_037442685.1. Lineage (GTDB taxonomy): Bacteria > Bacteroidota > Bacteroidia > Bacteroidales > Prolixibacteraceae > Draconibacterium. Next base: position 33,483 of record JBBIPU010000017.1, on the reverse strand, counting down.
ACTTCTTCAGGAGTTCCTGCAGCCACAATTTCGCCGCCATGTACTCCCGCAAACGGGCCCATATCGATTAAATAATCGGCATTTAACATCGTGTCCTTATCGTGTTCGACCACAATCACCGAGTTACCTGAATCGCGCAGTTGTTTCAGTGCATTGATCAGTTTCAGGTTATCGCGGTGATGTAAACCGATGCTGGGTTCATCGAGAATATACAGCACATTAACCAATTGCGAGCCGATTTGAGTAGCCAGCCTGATCCTCTGCGATTCTCCACCTGAAAGACTTTGGGCAGTCCGGTCGAGCGACAGGTAATTTAATCCTACTCCGAGCATAAAACCCAGCCTGTCGCGAATTTCTTTAATCACCTCGGCGGCAATTTTTCGCTGACGTTCCGTAATCCTTTCTTCCAAACCATCGAACCAATCACCCAGTTCGTTTAAATCGAGCTGAGCCAGTTCGGCGATATTTTTACCATCAATTCTAAAATGAAGCGACTCCTTTTTAAGCCGGTTACCGTTGCATTCGGGGCAGATTGTAGTTTTCACAAACTGATTTGCCCATTTTTGTGCGGTTTTCGAAGGATTATCTTCGCGTTGCCCATCGATATATTTTATTACACCATCGTAACTCATCTGGTAACTAAGACCTGTTCCCAACGGTGTGTTTTTAAGCTGCAATCGTTCGTTTGTTCCAAACAAAATTGCCTGAATCCCCTCTTCAGAAATTTCGCTGACAGGTGTATTCAGGTTGAAATCGAACTTCTCGCCGAGTGCTTCAATTTGCCAGAAGATCATCGAATTTTTGTAAGGTCCGAGTGGGGCAATTCCGCCTTTCGAAATACTTTTACTTTTGTCAGGGATGATTTTTTCCATATCAATTTCCGTCACTCTTCCCAGACCGTTGCAATGCTGACAGGCTCCCTGCGGCGAGTTAAAAGAGAAATTGTGCGGAGCAGGCTCGTTGTACGAAATTCCTGTTGTCGGGCACATCAGCAGGCGACTGTAATATTTTACAGTCTGTGTTTCCTGATTGAGTATCATAATAATTCCCTGCCCATGTTTCATGGCGGTCTGAACACTTGCTTTTAACCTCGAAGTGCTGACGTCATCTACTTTCAGTTTGTCGATTACAATTTCGATGAAATGGTTTTTATATCGATCGACACGGTAATTGTGCTTTAATTCAACAATTTCTCCATCCACCCGTGCCGATAAAAAACCTTTCCGGAGAATCTGCTCAAAAAGTTCACGATAATGTCCCTTTCGGCCTTTTACCAGAGGTGCAAGAATATTGATGCGCTTCCCGGCAAAATCGTCTTTTATGAGTTGAATAATTTTCTCTTCGGTGTATTTCACCATTTTTTCGCCGGTGTTGTATGAAAAAGCTTCAGCAGCCCGTGCGTACAACAAACGCAGGAAATCGTAGATTTCGGTAACAGTCCCCACTGTTGACCGGGGATTCCGTGTGGTTATTTTTTGTTCGATGGAAATTACAGGGCTGAGACCAGTGATTTTATCGACATCAGGCCGCTCCATGTTACCTAAAAACGACCGGGCGTAAGCTGAAAAAGTTTCAATGTAACGGCGCTGCCCTTCGGCATATATTGTATCGAAAGCAAGCGATGATTTCCCGCTTCCGCTTAATCCGGTAATGACTGTCAGTTTATTCCGTGGAATAGAAATATTGATATTACGAAGATTATGCACCCTCGCGCCATACACAACAACATGATCTTCAGAATCATCAACTTCAGGGGAAATATGCACATTAGTTACTGTAATTTTCTGCATTCCGAAATTTAATTCCTTTTCACTTTAAAACCGGAATCTTTACCGTGTATTTTCTACCTGACTGGTTTGTTAATTTATCATCGCGTAACCAAGGATTAAAATCTTTCAGTATTTTATAGTTAATACCGTTTTTAATTGCAAAATCAGCAAAATCATTAACGGTTCCCGGAATTTCAATTTCACGAGTTTCAATTACCGGGTATTTTTCATCATCTCCAACGACAAAATTATACTGACCAGGGTTTTCCATAATCATTTTAAGAGCTGCAATCCTGAATATATAACGTTGAGTTTCCTCTGTAAAAAGCAGATTATAATAATTACCTGTTTTTTGACGCTCAATTTGTCGCTGAACCCTTGCAATCCCTCCGTTAAATGAAGCAGCTGCCAAAGTCCAACTGCCATATATTTTATATGAATCACTGATAAACTTACAAAAAGCATAAGTGGATTTTTCGATATGATAACGTTCGTCAATTTCTTTATTTACTTCCAATCCATATTCCTTTGCTGTAGTGTCCAGAAACTGCCAGAAACCTACCGCTCCAGCCGGTGAAACTGCTCTTGGATTCAGTCCGCTTTCTGCCAGTGCAAGATATTTAAAATCGTCAGGAATGCCATTTTCTTTTAAAATACGTTCAATCGTTGGGAAATATCTCGGAATCAGCTTAATATAGCGGATGGTCTGCGAATGGAAATAAGCATTGGAAAGTAATTCGCGATCAAGCGCTTCACGAACATCATACTGATTCAAAGGCATTTCTTCTCCTGCAAAAGAAAATTTATCAGGTATTTTAACTGGTGTGAATTTTATTTCATCAACTGATGAAACAGCTTGGTTATCTGATTTTAAAGAACTTAACACTATAACCACTACAACAACTTTAACTGTAACTATTAGCGGAAGTATATATTTCCACCATATTTTTTTCTTCATTTTATCTCTCCTTTTTAAAAATATGTTACGGGAGCAAATTCATAAACTTTATATTTTTTTATTCCGACTCAAAAACTGCACTTCTGACTTTAAAAATAATTTGCCAAAATTACATTTTTATGCTTTGGTTGCAATAAAAAAAGCCCGGCAGTTTGCCAGGCTTTT
>JBBIPU010000017.1:0-30491 GCA_037442685.1 Draconibacterium sp. | reverse complement strand
AGTTCTGCTATCAGTTGTTTTAGCAGAATATTCTGATTTTTTAAATGATTAATCTCAAATGAGGTAACCTCACTTTTTACATTGTGCACAAATCTCCCTTTTTCAGTTTCTATGAAATCCCTGCTACATTTATTAAAGAAATTGATGTCTAATTGTTCCCTATCATAAGATTTATTGTACGACCCCTGTTTACTGATTACTTCCATAATAAATCTTACTTTTTCTTCATCTGAATTAATCTTTTCTGAATAATTCTTAATTTCATTTTCTTTCAAATCGATAAAGCGTCCTTTTGAGTTCATGATTTAATGGTATATGGTTTGTTTTTTCATTCACTTTTCCCAAATTCATCAGGATATAAATACATCATGTCACTAATAACCTCTCATCACATCGTAATGATTATTATCTCTCGTTTTATCGGAACATTTGTGTTGGTATTTAAATAAATGCTTTTACCTCATTTGTACCAAAATCATTGAAAACAAATTCAATTTAACACAAGTACCAATATTTTAAATCTTAATAAAATTGCGTCCTAGAAAAGTAATTTCAATAGTCAACCACAAACATAAGAAAAAAAATAAATAAAATGGATAAACCTCAAAATTATTTTTACATTTTTCCTAAAAATAAAGAATTGGTTTGCAGGAAGTTAAACTAAAAAATCAATTTTACATCAGGAATTAAACAAAATATTTATACTGAAATTTGTTTTTGACACATGTTATCCGGTTGAACTGATGCTGATTGTATTTCATGCAACTTAAGAATATTTTGTAATAAACTGATTTATCTGAAAGACAGAATCCAACGCTTTAACAACTTAAAAATTAATTGTTTACAGAAATATATTAAATCCATGTTCAGTCAGGATTTATCTGATCTTCCGGAACAGTAAATTACTTTTGTAAGAGTAGTTTCCATTTTTAGCTATTTCAATAATATCAGGGTGTTTTCGTCAATCTTTCTTAATAACCGGAATCAGACTGACCTGCCTGATATTCTGCAGATTGGAATAATCGTACTGGTAGAATCCATCATCCCCGATCATAAAAAGATATTTGTCAAATGGAATCACATCGTAGGTTTTTATGCCGGGAAAACGTGAAATCTGGTGATCATCGATGTTTTCCTTGTCAGTGACATCATACACTTTTAATCCATCATCCCCGTCGCAAACAAAAAGAGTCTGGTCGTCAATTCCCAGTCCGTACGGACCTTTCATCGGATATGAACCTACCAGATTACTGGTTTTGTAATCAGCCGAAAGTTTCACCACATCAAGTCGGTTGACATTACTTCCGCAGACATTTCCGCCACGAAGTGTTATGTAAGCGTAACCATCGGAAATTACCACCGGATCACAACTGGTTACGTGCCAGAAACTACCAATATAATTCAGGGCTGTAGGCACTTTCAGACTGTAAATCTGCATTCCGCTCTGTGTGCCAAAAAATATGTGTCCATCGTAAATGAACATGGTTTCCACATTCCAGCCAACATTTTGCTGACCAATACTAACCGGTTTTTCTGCCTCCTTCACATCGAACATGTAAAGGGTTGAATTATCGACGATATAAAGATAATCGTCGTACAAACCAAAACGCGCCATACTTCCTCCGATTCCAAATGAATTTCCTGCCGGGGCAGTAACACCTCCGTTTGAAACGTCAGCCATTGCATATTCTTTTTCGCCAAAAAAATAATACGGGTAATAATGATATTCTATTTCCTGTCTTACTTTTTTTATTTCCCAGTCAATCACAACTCCTTTTTCCTGATCAACCGAAGCAACTCTGATATCGGGATCCTTGGGTTCAGGCGTCAAATATGGAAAAACGTCTTTTACACGGTTCACTTCTTTCGGATTTGAAATATCCGAGATATCTATGGCAACCATGTCGATGTAGCTGTCGGCATACAAAATGTTATTTTTTATTGCCATATCAACATTTCCGGGTATTTCGATAAAACTGACATTCTGAGGACTTGCGGGATTCCGGTTGTCGATGATATGAATACCCTTCATTTCTTCATTAATAAAAATGTAATCGTCTTTAAAATAGATTTTCCCCGGATTTTCCAAATCAGCTGAACCAGTGGTCTTTACTGCAGCCCGTAAATCTTCATACGACATATAAACGGGCGAATTTGCAGTAAAAACCTCTGTGTACTGGTCCATACATGAACTAAATCCAATAAATAAAACAAAAAGGAGAAATATATTTGTAATTGTTTTCATTTCAGTTTGATTTTAATTAAAAATGATGCCTAATTTTATGGTTAATCTGTTATAATCGATGTCGAGCTGGTAATCATTTTCACCTGTGTAACTTAACCTGTGAAACTGGTATCCAAATGCAAATGACATTCCAAAACCTGAAGAAAACATTTTTTGGTATCCAAGCCCTGGATTAATCATAAATCCTCCTTTTGTATCGAGTTTCTGATTTTGATAATCCGGATAGGGCCAGACCATATAATCATAATAAACAGGCTGAACATTATTATAGATTTCATTCGACTCTTCGATTGCAATTTCATAACCGGTTTTCAGAAAAACATACGGCGACGACCAGGACTTCCGGAACTTATATTCAATATTCACAAATGCTGGCAAATAAGTTTCCTTAAGAAATTCCAATCCGATACCGGCGCCAACTGAAAGTTTCGGGAGCACAGAATAATTGGCTGCAGACGAAAAACTAAAAGGAGCAGACTGACTGTTACCCGAATTTCCCGCAAGCACTCCGGCTTCAGTTCTGAATGAAAATGCTTTATTTTCCTGAACACCGCCGGCCTCTTCAATGTGTGTTTTGTTATCCGACACATGGTCTATTTCGTCAGCATTAAAAATCCAGATATTTCCAGCCGATTCAATCTTCAGTTTGGTCAAATCTTCGGTGTATTGATATTTCCCTTTCAGAATTGAGCCGTTTTTCAGATAAACATATCCTTTCTGAGATTGGGCAAATAATGATAAAACTAAAAACAGGTTAAACAAAATGACGTATATTCTTTTCATATTTCAAGTAGGTTTTATAATAAGATCAGATTTTGAAATTTAAGGTTGCGTGAAGATGAAAATTTGTTTTTTCAATGAAAATCTTTTTCAAAACGCTTTAAAATGCGTAAACCAACCCAGTATAAATACCGATCCGGTAAGGGCGGAATTCCACAGATGGATTTGAATTTATTGAATTCAGGTAATACAAAAACCTGGGTTCAAGCGCAACGGCAAAATTCTTTCCCAATTCATAATTCAGGCCCACGCCAAGTGTTCCGGCAATGTTTACCGACGAAATATCGAGTGTTTCGCCAATGTTCTGCACACCATATTGGTTGCTGATATATGCATCGTTTCCGACAACAATTCCCGTATTCAAACCTGTAATAAGTTCAACGCCAAATTTCGAATCAACAACCCTGTACCTCGCATACAAAGGGATTTCAACGAATTGGAAAACCTGCGAAAACTGGCCCGACGGCACCAAAAGATTTGTAAAACCTGAATTAGAAGCATCAAAATTCCCGCTCAGTTCAGCACCTTTAGGAGTATTATTAAATTGAATCACACCTGCCGTGCTGTTCATTACCATATTACTGTTTTCAACCTGAACGATATTGCTGAAATATGATTTATCAGACGACGGCGCAAAAGAGTAATCCTGATTTTTGTTTTGTGCAAAAATATTCAATGAAGATTCCGACTCCTGTCCACTTTGTGCATAATAAACGCCGCTTTCCACAATCCAGCGTTTGCTTGTTTTATACTGAACCGAAACTCCTCCTCCCACGTTTGCGTTTCCGCTGTTGCCCGAATAGGTCATTTGCTTTGAATAACTTTCCGAATGACTTGCTGAGTAAGATGAATAACCCGGAGCCACATACATTCCCATTTTCCAGTTGTTTTCAGGTTTTGAGGCTGATTTTAAATTTTTTATGTTTTCTGCTATTAATAATTGCTCCTGTCCGGTAAGATTGTTTTCTGAACCCGTTTTTGTGGTTTGTGCCAAACCGGTTTCTGCATGCTGGTTTTCTGTAATCCGGGCTACGGCGCTTTTCATTAAATTTATACTGATTTTTTCCCGAGAAGTGTAAGATTCTTTTTCAGGTGCATTTAAAGCAGCGGTTGAAATACTTTTTCGGGTACTTTCGTCAGAAAGTGATCGTTTTGCGGATCCTGAATTTTTTGTAATTTTCTCATTTTCTACATCTTTATTTGCAAATTCCTGTGGCAGTTCCTTATTCTCAATCCTGGTTTTTCCGGGTTGAACAATTTGGCTTGTAACCCTTGTATTTTCATTAAAATTTGTACTGTTGCTGAAATACCAGCCTGCCAGAAAAGCCAGAACCACGACAGCAGCCGCGGAAACCGAGCTAATGTAAATCATCCTCCTTTTATGTTTTCCGGCAGCAAGTTTTCCCTGCACACCATCCCAGATATGCGGAGGTGGAACCGGCTGGAAATTCTCCAGTTTTTCGCGGATTTTGTTTTCTATATTTTTGTCTTCTTTCATTTATATTTCAAAATTACAGTCTGGATTTCAACTCAATCCTGACCTTTTATGCTGAGTAAGTTTTACTCGTTTCCGATTCTCCGTAAAGTTGAATCACTTTCCGTTTTAAAATATCTCTTGCCCTTGCGAGATTCGATTTTGATGTACCTTCCGAAATCTGCATTTCTTCGCTGATTTCCTTGTGGTTCATGCCCTCCAGAACATACAGGTTGAAAACCATTCTGTAACGCGGAGGTAATTCCTGGATCAGGTGTATTAATTCTTCGGCCGATATTTTTTCAATAATATCATCCGAAAAATGTATCGATTCGAATTCCTTAAAATCTTCCACCGGATTCATAAAATGTTGCTTCCTGAATTTTTCGAGCGAAACATTCACCATTATTTTCCTTACCCAGCCTTCCAAAGAACCTTCGTGCCTGAAGTTTTTAATGTATGTAAAAACCTTGATAAATCCTTCCTGCAGATTATCCTCCGCTTCAGTCGTATCTTTTGCATAACGCAGACAAACACCAAACATTTTTGGAGCAAGCATCCGGTACAAGGTTTCCTGAGCGCGAACATTACCCGAAACACATTCTTCGACAATATTTTTTAAATCTTCCAAATTCTGGTTACAATGTCCGCTCAAAATTAAAGATAAATGCTTTAAATACCTTATAACTGTTGTTATCTCAACCTGTTTGTGTTACCTTCCTTTCTTTCCTCTGAAAACCATTTAATAGATGAAACAAAACGTAATCAGGTTGCGTGTAATTAAAAGAATTTGCACGCAACCATTTCATTTATGGAATCATCTTTGTAGAAATGCAATTTGTAAATTATATTGAATTCTAAATCAGATAATAATGAAACCGATATTAACAATTCTGGCAGTAGTAATTTTCAGTACAATCTGGTCGTGCCAGCAGGAAAAAGTGATTGACGATGAAAACAAGATCATTAATATGGATGAAAAATCTGCACAATTGATTGAAGCTGACAATACTTTTGGGCTTGAAATTTTTCAGAAAATAAGGTCCTCCAGCGACAGGGAAAATATCATGATCTCGCCACTGAGTATCTCCGTGGCATTTGCGATGGCGTACAACGGAGCCAATTCGGATACAAAAACAGAAATGGAAAACGCGATGAAACTCAGCGGGCTGACTGCCGAACAAATCAACAACTCTTACAAAATGCTGATTAACGGGTTACAATCGCTCGATAAAGATGTGGTTTTTGAAATCGCCAACTCCATTTTTTATGCGAATGGTTTTTCAGTAAAATCCGATTTTCTGAACATCAATAAAACTGTGTACAATGCCGAAGTGGCAAAACTTGACTTTGGTTCGCCATCATCGGTAAAGACCATAAACGACTGGGTGGCACAGAAAACCCACAACAAAATAAAGATGATCATCGAACAGTTAAATCCGCTCGACAGGATGGTGTTACTGAATGCCATTTATTTCAACGGTATCTGGCAAAATAAATTCGATGAGCAGGGTACTCACATGCTCAGTTTCACAAAGTCAGACGGAACAAACATTGAAGTCCCGATGATGAAAAAGGAAGAAAAACTGGATTATTCGGCTAATTCCCTGTTTCGTGCGATCAGAATGCCTTATGGCAAAGGACAATACAATATGATTGTAATGCTTCCGCTTGCAGGAAAAAGTTCGCATGATTTAATCGAAATGCTTTCAGCAGAAAACTGGAAAAACTGGATTGCCGGTTTTGCACCGACTGACCACGTGGTTGTTACCATGCCAAGGTTCAAATTTGCCTTCGATACGAAATTGAACGATGTACTGACACAAATGGGCATGAAAAAAGCTTTTATTCCGAATGTTGCCAACTTTTCGAAGATGTCGGATGAAGAATTGTACATCAGTTCCGCAATTCACAAATCATTCATCGATGTAAACGAAAACGGCACAGAAGCTGCTGCAGTTACGGCAATTACCATGACAACCAACAGCATGCCCGTTGAAGATCCGAAAACATATTTCAATGTAAACAAACCCTTTGTATTTGCAATTTCCGAAAAGGATACAGGTGCAATTTTATTTATCGGGGAAGTGCAGAATCCAGTTTATGAATAGAATTGTTTTGGGCGTTTTACAGAATAAAAACTTAAGCAAAACGTTATTCTTCTGAAAACTGAAAGCTATGAAACTATTTATTCTTATTGCCGCAATTCTTGCGGCGAGCCTCACAGGTTGCAGGAATGAAGAGGATGAAACCAGGCTTGAGGATATTGGCGTGGTTGTGGATTATGCCGGCGCCGGGAGTTGTGGAATTGTTATCGAACTTGAAGGAGGGAACAGGATTCAGCCGTTGTATTTTCCCGATGGTTTTACTTTCACACAGGGTCAGCGCGTGCATGTCCAGTATATCGAACTGAAAGACGTTGTGCCATCGTGCGACCGGGGCATTCCCGCCGATATTGTTTTTGTTGAAGAACTGAATTGCGCACCCTACGTCGATCTGTATTTCTCCAATTACGACAGCCTTGCCCGCGATCCTGTTTTTATTCACGAAGCCTTTGTTGACGGCGATTGTCTGCAAATAAAATTATCGTACAGCGGTGGCTGCTCGCAACATACAATTGACCTGGCACGAATGAATACATGGATTACAGGTAGTACTTCAATTCCAACTTTCGAAATCAGGCACAATGCAAACGGCGATATGTGCGAGGCCTGGTTTACAAAAGAACTCAGGTTCGATTTAACCCCGCTGAAACTTGAAGGTAAAAAAGAATTTGTTCTTACCGCCAAACTAACCGATGGTAAAATTTACAATCAACTTTTTAAACTGAAATAAAATGGCAGTCGGAGATATTTTGCTGCTCGGAAATCCGCTTCTTTACGAAAAATCGGAAACAGTCCGTCAAGAGGAAATCAGCAGTTTGCTTCCGAATATCGATCTTATGTTTGAAACCGTCCTCGATTTCAGGGAAAAATATGGCGTTGGACGTGCAATTGCCGCCCCGCAAATCGGTTTAATGAAACGAATTATCTGCATAAATATCGACAAACCGGTTGTTATTATTAATCCTGAGCTTTCTGACTTAAGTAAAGAAATGTTTGAGATTTGGGATGATTGTATGAGTTTCCCCAATTTGCTTGTAAAAGTTATGCGTCATAAATCACTCACTGTCAAGTTTCGTGATATTAACTGGCAACAAAAAACATGGCATCTGCAAAATGATATGGCTGAATTAATTCAGCACGAATATGATCATCTGGATGGAATACTTGCCACACAGCATGCAATTGATGATAAATCATTCCGCTGGAAAAAATAAAAGCTGCCCGATTCTGAGCAGCTTTTATTTTATTTCTTATTTCCCGAATCAGAAAATACTGTAAGAAAGTCCTACTGCAAAATCAATTGTTGTTTTTCCGTAAACATCTTTATACGAAAGTACCAGCGGATCTGCAAAAGTAACAGTCTGATCCTGGTAAAAAGTATTTGAAACACCTGCGTCCAGTTTCATTCTGTCCGTAATTTTCCACATTATTCCACCTCCAAGAGTAGTCGATGGATTACTGTAACTGAAATCACTCTGATAACTCGGGTCGATCTTCATATCACTCCACAATCCTCCGACACTTACTGCAAACTTCTCAGACAGGTTGAACTGAAGCCCCAATCCCATTTCGTAACCATTGCCACTTGTACGCTGACGAATTTTGGATTGATCCACACTTTTCCAGCTTGACATATCCCTTACATTTACACCCCAATCAATTGGCTTGTTAAAATATTCTGTATAAGACACCTGAGCTTCCAGCCAGTCAAGTCCTTTGTAACCTACCCCAACGCCAAGAATTGCAGGAACATCACTTGAAGATTCTGCTCCATCCGGAAATAAACCCAGATCATCAACTTTAGTATTATTTGTCAGGTTCATGTATGTGGTATGTTCATATTTAAACCCAATGTTCCAATCTTCGTTTGGAGAAATATTTATCCCGATTATGGGTGTAAAACCAGCGCCTGTTTGTTCTGTATCAACCTCTTTGTCCCCAAGTTGTGATGAAGTTGCCGAGAGTTGTCCCGAAACTACAGTTAACTGGTTACTTGTAGCAGTATAGGCTCCCTGAACTGATGTTATTGGCATAGCTGCTATTTGCTCTGAAGAAAGACCCATTTGTGCCAAACCCCCTTCAATCAAAGCTTTCTGATTTGCAGTCATATATCCTGCCTGTTCAAGCTGAGTTAAAGTATATGAACCGCCTCCCATATCAACAATTGGCTGTAAACTGGTGGCTACACCTTTTGTGGCAGTGGCAGCCGCATTTACAACACCAGCAGCATTGGTCAGAAATGCCGGTGCAGAAGTCATATTTCCACCAACTTCAAGCTGGATATTTTTAATGCTTCCCTGGTAAACATTTTTCGAAGGCATGTATCTTACGCCTGCATACACTGAAAATACTTTATTGATTTCGTATGTGGCGCCTAATTGAAATCCCCAGAAAACTGAACTTCCTGTAAAATATAAATCGGCATTATATCCGGTAACGGCCAATGCCGGATTTATTTGTGAAAGTTGAGCCAAACCGGGAACCACCTTGGAAATCGGTATTTCGAATGAAGGCAGACCCCTGTCAAATTCGGCCGAACCGCCACCTGCATTTGGACCAAAACCAGCTGAAAAAGCCCATTTATTCTTTTTATAAACTGCATAAGCATCAGGAAATACAGGAACAGAAACAGTACCCAGATAATTGGGATCATTTAATAACGGATAGCCGCAATTAACATTTTTATCCTGAAATATAGTCTGATTGGAAACACCAAAATGCCAGCCATCAGCTAATTTGATCAATCCGGCCGGATTATAATAAACCGCATCGATATCAAGCGAGGCATTCCGCGACATCATCCTGATATACTGGGCGCTCTGGTTTGAGTTTGTCAACAATCCACCTGCAAACACAAGATTGGTAAGTACTAACATCACTGTAAAAAACACGAGTTTTTTCATAAGTTCTCAAGTTTAAATGAATATTCAGTTTAACAAAATTTTTTTTTCATGGGAAATAATTCCTGACAGTAGCTGATTTTATGGGGAACAAAATTAAAACTATAAATGTAAACTCAAAACATTCTGCTGATTTTCAATATATTGAAACTATTTGAATCATCCGGTCTTTTATTCAAATTTTGTTTAATAAAAAACCCGGAAGATAATCCCGGGTTTTAATCACTGAAATACAATATTTTAAATGTGGATCACCTCATCATAAGCTGCCGCTGCGGCTTCCATTACAGCCTCACTCATTGTAGGGTGCGGATGAATTGTTTTTAACAATTCGTGACCGGTAATCTCAAGTTTTTTGGCAACCACCAGTTCGGCAATCATTTCGGTTACATTTCCGCCAATCATGTGTGCACCCAGCAATTCACCATATTTTGCATCGAAAATCAATTTCACAAAACCATCTTTCTGGCCTGCCGCACTTGCTTTACCACTGGCTGAATACGGAAATTTTCCGACTTTAATTTCATAACCTGCCTCTTTTGCCTTAGCCTCTGTCATTCCAACCGATGAAATTTCAGGATTTGTGTAAGTACATCCGGGAATATTTCCATAATTGACCGGCTCAGGATTCAATCCTGCTATTTTTTCAACACAAACAATTCCTTCTGCCGAAGCCACATGTGCAAGTGCCGGTCCGTTTACAATGTCGCCAATTGCATAAACACCTTCCACGTTTGTCCTGTAAAATTCATCCACTTTAACACGACTGTTTTCAATAACAATTTTCATCTCTTCCAGCCCGATGCCTTCCAAATTGGGTGTGATACCAACAGCGGAGAGCACAATATCAGCCTCAACGATTTCCTCACCTTTTTTAGTTTTTATGGTCACCTTGCATTTATCGCCCGAAGTATCCACTTTTTCAACCGTTGAACTTGTCAGAACGTTCATCTTCATTTTTTTGAACGAACGTTCCAACTGTTTAGCCACCTCTTGATCTTCGTTTGGTACGGCTGTTGGCATAAATTCAACCAGGGTTACTTTTGTTCCGATCGTCTGGTAAAAATAGGCGAATTCGCTGCCAATTGCGCCCGAACCAACAACCACCATGCTTTCAGGTTGTTTTTCAAGGGTAAGCGCTTTTCTGTAACCGATTATTTTCTTTCCGTCAATCGGCAAGTTTGGCAATTCCCTCGAGCGGGCCCCGGTTGCAAGAATGATATGCTTTGCAGTGTAAGTTGTTTTTTTACCGGCATCGTCAGTTACTTCAACTGCATTTTTCCCGGCCAGTTTTCCAAAGCCAAAAATCGACTCTACTTTATTCTTTTTAAAAAGAAACTGGATTCCTTTGCTCATTCCATCAGCTACATCTCTGCTGCGTTTTACCATTGCCGTAAAATCGGCTTTTATTTCGCCATTGATTGAAACCCCGTAATCGGCGGCATGAACTGCATATTCGAAAGCCTGAGCGCTTTTAAGCAACGATTTTGTAGGAATGCAACCCCAGTTGAGGCAAATACCTCCAAGATTTTCCTTTTCCACAACGGCTACTTTTAATCCCAACTGAGCAGCCCTTATTGCGGCAACATATCCACCTGGCCCGCTTCCTATTATTATTACATCGTAATTCATTTTACTGTATTTTACTGATTATTGATTTTTATGCCTAAATAACATTTAATGTAATGAAAGGTTTTACACAAATATAAATCAAATTACATGTTCATCCATCCTGTGGTTTATGTTTATCGTCAAATCCGAATGTATATCAAGGCAAATTATTTTAATTTCGAATAAATTTCAAGTAAATAGCCTGCAGCCAGAAAAGAACTCAATTTGTTTTCCTGCACCTGTCTTTCAATCTCGCCTATTTTTACTTTTATTTCCGGATTATTGTAAAAATTTCGCCGCAATTGTTCCTGAATTGTTTCATGCATCCAGTAGGCCGACTGCTGGTTTCGCTTTATATTAAAATACCCGTTTTGTGTTGTGAATTCCCTATATTTTTCAACCTGATCCCATATTTCAGAAATCCCGGTTTTATTGGTAGCAGAACAGGTAAACACTTTTGGTTCCCATCCCGAATCTTTTATTGGGAAAAGATGTATTGCGTTACTGTATTGAATCCTTGCTAATTCGGCTTTTTCAATATTATTCCCGTCGGCTTTATTGATTGCGATAATATCGGCCATTTCCATGATGCCACGCTTAATTCCCTGCAATTCGTCACCAGCTCCGGCCAACATCAGAAGCAGAAAAAAATCGGTCATTGAATGCACTGCAGTTTCGCTCTGCCCCACCCCGACGGTTTCAATAAAAATATGACTGAACCCTGCTGCTTCACATAAAATAATGGTTTCGCGAGTTTTACGGGCAACCCCACCCAAAGACCCTGCAGAAGGGCTCGGTCTGATGTAAGCATTTTTATCTCCTGCCAGTTCTTCCATTCTTGTTTTATCACCCAGAATGCTTCCTTTTGTCCGTTCGCTGCTTGGATCGATTGCAAGTACTGCCAGCTTCCCTCCCCGGTTTGTAATCAGACCTCCTAAAGATTCAATAAAAGTACTTTTACCAACACCAGGTACACCGGTTATTCCAATCCTTACCGAATTTCCGCTGTAAGGCAGGCAACTGGTAATTATTTCCTGTGCAAGCCGCTGATGTTTCACACTTGAGCTTTCAACCAGTGTTACAGCCCTGCTCAGCATTGTAATATCGCTGTTTAATATTCCTTTTACATAATCGGTAACAGGGAGCAAATCCCTTTTTTTATTCAGAAAACGCTTCACCGATTCGTGATTTACCGGCTCAGGCTGAGGTATCCCCTCATTTACTTTCAATCCTTTGTAATCAGGGTTATTCTCAACGTGGTGTATTCTTTTTTCAGTCATCCTTTCACTGGTTATTTTGTGTAAAAGTACCACAAATCGGAAAATAACGGATAAAAAAAAAGTGTCACAACGTTCATTGCAACACCTCTTGTTAAATATTTAAAATTACCCGATTAACTCTCGGCTTCGATATTACTTGAAATCCGTAATGTTGAAGTCGGATTTTTCGGGTCATTTGTTATCACAGTAATTGATTTGCTTTGCCTGCCCCGCTTTCCCCTTGAATCGAATGTCACCTTGATCGGAACGGTTTCACCGGGTGCAACAACCTTTTTGGATGGAGCCACAGCGGTACAACCGCACGACGAACGTACATTGCGGATTTGTAAATCGGATTTACCGGCATTTGTAAGATTGAAAGTATGCTCTTTTTTATCGCCCTGTTTCATATCGCCAAAATCAAAATCAACCACATCAAACTTTGCCACCGGAGCATTTGCAAGCTGTTCAGGTGTCAACTGCGAAAAATCCTCTTCAATAGTGGCGCTTACTCCAATTGAGTTTTTATAATCCTTGCTTCCGTCGATTGAAAGGTAGATTCTGTGCGATGCAAAACCATACGTATCAGCCAGTTTAGCATTATAGGTAACTGAAAGTGTTCCTTTTCCTTTGGCTGGAATTGTTTCAGGATCGATTTTTACTGTCAAATGAGGCGGAACTGTTTGTAATTCAACTTTAACAGGTTTATCTGTATCGTTTATCAGATCAAGCTGTTTTGTTTCAACTGCATTTTGTTTCAGTTGGGCAAACGAAATATGGTTTGTTTCGGCACGCAGCGGACCGATTTCGCGGGGATATTTTTCTGCAAGGGTTTTTTCCCTCTGTTCAACCTGTCCTGAAATTGTCAGAACTACATTCGAATTTTCAGCATTCGAACCTACTGTAATGGTTTTTGTAAAAGCACCCGGACGATTTTTAGGATCGTAGCTTACTGTAATTTCACCTGTACTATTTGGTGCAACCGGATCGCGTGTCCATTTAGGTGTGGTGCATCCGCACGATGCCCTTACGTTGTTTAATATTAAAGGTACAGTACCAGTGTTTGTAAATTTAAAAACTGTGGTTTGAACGCCTGCAGCTTCCAAAAAAGAACCAAAATTGTGTTCAGTTTTTTCAAACGATATTTTGGCCTGACCTTGTGCAAAACTCACATTAAATGCAATTACCAAAAAAACGATGGTAATGGTTTGTAAAATTCGTTTCATATTTTTCTTAATTTTAAAATGAATTATTTTTCGTTTAACTTGCACGACAAAATTAGAAATGCATTCATTATAATATTGTTAACTCAAATCAATATTTTGTTAACGAAGTGTTAACTGAAATATGAAAACAGAAATTTGATTAGTTTAGCATCACACACTGTTTACCAATGAAAGGAAAAACATTACGATATATCATTTTACTTGGAGCAATATCAGTTGCGGGTGTTTTTCTTATTCAATTCGGATTTTTAAAAAGTTCATATAATTTCTCCGAGAAAAAATTCAAAGAATCAACAGTTGTTGCTTTGAAAGAAGTTGTATGGCAGATGTTGCTTGCAAGTGGCAATACCTCGAGTTTCGACAGTTTAACACCTGTTCAGATTGTGTCAGGAAACTATTACATCGTTAACGTAAATACCGCAATTGATAAGGATTTGCTCAAAATGCACCTTATCGGGGAATTTAAAAAACATGAAATCTACAGCGATTTTGAATTTGCCATCTACGATCCTGAAACTGAACAAATGGATGCCGGAATTCTGATCAGTAACGGTGATGAAAAGCCTTCGAAATATAAATTTCAGACTTATCATGATTACAAATATTATTTCGGCCTGCATTTTCCGGATCGTTCTACATATTTTGTTTCGCAGCTTTCAATCTGGTATTTTCTGACTGCGCTGCTGGCAATAATCGTGGTTTTTTTTGGTTATACTTTGTCAGTGATTATCCGTCAAAGACAACTGTCAGAAGTTCAGAAAAATTTTATCAATAATCTAACACACGAGCTGAAAACGCCAATCTCATCGATTGCAATTGCCTCGAGTGTTCTGAACAACAAGGATATTTTAAACACTCCTGAAAGGTTATTCACCTACGCGAGGATAATACAGGAACAAAATATGCGGTTGTCGAAGAACGTGGAAAAGGTTTTAAACCTGGCTTCTCTCGAAAAAAACAGGATTCATCTGAACCTGGAAGAAATAAACCTGAATGAAATACTGACCGAAATTGCTGCACACTTCAAACAAACCGATTTTGGCCAGAAAGCAAATGTGAAAATTTTTGTCGCTGACGCAAAGCTGGTTATCATTGCCGACCGCTTTCATTTTACAAATCTGATAACTAACATTTTAGAGAATGGGGTCAAATATTGCGATCGGCAACCTGAGTTAAAAATATCGGCAAACCAGAAAAAGAAAAATCTCGAACTGGCTGTCTCCGATAACGGCATTGGCATTCCTAAAGATCAGCGAAAAAAGATTTTTACAAAATTTTACCGTGTTCCGACCGGGAATGTGCACAATGTAAAAGGATTCGGGCTTGGTCTGGATTATGTCCAGAAAATAGTTCTGGCCCATAAATGGAGAATAAAAGTGGATGAAAATCCTTCAGGAGGCAGTATATTTACACTTACTATTCCTTTGTAAAATATGAACACAGAAGCGATTAGAATTTTACTGGTTGAGGATGATGAAGCTTTGAGATTCATTGTAAAGGATAATCTTGAGCAAAACAGGTACGAGGTTGAGGTTGCCGAAAATGGGGAAATCGCTCTGGAACTGTATAAAAAATCAAGGTTCGATATCATATTGCTCGATGTCATGCTACCCAAAATGGATGGATTTCAGGTAGCTACAAAAATCAGAAAAACCAACGAACATATTCCGATTATATTTTTAACAGCCCGTTCGATGACCGAAGACCGGATTACAGGACTGACGCTTGGTGGCGACGATTATATACCCAAACCATTCAGCATGGAAGAACTGCTGCTGAAAATAAAAATATTCCTTAAACGTAGCAATGCGCAACCAGTTGAAAACCGGATCAATGCAAAATCAATATCGATTGGCGATTATGATTTTTATCCCGACGATCTGACGCTTTCTTTAAACGGAAACGCAAGAACGCTTACCTTAAAAGAATCGGAACTGATTAAATTTTTTGCCACCAATGCAAATAAGGTGCTGAGCAGAAACGAAATACTGGAAACTATCTGGGGCACAGATGATTACTTTTTAGGACGCAGCCTCGATGTGTTTATTTCGAGATTAAGAAAATATTTCAAAGACGATCCGAATATAAAAGTTACCAATCTTCATGGAATCGGGTTCCGGTTTTCAGTGAAAAAAGAATAAAAATTATGAGTTTCTTTAGTTTGATTGTATTAATAATCGTCGGAGTTATCTCCGGTTTGCTTGCCGGCGCTTTTGGAATCGG
This sequence comes from Draconibacterium sp., assembly GCA_037442685.1. Classification (GTDB taxonomy): domain Bacteria; phylum Bacteroidota; class Bacteroidia; order Bacteroidales; family Prolixibacteraceae; genus Draconibacterium. Next base: position 14,668 of record JBBIPU010000017.1, on the reverse strand, counting down.
AGGTGCAATTATTGTAATTCCGGCGCTTGTGTTTATTCTTGGGTTGAGCCAGCACGAGGCACAGGGTACAAGTCTTGCATTTATGCTGCCGCCGGTAGGAATTCTTGCCACATGGAACTACTGGAAAGCCGGCCAGGTAAACTGGAAAATTGCCCTGGTTTTATCGTTAACCTTTGTTATTGGCGCCTATCTTGGTTCGAAGGTTACCTTAAATATCTCCGACAGAACTTTGCGCAGGATTTTCAGCATTTTGCTGGTTTTAATCGCCATAAAAATGTTTTTCTCTAAAACCTGACCAGATGAATGAATCCCGGCTTCAAATTATTACAAATTCCTGTAAAAAGTTGATTCAAGGTTTGGCAGAGATAAAAAAAGAACTATTTTTGCAGTCCAAAAAAAACGAATCAGAAAAATATAAAAACAGATAGAAATGAAAAGAACATTTCAGCCATCGAACAGAAAGAGAAAAAACAAACACGGTTTCAGAGAAAGAATGTCAACTGCAAACGGCCGTAAAGTATTGAAAGCCCGTCGTGCAAAAGGAAGAAAAAAATTAACTGTTTCGGACGAGCCGAGGCACAAAAGATAATTGAATAACTTCATATCTTTTGCGGGAAGGTAAAGAATCTGTTCTTTACCTTTTCGTGTTTATTAATGCTATCGCAGAAGCCCCGCCAAATCATACCTGACTGCAGGCAGACTCCCCGAAAGAAACGACAGGAATAATACAATATCAGATGAAAGAATGGATTTTTATCAAAATATTATCAAATCGCTGAAACTACCCGGTTCAATAAAAAATATTGCCGAAAAGGTTTTTAATGCCGGACAAATTACAACCGACGATGCAATAGAACTGTACAATTGTTCAAACCTGGCATTTCTGGGTGTTCTTGCGAGCACAGTAAAAAAAAGGTTAAGCGGCGATTACGTTTATTTTAATCAGAATTTTCATTTCGAACCGACCAACATCTGCATCAATCACTGTAAATTCTGTTCTTACCGCAGGCGCGAAGGACAAAAAGGTGCCTGGGAATGCAGCATCGAAGACGTTATTTCGGATGTTGAACGTTTCACAGCAAAAGGAGCCACTGAAATACATATTGTTGGCGGAGTGCATCCCAACCGCGATGTCAACTTTTATGTCGATATGCTGAAAGCCATAAAAAAAGCTGCACCAAATATGCATATTAAAGCCTTTACCGCCGTTGAAATTGACCAGATGTGCCAGATGGGAAAGATTTCAGTTGAAGAAGGGCTGCAAAGATTAAAAGTTGCCGGTCTTGAATCGATGCCCGGGGGCGGCGCTGAGATTTTCGATGAAACGATCCGTACCGAAATCTGCCCCGATAAAACAGGATCAACCGAGTGGCTGCGCATTCACGGTGTCGCCCACAAAATGGGAATCCCGACTAATGCCACCATGCTTTACGGACTTCTTGAAAATTACGAACATCGCGTCGATCATTTAAACCGGCTGCGCGAACAGCAAAAGCTGACCAGCGGGTTCAATGCTTTTATTCCCCTCAAATTCAGAAGGGAAAATAATTCCTACTCCCACATCAAAGAATCTACTTTGATAGAAGATTTGAAGAATTATGCAGTATCCAGGATTTTTCTCGACAACATTCCTCATCTTAAAGCATACTGGCCGATGATTGGCAAACAGGCAGCCCAGCTTTCACTTGGTTTTGGGGTCGATGACCTGGATGGAACGATCGACGATTCGACAAAGATTTATTCGATGGCCGGAGCAGAGGAAAATCCGTCGGCAAGCCGTGCCGAACTGATCGGAATGATAAAAGATGTAAAACTTGTCCCGGTTGAAAGAGATACGTTGTACAACATTCTGGAAACCTTCTGAATTCAATTTTTTAATGAAAATTAATTTTAACCGGTAGCCATACTTTTTTTGAGTTATTTTTGTTTCTCTAAAAACCGACAGTTTTAACATGAGTCTGAAAAATTTCATTACCAGCCGGGTATTCCTTAAACACCTGATTTTAGCTATCATATTGGTATTATTGCTCATTATCATCACATTACAGCGGCTTAAATCATATACCCGGCATGGCGAATCGTTTCCTGTCCCCAATTTTAAAGGGCTTACCCTCAACGAAATTGAAACTGTGGCAAAGGAACATAATCTTAAGTTCGAAATAGTTGATTCGATGCACGTTGACGGGGCGGAACCGGGTGTTGTTGTTGAACAGGTTCCGGTCGAAGGATTCAAAGTTAAAAGAAACCGGATTGTTTTTTTATCGGTCAATTCAACAGTTCCGGAAAGAGTGGTGTTGCCGAAACTTACCGATATTTCTTACCGGCAGGCAACCGGATTGATTGAAAACTGCGGGCTTGTGCCGGGGACCATCTCTTTTGAGCCATCGGAATACAACAACCTTGTACTGAGAGCTGAACAAAATTCAGCCGAGCTGAAGCAGGGAGATATTGTTGAAAAAGGAAGCAGTATTGATTTGGTAATCGGGAGCAGCAGCGGCGTACAGGAAACTCCGCTACCCGACCTGACCGGATTGAATTATGTACAGGCCGATACACTGCTGAAATCGCGCATGTTAAATAAGGGTGTACTGATTTGCGATGAAACCGTGCTAACATCCGAAGACACACTCTCTGCATTAATCTGGAAGCAATATCCGGGAACCAATGTAAAATTTGTAAGTCTTGGAACCTCAGTGGATTTGTGGCTTACCCTCGATTCGCTTAAATTACTAAAACCTGTGTTGAAAGAACCTGAATAAAGTTATGGAAGATTACATCGAAGAAATTGAAGATTCAGAGGAAGGTGGGCTTTTCGAACATTACAGGTTAAAGGTTGATCCCGGTCAGTCGTTGCTTCGGATCGACAAATATCTTTCGAACCAGATCAAAAACGCCTCCCGGAGCCGTTTACAGGCTGCAGCAGACGCAGGTTGCATTCTTGTCAACAACGTGGTTGTAAAATCGAATTACAAGGTAAAGCCAAACGACGAGATTGCGATTGTAATGGATTACCCCCGGCGCGAATTAAAAATCATCGCTGAGGAAATTCCGCTGAATATTGTTTACGAAGACGATCAATTGATTGTGATCAACAAACCTCCGGGACTGGTTGTCCATCCCGGGCACGGGAATTACACGGGCACCCTTGTAAATGCACTCGCCTGGTATTTCAGGGATCTTCCGCTTTTTAACAGCGAAGATCCGCGGCCTGGCCTCGTGCACCGCATCGACAAGGATACATCGGGTTTGCTTGTTGTTGCCAAAACCGAACTGGCAAAAACCAGGCTTGGCCTCCAGTTTTTCGAAAAAGAGACCGAACGCACTTACCAGGCTCTGGTTTGGGGAAGCATAAAGGAAGATGAAGGAACCATTGAAGGAAATATTGGCCGCAGTCTTAAAAACCGACAGATTTTCACTGTTTTCCCCGAAGGGGATTACGGAAAACCTGCCATTACACATTACAAAGTTTTAAGACGGATTGGTTATGTCACCCTTGTGGAATGCCGTCTTGAAACAGGACGGACACACCAGATCAGGGTACACATGAAATACATCAACCACACTTTGTTTAACGATTCGAATTACGGTGGCGATGAAATTTTACGGGGTACAACCTTCAGTAAATACAGGCAGTTTGTCCAGAATTGTTTTAAAATTTTGCCCCGTCAGGCACTTCACGCAAAAACGCTTGGATTTATTCACCCGACTACAGGGAAAAAAATGATTTTCGATTCTAAATTGCCCAAAGATATGGCAACTGTAATCGAAAAATGGGAAACTTATATTTCGGGCAGGAATCAAACGAGTGAAGAAGATTTATTGGAATAATAAAAATTGCCGTCAATTTTCAGATCTTTAAAATATAAAATCGTCTTCCTTTTCAAATTTCAACCTCTTGAATAATTATCTTTGTGCATTCAATCTCAGAAATATGAAAGCACTGGAATTTAAATCAAAAATTAAAAACAATAAGATTTCGATACCTGCAAGGTTACAGCCTGAGTTAAAAAACAAACAGGATAAAAATGTCAGGGTAATTGTACTTATTGATGATTCGGATATTTATGATGATCTGGCTTTTGAGTCAACTACTCAAAGTCAGTTTTTAAAAGGATATTCTGATTCAGATTCAATTTATGACAATGATTGATTATGAACAGTTTAAGTTTCGGAGATATCGTTTTGTTAAAATTTCCATTTACCGATAGTAAGACTTTTAAAAGGAGACCTGCATTGATAATTAACGATTTCAACGACGGAGATATTATCGTTTGCAGAATAACAAGCAAGATTTATCAAACACAAAATGATGTACTGATTGAAAATTGGAAAGAATCGGGTTTAAAATTACCTTCTGTAATAAGAGTGCACAAATTGGCTACACTTGATAAAGAACTGGTTGAAACTTTGATGGGCAGGATTGATAAAACTTTAAAAGAAAAAGTAAAAGAAATTTTTAAAAATTTACCCGATCAGACATAACTTTCTAATAACAGTTAATTAAACTTATAAATCATTAGTTCACAAGATATTGTTATAAAAACAAAATAACAGGAAAACATAAACATTACCTGAACATCAATCTGCCCTCTGTTAACACCAAGTTAAATAGAAAGAAAATTTTTAAATTGAATAATTAGATCAAAATGAACAACAAACCAAATATCGCGGTAATATCAGGAGGCGACTCATCAGAATTTGTTGTGTCGGTAAAGAGCGGCGTCAATGTTTACAAAGCCATCGACATTGAGAAATACAACCCCTGGCTGGTTCAGATGAAGGGAAAAGAGTGGATTGTTTTGCTGGATGACCATAAAATTGCAGACATCGACAAATCCGATTTCAGTTTTTTGTTTGAAAATCAAAAGATAACATTCTCGTTTGCCTACATCACCATTCACGGCACACCGGGCGAGGACGGCATACTGCAGGGGTACTTCGGATTGCTGGGAATCCCTTATTCAACGTGCAATGTGCACACTTCTTCACTCACATTTAACAAGTGGTTCTGCAACAATTACCTGCGGAGTTTTAATATCAGGATGGCCCGATCGTTAAAAATTTCGAAAGGGGAACTGATTAATGCATCTGCAATCGCTGATCAGCTTGGATTACCGGTATTTGTAAAACCAAATGCTGGCGGGTCGAGTTTTGGTGTGACAAAAGTTAAAAACCGGGAAGAAATTGAACCTGCCATCAAAAAAGCGTGGGAAGAAAGCAATGAAGCGCTGATTGAGCAATTTATCGACGGCAAGGAATTTACCTGCGGACTTGTAAAAATCAGAAACAAAAAGATGATTTTTCCGGTTACCGAGGTTTTGCCAAAAAACGAGTTTTTCGATTTCGAAGCCAAATATACACCCGGAGTAACAGAAGAAATCACACCGGCAAGATTGCCTGCCCACCTGTTCGAAAAATGCCAGAATATCAGTTCCGAAATTTACGATTTGTGCCAATGCGAAGGAATTGTAAGAATCGACTACATTCTGAAAGATGATGAATTTTATTTCCTCGAGGTGAATACAACTCCTGGAATGACTGCCACCAGTTTTATTCCGCAGCAAATCAATGCAATGGGACTGACGCTGAAAGATGTTATTTCGTTGATTATTGAAGATAAACTGCGATTGTAAAAACTATTCACAATTGTTAATATCCGGATTTAAAAACGGGTGTGAAAAATTAACAAGTATTAATACCCCACAGGCAACAAATAACTTACTTTTGATCTTCAATTTTAGAGACCGGCGCAGAATTTTACAGTTATGGCAGAAAAGAAAAAGAACAGCAACAATACCTTCAACATCGAGCAAATTAATGCCCAGTACGGAAAACTTCCGCCCCAGGCCCTCGAAGTTGAAGAAGCCGTTCTGGGTGCGCTGATGCTTGAGCGCGATGCTTATGTAACCGTGGCCGATTATATCGATACAAACAGTTTTTATAAAGAAGAACATCAGAAAATATTCGATGCAATCAAAAAACTGTCGGGGAAAGAAAAGCCGGTTGACCTTTTAATGGTTACTCAGGAACTGAAAGACCGTAATCAGCTTGAGGAAATCGGGGGGCCTGCGTACATCACACAACTGACAAGGCGCGTGGCTTCTGCAGCCCACATCGAATTTCATGCACGTATCATTGCACAGAAATTCATTCAGCGCGAACTGATCCGGGTTTCCACTGAAATTCAGACCAAATCGTACGACGATACTGTGGATGTGGACGATCTGATCAATTTTTCCGAATCATCGCTTTTCCAGATTGCCCAGGGAAACATTAAAAAAGAAACTGTCCCGATAAAACCCGTTTTAAACGAAGCCATTCTGCAAATTGAAAAGGCAAAAAACCAGAAAGAAGGACTGAGTGGCGTTCCGTCGGGTTTTACAGCTTTGGACCGAATTACTTCGGGCTGGCAAAAAACCGACCTCATTATTGTCGCAGCACGTCCGTCGATGGGAAAAACAGCATTTGTACTTTCAATGGCACGCGAAATGGCGGTAGCCCATAATAAGTCGGTTGCACTTTTTTCGCTCGAAATGTCATCTGTTCAGTTAGTTACGCGTTTGATATCGGCAGAGACTGAACTTGGTTCACAAAAACTTAAATCGGGCCGGCTGGAAGACTGGGAATGGGAACATCTGAACCGGAAGATTTCAAGTCTTGACAAGGCCCCGATTTTTATCGACGACACCCCTGCCCTTTCGATTTTCGAATTCAGGGCAAAATGCCGCCGGTTAAAAATGCAATACGACATTGAAGTTGTAATTGTCGATTATCTTCAGTTGATGACAGCCGGCGCCGACACCCGCGGAAGCCGCGAACAGGAAGTAAGCGCTATTTCGCGCTCGCTGAAAGCCATCGCAAAAGAGCTGAATATTCCAATCCTCGCACTTTCGCAGCTGAACCGCTCTGTTGAATCGCGCGAAGGAAAACGCCCGCAACTTTCAGACCTCCGCGAATCAGGGGCAATTGAACAGGATGCCGACCTTGTATTATTTATTCACCGACCAGAATATTATGGAATTACCGAGGACGATTCAGGCAATTCGTTACTCGGTGTTGCCGAAATTATCATTGCAAAACACCGTAATGGCGCCACCGGCGATATTCACTTGTCATTCAAGAAAGAGCTGGCCAAATTCTCGGATATGGAAAATCGATTCAACCAGAGTTTTGGGGACATTCCCCAGACTTTCAGTTCAAAAATGAACGATGAAGCTGACATGGCAGGAGCAGGTATTTCGACAAACAACAATTTCGACAAACAGAAACCGTTTACTTCCGGGGCACCTTTTTAATTTCTGAACAAAAACGGTTGCCGGTTGTATATTTCAAAGAAAAAAGTACGATGAAACTTAAGATTTCAATATTGCTGATCGGGATACTTTTGTCTTTTCAGGCGAAAAGCATTTACATGCTGATTCCAATGGACGATTCTCAGAAAAATCATCTGAAAGCTTACGGAATTGCTTACTGGGTGCTCGATAACAACGTTGAGGTGAAATGGCTGCTGAATTACAGGGGAGGAAGCTTTCTGATGCAGCATTCAACTAATTTTGAAAATGAATGTGTGGTACGTGGTGTAACATTCGAGTCGGTTACGGATGCACAGGCAGCAGCAATTCTGGATGGAATTGCACAACCCGATGTCAACCAGGACGCTGTTGCCATGAACAAAGCTCCGAAAATAGCGGTTTATTCGCCACCGAATAAACAACCCTGGGACGATGCTGTTACATTGGTTTTAACTTATGCCGAAATCCCTTACGACGTGGTTTATGATGAAGAAATATTAGACGGAAAACTAACCGGATATGACTGGCTTCATCTTCATCACGAAGATTTTACAGGTCAGTTCGGAAAATTCTGGAGGGTGTACCAGAATGCCCCGTGGTACCAGCAGGATGTGGCTATCAACACCGCACTGGCCAAAAAACTTGGGTTCTTAAAGGTTTCGGAAATGAAATCGATGGTTGCCCGTGAAATTGAAAAATATGTTATCAACGGAGGGTTTCTGTTTGCCATGTGTGCGGCAACCGACACTTACGATATTGCTTTGGCAGCGGTTGGGGTTGATATTTGTGAAACCATGTTCGACGGAGACCCGGCAGATAAGAATGCGCAGGAAAAACTCGATTTTAACAATACGCTTGCCTTTAAGAATTTCAAACTGAGCATGGATCCGTTTGCCTACGAATTTTCGAATATCGATGTAACCGACACCCGGAATGTAATAAGGGAAAACGACTATTTCACCTTGTTTGAATTTTCGGCAAAATGGGACCCGATTCCGACAATGCTTTGCCAGAACCATCGTAATCTGATCAAAGGATTTATGGGACAAACCACCGCCTTTAATAAAGATGTTTTAAAATCGAGCAGCCTGGTGATGGGAGAAAATAAATCGGCAAACGAAGCGCGCTACATTCATGGCGAAAAAGGGAAAGGATTCTGGACATTTTACGGTGGGCACGATCCGGAAGATTACCGGCATTTAATCGGCGACCAGGCAACCGATTTAAGTTTATTCCCCACCTCGCCGGGATACCGCTTAATATTGAATAATGTTCTTTTCCCGGCGGCAAAGAAAAAGAAAAGGAAAACCTGAGATGGATTACTGATTCAGAAATTCAACAAACCTGATCAAATCATTTCTGTCAGACGGTTTGATATTATTTTTCTTTATAAACGACTCCAGTTTTTCAGTATTAGCTTCAGAAACAATCAAATCTTTCTTGCTTTTAATCTCAGTATAATTTACTGTTGCATCAAGTATATAAAACTTACTTTCCTTTGTTATAAATTTGGCTGGCTGGGCTTCAATGTAAGGTCTTGCAGCCTGCGGATCCTTGAGCAGTATCTGGTGTTTTTCCAAAAGAGTGTAACTGCCTTCTTTCAGTACATCATAAAATCCCTTAATTGATTTATTTTTTTCCGGTGCCAGATACTTAAAAATATGATCGCCAATAACTGCTGATTCTATGGTTTCCGGATTTTGCACTGCATATATTTCTCCGCCAGAGGTTTTAAATTCAACCTGGTCAGCATAAATATCATATCGTAACGGACCTTTGTAAATTTTCCCGTCATTCAGTTTAATCTGACCATCGATAAATTCTTTCGACATAAATGGCGAGCCTTTTACATCGTTGTATGTAGCGGTTTTGGCCATATTACGCTCAATATGTTCATAATTCATATATTGATCCAAACCAAGAATATAACGATCCTGCAAACCAGGTATAATTTCCTGAGCACAACCAATATAAACCGACATGAAGGTAAATACTGATAAAAAGATAATTCTCATCATGATTTTTGATTTTTATTTAAAGATAGTATAAAATGACAGTATTGCATGGCACGCTTCGATAAAAAAACCTGCCGGTAATACCAGCAGGTTTATTGTATCTCATAAAATCTTTTTTATTGTTCATCAAGCGGTGGCGGATCAATTTCTGTTGGAATCGGGTTCCTGCGGGTATTCCACCAAACCCAGCTTCCGAACAATCCTTCGTTCAGATCCTGAACTCCCTGACGTTCTTTTGCTGCTCTCAGGTTTGCACCGTTATAGGTGTCTTCAACAGTTGAGTAAGTCAAACGGGTTGGCATACCCATATTTGGGTAGTATGCACCCTCAAGTTCATATTCGAATATTCTGGCCGGGAAACCTGTACGGCGCACTTCGATCCATGCCTGGACACTCTGGCCAAACATGGCAGCCCATTTCTGTTCAATTATTTTCTGGAATTTTTCACCGGTTGAACCACCCCATGCAACCAGTGGCTCAGCAAGATACGCTGCATAATCGACCGGATATGAATATGGCAATACGCCATCGGTTTTAGTTGAAGGTGAAACAGTGCCACCATCGATACAACCCCAACGTTCCATACTGACAGTAATTCCAGCTTCATAATGAGCCTTTGCCTTTGCTTCGTCGCCTTTGCGCATATAATATTCAGCCTGAATGAATTCAACTTCATCGGCACACAATAAATACAGCGGAGCGGTCTCGGTATAAGCCACTGCAGTTCCCAGAAGTGAAATATTCTGGAATACGGCGGCTGCATGTTTTAATCCATTCTGATGACCATTGTAAGCTGGTTCACCGGCATCGAGACTTTTCGGAGTAGGTTGAGCATAAATATGAACCCTCGGGTCGTTCCTGTTATTCAGGAAATCAACCATTGTCTGGCTGATAGCCTGGTCGGTACGGGAAAATAATGCATTGAATATCGGATTTCTGTAAGGTAATCCGGGATAATCCAATTTTACATTTTCATCGTTACTTGTAATAATCGGGAACTGACCCGGATTACCAAGAATTTCCGCGATTTTGGCATCAGCGTTGGCCATTGCAACAGCCCCGGCATTAGTGGTAACTTTTGTTCCGCCTACCATATCATAAGTAAACGACCATGGAGTACCTGCAGCACGGTTCAGAATTCGCAGTTTAAGTGAGTTTCCGAATTTTTTCCATGCCATCGGATCACCGCCAAAAACAACGTCGCCTGAACCAAAATTGAGTGAACTGCTTGTCAGCATATTGTTTGCTTCTTCCAGTTCAGCAATCATTGCATTGTAAATCGATTCCTGAGTGTCATAAACCGGTGTGATTGTGCCATCAAGTTTAAGTCCCTGATTGGCTTCAGTATAGGGTACATCACCCCATAAGTCGGTAAGAAAGCTGAATGCATGAACTCTCATAATCTTTGCAGCGGCAAGCAATTCCTGATTTCCACCTTCTGCTGACTCTTTTTCAATTATAATTGTTAAATCTTCCAGACACCCGGTATAACGCCCCTGAAAATCACCGTCCATGCTACGTGGCATATATTTGTCTTCATCAATATACTGCACCTTACACCATTGTTGCGACCATGGTCCAAGATAGGTATGCTGAATCCAGTCACCCACTTCATAACTTATATGCGAAACCAACACATTCGTAAATATATTAATCGAAGGAACATCGACAGGCGAGTTCGGATTGGTGTTCATCGTTTCAAAATCCTTTGTACACGATCCTGCGAAAATCATCAGGACAGCTAACAGGATTACTTTTGAATTTTTTAAAATATTTTTCATTTCCATCTAATTTTTAAGTTAAACCATCCGTATTAAAAATTAAGTTTAAGATCGAAACCTATATTTCGGGCAGAAGGTATCGGAGTGGAGTTCACACCTACAGATGTATTACCTGCACTGATTCCGTTTTCAGGATCGACATGAGGCATATTGCTGGAAATCAGCAACAGGTTTCTTCCAACCAGTGAAAGGTTGATGCTCTTGATATTTAAGAAATCCACCTTACTGAATGTATAACCTGCAATTACTTCGCGCAGTTTTACATAACTTGCATCGAAAACAGACAAACCTGGTTTTCCCCAATAATCGGTTTCGTAGAAAAGCTGTGCTGCAACATAAGATTCGTTAGGAACCGGAGTTGCCGATTCATTGCCACTTTTATCAATAAACACAACATGACCGTTGACCATTTTTCCATAAACACCGTCAACTTTCACACCGCCACCATCGGCAACGGGATCGCGGACGTTTTTGCCATTATCGTTTGTTGTAGCTGTAACAGCCATGACACCTGTATAGTTACCAAACCAGTCGGTGATCGAGTACTGATCACCACCTTTGCGGAAGTCAATCAGGAAACTGAAATTTAAGTTCTTGTAATGGAAACCATTGTTCACACCGCCAAACCAATCAGGTGAAACATTACCAAGTACAGTTTGTTTTGGCGACCTGATATAACGGCCTGCTGTTGTCAGTACAGGCTTTCCGCTATATTTAACATACCATTCCTTCCCTGCATTCGGAGAACCCTCCGGATAATATATCGTTTCTTCATGTTCTCTTACAATATCGTAGCCCCACATCTGGCCGTATTCTTCATTCAGAATTGCCCTGACAGTCATTCCCCAGGAACCGTCATACAGGTTCATATACTGCATATCGCCGGTAAGTTCCTTGACTGTATTTGTGTTAGTGGCCCAGTTAACTGTAATGTCCCAGCTAAAGTCCTTGGTTTGAACCGGTGTACCTGTCAATGTCAATTCAAGACCTTTATTCTCAATATTTCCTGCATTAATCGTTTTTGTGCTGAAACCTGTCGTATTCGAGATTGCAATATTCATGATCTGGTTAATGGTGTTTTCCTTGTACCAGGTAGCATCAATTCCCAACCTGTTGTTGAAAAATTTAAGTTCACCACCAAATTCGATCGATTGTTTCTGTTGTGGTTTCAGTCCAAGCGGAGCCAGCGTATTTGTATAGGTTAACGAAGGCTGTCCGTTGAATGGATTTGCAGCGCTAAAGGTTCCCTGTAAAGCATAAGCGCCGGCAGTTCCTCCTACCTCTGCATAACTTGCCCTCAGTTTACCAAAGGAAAGTAAACTCGATTCCATACCCAAAGCTTCAGTAAAAATAAATCCAAGAGAAGCAGATGGATAGAAATATGAATTGTTGTCAACCGGAAGGGTTGAAGACCAGTCGTTACGGGCTGTTAAATCCAGGAATAAGAAATCGCGGAATCCAAGGTTAACACTGGCAAATACGCTCTGCAGTTCAGTATGCTGTTCGTACATACCTGTGGTAGCTGGAGAAGCTGCATTACTGATTGAATATAAATCGGGTATGATCAGGCTTGACACAAAAGAATTATCTTCCCTGTAATCATAATGGTTATATTCAGTACCTAAGGTTGCCACAACATCCAGCTCACCAAAAGACTTATCCGCATTTAAAGTAGCATTTGCAGTAGTTTCTCTTCTGATCGACTCATAATTATTAAATGCACCTTCCATCCAGTCATTCGAATCCTTTGCCCTGACTTCTTTAACACCCTGTGAATAGCCATCAACACCAGCCATGGCTTTTAATTGCAACCATTCATTAAAATCGTAGGTAATATTGAAATTTCCCGTTACACGTTCCCTTTTCAAAGAGTTAGTGTTTTTATTCAGGGTCCAGTACGGGTTATCGTGATATGCATGGTTCCAGTTTACATGACGACCTGTTACAGGATCGACTTCGCTCCAGTGATCTTTCAGGTACTGAGTGTCAACCTGGCGGCCAAACCACTGCATTGTACTCTGGAAAATACCTGCGGATGTATAACCCGATGACATGATATTATCACTGTTTGTCAAGGTGTAAGTACCTGAACCTGAAACATTCAGTTTGTCGGTAACATTTATTCCGGCATTCAGGTTAAATGTATTTTTAGTTTGATCAGTATTCGGAATCATACCTGTCTGATCCATATTTGAAATTGACATACGGAAGTTGTATTTGTCTTCCATTCTGCTTACCGACACTGATGTGGTACGGTTCAGACCTGTGTCAAAAAGATTTTTTACGTTATCAGGATGTGCTATCCATGGAGTTGGAGTGCGAACACCTGTAATTGGATCATACGGGCTGTCGAACTGAGGGAGTAAACGTCCATCCAGTTTTGGTCCCCATGATTCGTCGATACCATCGTTAACACCACCCCAGTTACCATCAACATATTCAAATTCCTGGTCGTATCCCTGTCCGTATTCATTCTGAAAATCAGGTAATCTGAAAGGTGTACTCCACATCATATTTTCTTCGATTGAAACACCAAGTCCTTTTTTCGTACCTTTTCCCGATTTGGTGGTGATAAGAACCACACCGTTAACTGCACGCGAACCGTACAAGGCTGCAGCATTTGCTCCTTTAAGGATTGAAACATTTTCAATGTCAGAAGGGTTGATATCTGATGATGAGTTACCATAGTCAGTTCCACTGTACGATCCCAGATCGGAGTATGAGTTAATAATCGGAACTCCGTCAACCACGAACAAAGGTTGGTTGTTGCCCGTTAATGTACTCATACCGCGAATAATAATACGCGAACCTGCACCAACGTTACCAGATGAATTGGTAATCTGCACCCCGGACAATTTACCCTGCAGGGAGTTAACAACATTGGGCTCGCGAGCGGTGATAAGTTCATCACCTTTTACATCCTGAACGGCATACCCGAGTCCCTTTTTCTCTCTCGAAATACCTAACGCAGTTACAACAACTTCATCGATACCGAAAACATCGGTTTCCATCTTAACATTGAAAGTGGACTGCGTACCAATTTCAACTTCATAGTTTTTCATACCGACGAAGCTAAATACCAATGTTTTAGCATCTTGCGGAACAGTCAGCTCAAATAATCCATCGATATTTGTGATTGTTCCTAAAGTGGTTCCCTTAACAGAAACCGAAACGCCGGGAATTGGCTGGTTATCCTCTGAAGAAGTAACCGTACCGGTTATATTCTTCGTTTGAGCATTCCCAATCAAACTTCCCATGAAAAACATGATCGACAAAAAAAATGCAATTTTTTTCATAGAAATAGTTTTAAATTAATAATTAAACAGCTTATAATAAAAAATAAATTGAATCAGAATTTTTACCTCACACCTGCCCTGATGTTCATGTAAAGGTGGAATGAAAATGATTAGTCATAAGTTAAGTTTAGCTCAATTGTTAATAAATCTTAAGGGAAACAAATGTAAAAAAAGAATTTAATTACCAAAAAAAATGACACAATTTCATTGTTAAAAAAATCAGTTTAAAACCAGTCCAAACGCCTTAAGCGAGAAAACATGATAAATGTTAGGTTTTATAAAAA
>JBBIPU010000016.1:0-43009 GCA_037442685.1 Draconibacterium sp. | reverse complement strand
GCAGTTTCAATGAGTTGCAGCCTGATCCTGATATTATTCCCGACTTTTTGCCCGCTACCTTCGAGAATATAATTCACTTTTAACTCTTTGGCAATGTCGCTTAAACTTAACTTGGTGTCCTTGTATTTTTCAACGGCTGTACGCGATTTCACGCGCAAATCCTCGATTTTCTCCAACTTGTCGAGTATTTCTTCCTGCAGTCCGTTAATGATGTAGGTAGTTCCTTCCTCCGGACTATAATTTACAAACGGAAGGACAGCAATCGATTTTTCTTTTATGGCATTTTTTGAACCTCTATTAATCAGAAAAACAGAAAATGGAATTAAAACAATCAATCCAACCATGAGGCCAATGAGGATTTTCGGTCGTTTGCGTTTTTTTGATATTGGCTGAACCGGTTGTTCTTCCGGTTCGTTTTCAGGTACTTGATTCCTACGTTCACTGGGAGCATGCCCATAAAATTCGTGAAAACAATTGCTGAAATAGGTCGGGCTGCCAAAACCCACACGGTACGATACTTCAGCAATTGTCAATTCTTCATTTCGTAAAAGCTCTTTTGCTTTTTTCAGCCTGATTTCCTTGATAAACTGGCTGCTATTTTGATTTAAAATGAATCTAAGCTTACGGTTCAGGTTGGAACGGCTCATTCCGGCTTCCCTTGCCAAATCCTCGGGGCCAAAATTCTCGTTGGCCAGATTTGCTTCTACCAGGCAGATTAGCTTTTGTATAAATGAATTGTTCATTGAGAATCCAAAGCTTAATGTTTTGGTTTTCACCAGCATTTAAATATACAATATTATTGCCTCATAAGCAAAGAATTAGAATAACCATAACAGGTGTGTCATTAAAACCAGGAAACAAAAAGAGGTCATTCATAAACCGACGGATGACCTCTTTCCAGTTCAAAGCAAGAGTTGTTAAGGATCCGATCTTTTTGAGAGATCGGATCCTTTAACAAATATCAAAGTAATAGATTTAGAAATGTTGCAGAAGGGATGTCATCTTTCAAAAAGATGAAATCCCTAATTCATAAAATGAAGCAGCATATTTTAAAAGAAATTTGGTGGTAAGGATCCGATCTATTCGAAAGATCGGATCCTTTTTCTTATTTTTAAACCAGCAGAATGGGAATTAAATCATTTTAATGAACAAGCGATAAATAGCCTTTCCCATTTTTGAAAGGTAACGAAAACCAGAATTTACTTCCTTTCCCGGGTTTCGATTCAAATTCAAGTTCGCCACCCAACAAAGCAACATAATGCTGAACAATTGAAAGACCAAGACCCGAACCTGAGGTAGAATCATTGATTCCGTTTTTCACCCTGTAAAACCGCCTGAAAATATTTTTAAACTCATCTTCAGGTATTCCGATACCTGTATCTGATACTGTGAACTTCACCCATTCGTTTAAAATCATTTCGTAGGCAATATTGATTTCGCCTTTTAAAGTGTATTTCACTGCATTGTCAACCAAAAGCGACATGATTTCACCAAAAATATACGGATCGGTTTCAAAACCAAAATCTTTATTCGGTACATCGATTTTCAGATTCAGTCTTATATTTTTTGAGTCGGGAATCAATATCAGGTACTTGTTGTAAATATCGCGCAGCACTGAATTAACATTGCAGAATTTCTGAACAATTTCAACAGTTTGAGTTTCAATCTTCGATAAATGGATTGTGTTATCGATCATATTCATCAACTGCTTCCCGTTAATTGCAATCGCTTCTGAAAGTTCCATTTTTTCGTTGTCGCCGAGATCTGTTTCAGCAAGAAACCTCGAAAAATTGGTGATAATATTCATTGGCGTCCGTATTTCGTGCGACAGGTTGGAAAGAAATGCAGATTTCAGCCTGTCGGATTCTTCAGCGCGGATAAGAGCCTTTTCGAGCTTAATTTCAGCAGTTTTCCTTTTGGTAATGTCGCGTGCAATTGAAATAACCGAATGTGAATTCAATTTCGCCAGACGCATTTCAAAAAGGAAAGTGCCGTTTGGAGTATTCATCTGGTATTCAATTGTTTCGATTGAGTTTGTTTTAATTGAAGTTTGGATGCAACTGTAAATTTTTTCGGCCATGTTTTCAGGGAAGCCAACTTCAAAGATGGTGCTTCCAATAATATTGGCATCTTCAATTTTGAAAAGGTCGCTTTCTTTTATAACAAAATCTTCATAAGTGCCATCTTTATCAATCACAAAGAATATGTCGGGAATTGCCTCTAAAAGAACCTTGTAGCGACGTTTGCTTTCTTCGAGTTCGGCAATTTTATTCTTCACTTTGGTTATATCTTCGAAAATAACATAGAATTTATTGTAATCGGGTTGCAGTAAATGAACATTAAACCAACGTTCGAGGGCAACTGCATGAAATTCGGTGACCCTTTTATTTTTTACCTCCAAAAAGATAAATTTATTAATGTCGAACCTGCTTTTAAAAATCAGATCGAAAATATAACTGGCTTTCTGTTCCTGAACTTCATACAAATTGATTTTGAATGTAGATTCAAAACTGTTATTTACCTTTTCGATTATCAGATCAGCAATGTTTCCGGCTTCATCGCGTTCTGCTCTCAACCTGGCAATATAAAAACCTGAATCCTGCATTACTTTGTTGATGCCCTGGTTAATTTCATCGATCTTTTTTTGCTGATTTTTTATAATCGACAGATAATAAATCCGCATTAAATAGCCCAGAAGAAAAAATCCGGCAAATAAAATCAAAGGATTTGCGATAATTGGTTTATAATAAGAAAACGAATTCAATAGAAGATCTGATTTAAGCATCTGGTAACCGACAGTGATGATTCCTAAAAGGAAATACATCCTGATTTTCAAATTGGTTTCTGAGTAATACAGCAAAAAAATCATCCCGACATGCAACCAGAACACAGTTGTATAAATAGTATCGGATATTGGCAGATTCTGATTAAAGTCGGAAAAAAAGAATGCATATAAAACAAGAGGAAGAATGAAAACGCTGTTAACAGCACAGTGAATTCTCCCGTTGATTGCACAGACTATGGGAAGTGTGGCCATTGCAACAAGCAGAATATTGCAGATCAGGCAACTTTCTTCAATGCTGAATACTGCATTATAAATCAGCATTGCGAGAGCAGAAATTTCGACAACTCCCCAAACCACCAACAGGTGTATCAGTTTCTTTTTATCCTGTGCCGAATGATCAAACCAGAATTTGTCGGATAATATTGTAAATAACCTTGTTGTCAATAGTTTAAAGTTAATAAAACCGTTCAAAAACGCGTCCGTTCAAATATAATTGAATTCTTTTTATCAATAAAGTTTGTACATCTGAAAAACCAACATTTGTTCTGTTAATGTTCGTTGGAGAAAAACAGTTCTGATAATTAATTATTTGTGCGAAAATGTTTTTTTCAGGTCACTGATTTTTGTTATGAAATAGCAAAAACTGAATTTTTAATTTTGCCCAAAATGAAATTACAAATATTAAATTATGCCAAAGGGAATCTTTAATGTACCGGTTGCAAAAAATGAACCTGTATTAAGCTATGCCCCGGGAAATCCGGAAAGAGTTGCATTACAAGCAAAAATAAAAGAATTAAGATCGATTGAAGTGGAGCTGCCGATGGTTATCGGTGGCCGTGATGTTTATACCGATCAGAAGGTAAGGATGTTTCCGCCGCACGAAATTGCACATACTTTAGGATACTACAACCAGGGTGATGCAAGCCACGTGAGAATGGCAATTGACGCTGCTCTTGCAGCAAAGGAAAAATGGGCAGATTTATCGTGGCAGCACCGGGCTTCTGTATTTTTAAAGGCAGCCGATTTACTTGCCGGACCTTACAGGGCAAAAATTAATGCTGCAACCATGTTAGGACAGTCGAAGAATGCATTTCAGGCTGAAATAGATTCTGCATGTGAACTTGCTGATTTTTATCGGTTTGGTGTAAAAGTGATGACAGATATTTATAAAATTCAGCCTGAATCGGCAGCCGGAATGTGGAATTACAACGAATTCAGGCCACTTGAAGGTTTTGTTTTCGCTTTGACTCCGTTCAATTTTACATCCATCGCTGGTAATCTCCCGGCTGCCCCGGCTCTGATGGGTAATGTTGTTGTCTGGAAACCTTCAAAGACAGCAATTTACTCGGCCGGAGTAATTATGGAAATTTTCAGGGAAGCAGGATTACCCGACGGAGTGATCAACCTGGTTTTTGCATCAGGCCCGGTTGCGGCAGATGTGGTTTTAAAACATCCGCGTTTTGCAGGCATCCACTTTACCGGTTCAACAGGTGTGTTTAACAGTGTCTGGAAAACCATCGGCGAAAATATTTCGAAATACAAATCGTATCCGCGAATTGTGGGTGAAACAGGGGGAAAGGATTTTATTTTTGCCGACAATACAGCTGATAAACAGGCGCTTGCAGTGGCAATGTTAAGAGGGGCTTTTGAATACCAGGGACAAAAATGTTCGGCTGCTTCAAGGGCATATATTCCCAAAAGTATCTGGCCCGGGGTAAAGGAAATTTTCGGAAGGGAGCTGGCAACGGTTAAAATGGGACCGCCCGAAGATTTTACCAACTTTTTCAATGCAGTTATCGACGAGGCTTCGTTTGATAAACTAAAAGGATTTATTGACCGCGCCAAGGCGGATGAAGATGCTGAAGTTATTTTTGGCGGAAAATGCGATAAAACGGTTGGATATTTTATTGAACCTACAGTGATTCAGACTACAAATCCGAATTACATTACAATGGAGGAAGAACTTTTCGGGCCGGTACTGACTATTTATGTTTATGATGATGATAAACTGGATGAAACTCTTGAAGTTCTTGACAATACATCGATTTATGCCCTCACTGGTTCGGTGATTTCCGGGAATCGCTACAATATTGAAAAAATTACAAAACGGCTCGAAAATGCAGCTGGCAATTTCTATATCAACGACAAACCCACCGGGGCCGTTGTCGGGCAGCAGCCATTTGGCGGTGCAAGAGCTTCGGGGACAAATGATAAAGCCGGTTCTATTTTCAACCTGCTCCGCTGGACTTCAATCCGGACTATTAAAGAAACTTTTGTTTCGCCGGTAAATTATACGTATCCGAATTTTCAATCCGACAAAGGTTGAAATAAACTTTAAGTTGTTTATAAAAGGGTGTTGAAAAGTTTCAATACCCTTTTTTTTGCGTGTCGAAAATTTTATTTTTGTCAGGATAGTTTGTGCCGTTATGAAAAAAATAAAAATTGATGGTAAAATCCTTAAACTGCTTGGTAATAAGTGGATTATTGCATCGTTGTTATTTTTGACATGGATTGTTTTTTTTGATGAGAACAGCATTATCTCTCACCAGAAAAATAAAAGACGACTTTACGAACTCAAACAACAGGAAAAATATTACAGAGAGCGCATTGCAGTTGATAAACAGAAACTTGAGGATTTAAAAGCCGGTGAAGAAAAATTGGAAAAATTCGCCCGTGAACAATATTATATGTCAAAATCGGATGAAGATGTTTTTGTAGTGGTTGACGATGACTGAATTTGCTGATTATTATCAGATTACAGAATGTAGAAACCCGGAAAAAGTCTGAAATTTTGCAGTTTCCCTCCATAATGTGCCTCAAATGAATGCCGGATATTTAGTTTTTTCTTAATAATTAATTCCACTTACCTTAAAGAACTTTTCGATCGTGTAATTCGGTAAATAATTTGTTTGCTGTTTTTTCGTTATCAAATTTATTAAATCTGATGAAACGGATTATGAATAACTGTTTGATTGATTTTTAAAATTTCTTATATTGCCTTTGTAAATGAAAGGAAATCTCGACATATTCAAAATTAAAACCAATAACGTTCCGCCTCAGAAAGGGCGGATACTTATTGCAGAACCTTTTTTACATGGCGACTATTTCAGCAGGTCTGTTGTTTTTTTGGTCGCATACAGCGAAAAAGGAGCAGTTGGTTTTATCTTAAATAAGAAGATTGATTTTCGTATTCAGGATGTTTTTCCAGATTTCCCTGAATTTGATGCCAATGTTTTTTTGGGCGGTCCGGTTGCAGCCGATTCAATTTTTTTCATTCATAAATTGGGAAAAATACTGCCAGGAAGCATAAAAGTTACTGGAGATATTTACTGGGGAGGTGAGTTCGATGAGTTAAAAAGTCTTATTTCAAGGGGGCTGGTAAGAACCACCGACATTCACTTTTTCCTTGGTTATTCGGGTTGGGATGCTGGTCAGCTTGAAGGCGAAATTAAAGACGACTCCTGGCTTGTTACCGATATTGATGAAAATATTGTTTTGCAGGGACAGAAAATAATATCGTGGAACGATTTTGTAAAAAAAGCAGGAAATCGTTACACTTTGTGGGAAAATTATCCTGAAAACCCTTCTTTAAACTAACAACTCTCTGGTTCCCAAAATGCTTGTATCTTTTTTAAAATTCATAATCAATTTATGAGTTTAAATTAACAGTTCATATTCAGAATTCAGGTTACGACACTTTTCAAACATCGAATACCAATATTCGATTGCAGTTCAATACAGAATGTTATTTTAACTCATCGGTCTTCTGTTTACGAAATGCTATGAAAAAAAAATTATAATTTTGCCCTCACTTTACAAAGGGAATCTTTCCTGAATTATAGTAAATTAAATCTAAAAAATAACTATATGTCACTGAGAAACAACATTCTTGACCTTCGGAAAAGAAAAAAAGAGGTTCAGATGGGAGGTGGTGAAAAAGCCATGGAAAGGCAGGCAAAAATGGGTAAACTCAATGCCCGCGAGCGTATTCTGGCCCTACTCGATAAAAATTCATTTCATGAGTATGATTTATTTGTGGAGCACAGCGCCAAGGATTTTGGCATGGAATCGAAAGTGCTGCACGGCGACGGTGTGATTATCGGAACCGGAACAATTATGTCGAAACCGGTCTGTATTTTTGCCCAGGATTTTACTGTGGAAGGCGGGTCGCTGGGGATGATGCATGCGCGTAAGATCACTAAAATAATGGATCACGCCCTGAAAATGAAAGTTCCGCTGATCGGGATCAACGATTCGGGTGGTGCGCGAATTCAGGAAGGTGTTAATTCTCTGGCCGGATATGGTGAAATATTTTTCAGAAACACCCTGGCTTCAGGCGTAATTCCGCAAATATCTGTAATACTTGGTCCCTGTGCAGGTGGCGCAGTTTATTCTCCGGCGCTGACCGACTTCGTTTTTGTGGTGGAAAATATTTCGAAGATGTTTATCACCGGTCCGAGTGTTATTAAATCAGTTTTAGGAGAAGAAATTTCGATGGAAGAACTTGGCGGGGCGCGGGTTCATTCAGAGATTACAGGAAATGCCCATTTCTATGCAAAATCGGAAATGGAATGTTTTGAACAGATTAAAACATTGATCAGTTACATTCCCCGCAGTAATTTGAAGAAAGCAATGCCTTATCCTCCGAAAGCCCCTCTGAAAGGGAAAAAGATTGAGGATATTGTGCCTGTCGATGCAAGAATTCCGTACGACATGCGCGACGTCATTAAAACTATTACCGACGGTTCGGAATTTCTGGAAGTGATGGAACTTTTTGCACCAAACCTTATTATCGGATTTGGCAGAATGGACGGCGAAACTGTCGGATTTGTTGCCAACCAGCCGATGGTTTTGGCAGGGGTTCTCGATTGCGACAGTTCTGACAAAGCAGCCCGGTTTATCCGTTATTGCGATGCATTTAACATTCCGATTGTCACTCTCGAAGATTTGCCCGGTTACCTGCCGGGTGTTGATCAGGAACATGCCGGAGTGATCAGGCACGGTGCAAAAATTTTGTATGCGTACAGCGAAGCCACAGTTCCAAAAGTTACCGTAATTATCAGAAAAGCCTACGGCGGAGGTTACATCGCCATGAACTCGCGTCATTTACGTGCCGATTTTGTATTTGCTTGGCCAACTGCCGAAATTGCCGTAATGGGACCTGAAGGCGCCGCTAATATCATATTTAGAAAAGAAATTGCCGAGGCTGAGAATCCGGAAGAAATGCGTCAGCAGAAAATAAATGAATACAAGGAAAAATTTGCCAATCCTTATGTTGCCGCTTCACAGGGTTACATCGATGAAGTAATTGAACCAAAAGACACCCGTTCAAGGATTCTTCATGCACTGCAGGTTTCTGAGAACAAAAGTGTTCCCCTTCCGAATAAAAAACATGGAATTCCACCGTTTTAACCAATCAAGAAAAATAATATGTCTGAAAATACAGAACTGAAGGATTTGATAATTCAGGGAGCAATTTATAAAACCACTTATTCCCGTAAATTCGAAGAAAGGACAAAATGGGCAGCTCCCGATGAAAACAAGTTGTACTCATTCATTCCGGGCAAGATCATCGATGTATTTGTAAAACCAAAACAAAAATTAAAAGAAGGTGAGACATTGTTGCTGCTGGAAGCAATGAAAATGCAAAATCAGGTTAGGATGCCTTTCGACGGCGAAATAGTCCGGGTTTATGTGAAAAGAGATGAGGTTATTCCGAAAAACCATTTAATGGTCGAAATAAAACCAAAATAAACAGGATTTTATATTATTGAATAAGCAGAAAAACCGTGTACGATTTGCACGGTTTTTCTATTTTTACTGAATAACTCAGTTTCAGTGCGACCGATTAAATTTTTAATATTTGTTTTAATACAGATAGTTATTCTGGTTTGCCCGGTTAATCTTTTCGCGCTCGATGATAATTCGTGTAAAAAAACAACTGAAGGCAAAGACTTTTGGTTTGGTTTTATGGAGAGCCGGAATTACATTGAGTCGCATTCCGTGAAAATATTTGTTACCGCCCGCGAAACCACGACTTTTTCAATTACGCTTGGCAAATCGGAAAATCCATTCAACGGCACTTACACTGTTTTTGCCGATAGTTCGGTACAGGTAATTATTCCATGGCAAATGGTGGAAGCTATTGGTTCTGAAGAAGTTCAGGATAAGGGAATCCACCTGGTTTCTGAAAAACCTGTAAATGTTTATGCTTTAAGTTGGGACCATTATTCATCCGATGCAGCGGTTATTTACCCGGTTGAGGCGTTGGGTAAAGAATATTTTGCCATGTGTTATTACCCGGATATCGATCCCCGAAATCCGCAATCAGGCAGCGGCAGGAACAGTGAATTTTTAATGGTCGCAGTTGAAGACCAGACAAGAATTGAAATCACTCCTGCGAAAGTTACAGATAAGCTAAGTCCCAAAGATTCAACATTTGTTATTTACCTGAATAAAGGAGAGGTTTTTCAGGTTCAGTCTGAAAATACGGAAGGAACAGATAGAACCGGGCAGGGCGATTTAACCGGAAGCCATGTTGTTGCCGACAAACCTGTCGCTTTTTTTTCAGGGGCGCTCGCAACCACCGTTCCTTACGGAGAATGTTGCTGGGATCATCTTTATGAACAAATTCCGCCTGTGTATTCGTGGGGGAGGGAATATTTCACCATTCCGCTTAAAACGCGGGAAAAGGACATTTTCAGGATACTTGCTTCTGAAAATAATACAGCGATTCAAATTGGCGGAGAATCTGTTTTCAACTTAAATAAAGGTGAATTCCGTGAATTTGATGTTGCAGGGGATCAGGTGAAACGGATTTATTCTGACAGGCCCGTGCTTTTAACACAATTCAGTATTTCGCACGACAATGACAGCACAGAAACCGGTGGTAACGGCGATCCGTTCATGCTGGTTCTCAATTCAACCAAACAGTGGATTACCGAAGTAAATTTTATAAATTTCGAGTCGCTGACCGATAAAACTGATACAACCTATTTCGGTATTAAAAGACATTTTATAAATGTGGTCGCATTTACAAAAGATATTCCAGGGATTTTTCTGGATGGACATTCAATTCAGCAGCAGTTCAAAACTCTTCCGGATAATAATTTTTCTTTTGCACAGATTGAAACAGCCCCG
This sequence comes from Draconibacterium sp., assembly GCA_037442685.1. Taxonomy (GTDB): domain Bacteria; phylum Bacteroidota; class Bacteroidia; order Bacteroidales; family Prolixibacteraceae; genus Draconibacterium. The sequence goes on along the minus strand of JBBIPU010000016.1, from coordinate 33,084 downwards.
GGGAACCATCATCTGGAAGATGTTACAGGAGGTAATGGATTTCTTGCGTATGTATATGGTTTTGGAAAATGGGAGTCGTATGGTTACAGCGCAGGTTTCAATGTTAACCTGACACTCGATCTGGGTGAAAATATTGAATTTTTCAAAGGCGATACATTACTTTTATGCAACGGCGACACCCTAAAATTAAATGCCGGTCCTCAGTTCGATAAATATCTATGGAGCACAGGCGAAGTTACACAAACCATTGATTTTACAGGTCAGGGACTGGTTTGGATTGAAGCATCGGCAAATGAAGGATGTGTTTTGCACGACACGGTTTTTGTTTTTAAAAGCTCTCCCAAAACCGATCTCGGCGAAAGGTTCGATTCGGGATGCTCTCCGTATTCCGTGATTTTAAATGGAGGGGAAGGATTTGAAAAATACATCTGGCAAAATGAATCTGACGACACAATTTCAACCGGCATGACGATAATTGCTGATTCAACCGGTGAATATCGTTTAACGGTTTATAATCAATACCGGTGCACTTCACGCGATACATTCGGATTGACGGTGTACCCTGTTCCTGAGATTGAGATTTCGGGCAATCACCTCATTTGCGGGATTGACACAACGCAATTGTCGGTTTCGGTTAGTGGTGCGGCAGACAGTATCTGGAATTTTCCGGGAAGATTTTCATGGTCTGTCAGCAGCAACGATCTGATTTTAACTGAAGCCGACCGGTATTCAGTAAAAATCGAAGCTAAAAAGAAAGGAGATTACGAAATTTATTACAGGGTTAAAACCATAGATAACTGCGAAATTACTGACACATTTAAGATCAGGTTTCATATTCAGCCTGTTTCTGATTTTATTTTTGAAGATGACGCGCTTTGCGAAGGGTACAGTAAAAAACTGATATTTACCGGTTCGGCAACTGACAGCGCTTATTTTGACTGGAATCTGGATGGCTGCCGGTTTGTGGATACTCTTGATTTTCAAAAACGGATTTATAATATCTCTGTCGGTGTTTTTCTCAGGGAACATCCGCACATTTCACTGTCAATAAACGATAATGGTTGTGTGAGCGATCCAGTGAAAAAAATTTTGAGCGCAAAACCAAATTTTGTGATGGATGCGGATAAACGGCGGGGATGCGATTCGCTTACAGTTAATTTTACCAGTGAATTGTTGACCACTGATAATGTGAATTTTGCATGGACTTTTGAATATACAGAAGTGATCGGGATGCAAAATGTAACGCGTTTTTTTCCTGACACCGGATTTTACAAGGTAAATCTTACCATCACAAATCCGGTGACACAGTGTAAAAACAGTTTTACTATCGACAGCATGGTAATGGTTTTTCCAACTCCTGTTGCAGAAATTTTGGTTGATCCTTCGAATTGTTATCCCGATTCACTACTTATTTATTACACAAACAACATCGATTCTTCGGTTTGTACCTGGGAACTGAGCGGATTAAGCAAGTGGGGCGATGGCAACGACTCAATAAATGTTGTTTTTGAGCGGCCGGTCGGAACTGTTAAACTTACAGTTAATGAATACGGCTGCACAAGTCTTCCTGTTGAAAAGAAGATCAAACGAAAGCCTGAATTTGATTTTTATACTGAAAACGAAGAAGGATGCCAGCCTTATTTGGTTAAGGTTTTTGCCGAAACTACCGACAATGATGTTGAATTTACCTGGATCACTGATAGTTTGCCGTATCCTCAGGGAAATTCGAATTTGTATTATTTCCCGGATACCGGGAGGCACGATGTTTCGTTGATTGCGTATTCGAATGAAACTTTATGTGCTGACACTTTGTTAAAAACCGACTGGATATGGGTTCACCGGCCGCCATTTGCAAAATTCGAGGTAAATTACAAGGTGGCTTTAATTGATAATGCTGAAATTTCTTTCATAAATTATTCAGAAAGGGCGGAAAAATATTTCTGGGATTTTGGCGACAGTATCACTTCGACCGAATTTGAACCGGTTCATACATACACTCAACTTGGCGATTACAAAGCAATTTTAATTGCAGAATCTGAATTTGGTTGTGCCGATACATTTGAGTTAACAGTTAAAATCATTCCTTCAAAAGTTTATTCTCCAAATGCATTCCGCCCTGACAGCGATATCCCCGAAAACCGCACTTTTATGCCTGTCGGAGCCGGTGTTGATGAAAAGAGGTTTAATTTGAAGATATTCAACCGCTGGGGCGAACTGGTTTTCGAAACTAACTCTTTGTATGAACACTGGGATGGTACAATCAGAAATGGTGAACCGGCGCCGGTTGGAAATTATGTATGGATTTCAGATTATTTTGACATCCAGGGTTTTGAGCACAACGAAAAGGGCCAGGTTTTGCTGATCAGGTGAGATTTAAAAAATGTGATTAAAACTGTTTAAAATGAAGGACACCATCAGAACTTTTATTGCAATCAAAATTACTGCCGGGGAAAAACTTTCCGAATTAACATCCGAATTAAAAAAGTCGTTGAATAACGAAGAAATCAGGTGGGTTGATATCAATAACTTACATTTAACGTTGCGGTTCCTGGGTGAAACAAACACACAGCAGGTAACAGAAGTTATAAATCTTCTTGAATCTGTATCGCAGGATTATCAGGTTTTTCAGTTTGGTCTGAAAGGTGTCGGATTCTTTAAAAGTAATGGTCAGCCGCGTGTTTTATTTTTCGATGTTGAAAATGATTTGATATTGAAACAATTAGTTTCTGAAATCGAAGGAGGTCTTGTAAAATCAGGTTTTCCTGCCGAAGAAAAAACATTTAACCCGCATTTGACAATTGGCAGGATAAAATCAATTTCCGATAAAGAAGGGTTCAAATCACTTGTCCACAGGTTTATTGATACAGAAATCCAACAGGTTACTGTTACGGAAATAATTTATTATCAAAGTATATTAAATTACGAAGGGCCAGTTTATAAACCAATTAAAACTGTAAAACTTAAATCGGTGTGAAGGCACAAACGCCTGAAGTACATTATTATGCAGCGCTTGTAAGTTTTATTTACCTCTTCCTTTAATGCTCACCATCAGCGTATAAATAATGATTTTAAAATCGATGTACAACGAGATGTTTTTCAGGTATATCATGTCGTACGGAAGCCTTTCCAGCATTTCTTCTACATTCGAAGCATAACCGTACCTGACCTGTCCCCACGAGGTAATTCCGGGACGGAGTTTGTGAAGATGGGTGTAGTGCGGGGCCTTTTTCACAATCTGGTCGATGTAATATTGTCGTTCGGGGCGCGGCCCGACAAGCGACATATCGCCAATAATCACGTTGTAAAACTGAGGAATTTCGTCGAGGTGTGTTTTTCTCATAAACCGGCCAATCTTTGTAATCCGGTCGTCATTTTCCGAAGAAAGCGCCGGAGTGCCGTTTTCTGCATCGGCAACCATGCTCCGAAGTTTATAAATCTTAAATGGTTTACCAAATCTTCCGACTCTTTCCTGTTTATAAAAAACCGGTCCTTTCGAAGTTAACTTTATAATAATTGCCAGGACAATAAAAACAGGCGATAAAATCAGGGAAGCAACAAGTGAAAGGAAAACATCAAGAAGCCTTTTCGTATTTTCCTGCCATCCCGACATCAGTCCATTCGAGATTTTAATCAACGGGCTACCGTAAATGGTGTTTGTTTTTACCGTTCCCGAGAGAAAATCGTACAAGTCAGGGATTCCCCAAATAGTGACCTGCCGGTTTTCAATCACTGTTAAAATCTCGCTTAAACGTTTGTGTTCAATGGTTTCAATCGCAATTATCACTTCTTCGATCTGATTGTTTTGTATTACATCGATTAATTCATCGAACTTACCAAGTTTAGGTATATATTTACTTAATAATGTGTCATTGTTATTTTCGAGACCGACAAACCCCACAAATTTATTTCCTGCCGGATATTTCTGGCTGTTCATGTCGTTGAAAATTCTCAGCGCCTTTTCGTTGCTGCCGATAATCAGTGTGTTAAATCCGATCTTTCTGTGGTGAATCTTGTGAATGGTTTGAGTGGTAATGATTAATCTGAATGTGTAAGTCAACAGAAAATGAATAAAGAAAAGGGTGAAAAACATTTGGTAGTAGTTTTTGTAAGTCTGAATAAAATCATCGAGGATCAGCGTGAAAAAGATCACCAAAACTCCGGCCAGGGAAGTGGTGAAAGTTCTGCCAAGCTCTATCAGACGCGACCGGCGGAAAATATCCTTATAAAAACCTGTGATATAATAAACTGTAATCCAGAAGATGGGAATAAAAAACAATCCAAGGTAAAAACGGTTATTGAATTCAATCGGGATGTCAATTCCAAAACGCTGTGGTTCAATAATGGCTTTCCGGTATATAAAGAATATAATCCAGCTTGCTGCTGCTGCTAATATGTCAAAAATTAAATATTTGGCAACTTGCCAGGGTTTATTCATTCCTTAAAAGTTTAGTTCAGTGTGAAAAATACAGTCGCTTACATAAACGTAAACCGTTTGAGATTATTGCTGAAAAATGCAAATTAATATGAATATTATTGGGCAAAAAACTGGGTGATCTTTTTATTAATTTTCTGTACCAGATACATGGCAATCAAATAGTCCTCGAGAGTGCTTTTTCTCTTTGTTTTTTTATGGATCGAATCAATAAAATAATCAGTTTCATTGACATTTTCAAATCCGCTTAAATCAATTGGTTTATTGTTACATACATAATTGTTTCGGGTAAAATTCATCGAAATGAACTGGTTCCGCGAATAAATCCTCATTTTAAATTCCTCAAGCGATTCGAGTGAGCCATAGCTGAAATTTACCACCGACGCATCGCCGAATTCGAGCCTCACATTGGTGAAATCCGACTTGTTCGGATTTGAATTAAATGTCACTGCGCCAACTTTTTTAGGGCTTATCCCGGTTATTTCGAGTAACATCAAAACCATCGGGTAAAGCAGGTTATGATCTTTATTCGAATTAGTAAAATCAAGTATATCGATATAAACCGGTGAAGAAATATTGTTATTTAACCATTGAATCGCAGGTGAGAAAAAATATGGATTACCTACTTGTACAACCGATCCCGATTCATTCATCAGTTTTACAACCTGGGTGCATTCATCGATTGTGAGATTTAAGTATCCTGCCGTAAAAACATGTTTCGATTTTTTTACAATATCTGTAAGAATCTTAAAAGGCATCAGCGACGAATTATCCATAATCAGAACATCGGCTCTTTCAATGAGTTCAACCTTGTTAAATTCGGGAATCGAGTAATGAAAACTGTTCAGTTGTGCATTTATTCCAACTGAAGCTTTCCCGATGATGTTTATATTTTTGTTTTCCCTGAGGCGCATTACATACGGCTCAAGAGTGTCAGTGTTTCCTATCAGTCCAACGTTCAGCATGATATGCTTTTTTATGGTGTTTCCGCAAATATAGAAATCGAATCGTTGAAAGCAGTAAAACTGAATACATTTTATCAACGTTTATTGTTAATATTGAAATTTAAATAAAACTGGAAAAAGGTATTTTAGGTTATTTTTGTGCAATATTTTTTAAGAATGGGAATGATTGAAACTCCCCGTCATCAGGGAATGCGTAAAAAACTGGTTGATGGTTTGAAAATAAAAGGTATTCGGAATGAAAAGGTTTTGGAAGCGATAGGAAAGGTTCCACGGCATCTTTTTATGGAAAGTACATTTCTTCAGTTTGCATACAAAGACCAGGCTTTTCCCATCGGCGCAGGTCAGACCATTTCGCAGCCTTACACAGTGGCTGTTCAAACCCAGCTTCTTCAGGTCGAAAAAGGAGACAAGGTTCTGGAAGTTGGAACAGGTTCGGGGTACCAGGCTGCCGTACTGCTCGAACTTGGCGCCAAAGTTTTTACGGTCGAAAGGCAAAAAGAACTTTATAACCGGGTACACAAGTTTTTACCCGAAATAGGATATCATCCGGCATGTTTTTTTGGCGACGGTTACAAGGGGCTTCCTCATTTCGGGCCTTTCGATAAAATTATTGTAACTGCGGGTGCAACATCGGTTCCCGACGAACTAAAACAACAACTTTCGATCGGTGGCAGGATGGTGATTCCGGTTGGCACCGAACACAAACAGGAAATGGTTGTTATTGACCGTATTTCCGAAGATGAGTTCAAATGTGAGAAACATGGCGAATTTGTTTTTGTGCCGTTACTTAAAGGCACCGTAAATTTCTGATTATGATCAAAATAAAAAAGTTTGTGGTAAATCCGTTAGGCGAAAACAGTTTTGTATTGTCCGACGAGACCGGTAAATGTATTTTTATTGACCCGGGTTTTTATTACGAAGAGGAATATGAGGAAGTAAAAGAATATATAAATTCAAATAATCTGAAACCGGTTAAAATTACAAACACTCATTGCCATTTCGATCATATCATGGGTGTTGAATTTGTAAGGAAGGAGTTCGGCATTCCATTTTACGCCCATGCAGCCGATATTTTTTGGGTTGAGAAAGTGGTTGAACAGGGTGAAATGTTTGGTTTCGAAATGGATCAGGTCTCGCCAGTCGATGCTTTCCTGGTTGAAAATGAATTTGTTGAGTTTGGTAATTCAAAGCTACAGATAATCCATGTTCCGGGTCATTCACCGGGTCATGTTGCCTTTTACAGCGAGATTGATAAAATTCTGATTGCGGGTGATGCGCTCTTTTATGGCAGCATTGGCCGGACCGATCTTCCGGGTGGAAACTATCAGACGTTGATTTCGAATATTAAAAATAAACTCTTCGTTTTACCTGATGATACAGTGGTTTTTTGCGGTCACGGTCCGGAAACCCGGCTTGGTTTCGAAAAAATAAATAATCCGTTTTTAACTTAATGATTGATATTCATTACAATACTAAATTTGATAATGCCGGGATGGTTTAAAATCATTTTTTCAAATCCGGCGGTTTCTTAACATTGCAAATAATTCAAAAACAAAATTAATTATGTCTCACGATAGATTTGTTAATCGTCATTTAGGGCCCGGGGCCGGTGAAATAAAGGAAATGCTTGAATTTATCGGCGTTTCTTCAATGGATGAACTGATTGCACAGACTTTGCCTGAAAAGATCAGAATGAAAGAGCCGTTAAAATTGAAAGAAGGACTCACTGAACGTCAGTATTACAGGGAGATTTTAAAGCTTGCTTCAAAAAACAAGGTTTTCAATACCTACATCGGAATGGGGTATTATGATACAATCACACCGGCGGTAATTTTACGAAACGTACTCGAAAATCCGTCGTGGTACACTTCATATACACCCTACCAGGCTGAAATTTCGCAAGGCAGGCTTGAAGCGTTGCTGAATTATCAGACGATGGTTTGTGAACTGACAGGAATGGAAATCGCAAATGCTTCTTTGTTAGACGAAGCTACAGCTGCGGGAGAAGCGATGACAATGATGATGAGTCTGCGCTCGCGCCAGATGGTAAAAGACAATGTCAATGCAGTTCTTGTTGATGAGAAAATGTGGCCTCAAACTCACGACGTATTAATAACAAGGGCAGAACCTTTGGGAATTGAATTACGGATTCAGCCGAAAGATTCATTCGAATTTACCGATGATGTATTCGGCGTTTTAATTCAGTACCCGAATTCTGACGGCGAAATTATCGATTATTCAGGATTGGTTAATAAAGCACATGAAAAAGATATTAAAGTGGCAGTGGCAGCCGATCTTCTTTCGTTGGCAATTCTCACTCCTCCTGGAGAATGGGGTGCAGATATTGTTTTCGGAAGCAGTCAGCGGTTTGGGGTACCGATGGGTTACGGCGGTCCGCACGCTGCTTTTTTTACTACGCGCGATGAGTACAAACGTTCAATGCCTGGCAGAATTATCGGCGTTACAAAAGATGTTCACGGCAACCGTGCTTTGCGTATGGCATTGCAAACCCGCGAACAGCATATAAAACGCGAAAAGGCAACTTCGAATATCTGCACTGCCCAGGCACTGTTGGCAAACATGGCAGGTTTCTTCGGCGTTTATCATGGTCCCGAAGGAATTACGATGATTGCAAAAAGAATTCACAGCATAGCAGCTTTCCTTTCTGCCGAAATCGAAAAACTGGGATACAAACAGTTAAATAAGAATTATTTCGATACAATCAGGTTTGAATTGCCAAAACATGTGAAACGCGAGGATATTGAATGGCTTTCACTCGAACTCGAAATGAATTTCAGGTATTTTGAAAATGGCGAAGTGGGAATCAGTATCGACGAAACCACGAACCGCGAAGATATGGGCTGGATTCTTGAAGTTTTTGCCAAAGCTGCCAATAAACGCTGGCCTGTTATTCACGAATATCCTGAAGAGGCAGAAATTGATCCGGAATTTGCCCGCACTTCGGAGTTCATGAAACAGGAAGTATTCAATAAATACCGTTCTGAAACAGAAATGGTGAGATATTTGAAAAGGCTGGAACAAAAAGATATTTCATTGACTCATTCAATGATTTCACTGGGTTCGTGTACCATGAAATTAAATGCTGCTACCGAAATGCTGCCGTTAAGCTGGATTGAATTTAATGGCATTCATCCGTTTGTTCCGAAAAATCAGGCACGTGGTTACCATGAAATGATGGAAGAATTGAGAAGAGATTTGGCGGAAATTACAGGAATGGCCGATGTAAGCCTGATGCCAAACTCGGGCGCTGCCGGTGAATATGCCGGATTGATGGTAATCAGGAAATATCATATTAGTCGAGGACAGGGCCAGAGAGATGTTGTTTTAATACCATCGTCGGCACATGGTACAAATCCTGCCAGTGCTGTCAGTGCTGGTATGAATGTGGTTGTGGTCGCCTGCGATGAAAATGGCAATATCAGTGTTGATGACGTTCGCAAAAAAGCAGAAGAACATAAGGATGATTTATCGGCGCTAATGGTAACTTATCCTTCCACTCACGGTGTTTTTGAGTCGTCGATTATTGAAATATGCGAAATCGTTCACAAATACGGTGGACAGGTTTACATGGACGGAGCCAATATGAATGCCCAGGTCGGATTGACAAATCCTGGTTTAATTGGCGCTGATGTTTGTCACCTGAACCTCCATAAAACTTTTGCAATCCCGCACGGTGGTGGTGGTCCGGGTGTCGGGCCGATTTGCGTTGCAAGTCACCTGATTGAGTTTTTACCCTCGCATCCGATCATGAATAACGGACATATCGGAATCAACGCGGTTGCAGCGGCTCCCTGGGGAAGCGCATCGGTTTTGCCAATCACGTATGGTTATATAAAAATGATGGGTGCAGGCGGACTTACTGAAGCTACAAAAGTGGCAATTTTAAATGCTAATTATATTGCAAAAGCGCTGGAGAAGAATTATGGTATTCTGTACACCGGCGAAAACGGAAGGATTGCACATGAATTGATTCTCGAATGCAGACACCTGAAAACTTCGTCGGGAATTTCAGAAGAAGACATTGCCAAACGACTGATGGATTACGGATTTCATGCACCTACTTTATCTTTCCCGGTTCATGGAACTTTGATGATTGAGCCTACCGAAAGCGAATCGAAGGAGGAACTGGACAGGTTTATCGATGCATTAAATAATATTTACCTGGAGATTAAAGAGGTGGAAAACGGTGAAGCTGGTAGAACCGACAATGTACTTAAAAATGCTCCTCATACTGCAGAAATGGTGATTTCTGATGTATGGAAATACAGCTATTCGAGGGAAAAGGCCGCGTACCCTTTGAAATGGTTAAGAGGGAACAAATACTGGGTTTCGGTTGGCCGGGTGGATAACGCATGGGGCGACCGTAATCTGATTTGTACCTGCGGTTCACCTGAAGAATACGAATCGTTTCAGAAATAAATAAAGCAATGATTGTTTTTCCGAATGCCAAGATAAATATCGGGTTGAACGTGGTTTCCAGGAGGGATGATGGTTATCATGACCTGGAAACCATTTTCTATCCGGTTAAACTTGCCGATGCGCTTGAATTTGTCGAGGCAAATGAAACATCGCTGTCAATTTCAGGAATTCATATTGAAGGAGCACCGGAAAGCAATCTTGTACTAAAAGCTTACCAGCTGTTAAAATCAGATTTTAATCTGCCTCCGTTACATTTCCATTTACACAAGGTAATTCCATTTGGAGCAGGTCTCGGAGGTGGCTCCTCTGATGCCGCTTTTACATTGAAGATGTTAAACGATTGGTTTGAACTGGGTTTGTCAACCGAAAAACTGGAAGCGTATGCATCGCAAATTGGTGCCGATTGCCCTTTTTTTATTCAGAATAAACCAACATTTGCAACCGGTATCGGAAATATATTCCGCAGTGTTGACCTCGACCTGTCTGATTATAAGATAATAATATTAAAACCTGATCTTTCGGTCAGCACACCGGAAGCATACAAAAATGTGATCCCCCGTAATCCGAAGTTCCGATTGAATGAAATAGTTAAAACACCTGTTGAGAACTGGAAAAACCTGATTGTAAACGATTTTGAAACAAGTCTCTTTCCTCAATATCCTCAGATTTCAAAATTAAAGCGATTACTTTACGATTTGGGTGCAAATTTTGCTTCGATGTCGGGTAGCGGATCTGCTGTGTTTGGAATTTTTCAGGATTTACCGGCAAATCTGGATAAAAAAATACCTGAAGGTATTTTATTTTACCGTTGATTTTTCGCATTTCACCGGCGTTAATGTTTCATTAACAAGTTTTTTCTGCTTTTTAACCAATTTCCAAGTAACCTTTGTACAAGTTTGTAGTCTATATAAACGAAAACAGAAACAGTTAAAAACAGAAAATATGAAAACTACAATGAAAAAATTAGCAGCCGGAACATTTATCACACTTTTGGTTTTAGTAGTAAATGTGAAGGCAGAAGGAACAGAAACAAAAGCCTCGGACCGTGAAAACTTTGAATCAGCTTTATCGCTTGAAGACTGGATGACAGATGAAACAATCTGGAATTTGGCCACATTGAATAATGATGAATCTGCGAATGAAGCTGAAACAGTCATCGGAGTGGAAGACTGGATGGTCAATCCGGAAACATGGAATTTTAACAATGACATTTTAGTAGAAACTGAAACAGTATTGGAACTTGAAAGCTGGATGACCGACAGCGAAACATGGAATGCAAGTGGTAATAACACTGAAACTGGTTTGGAAGTTGAAAACTGGATGATAAATAACAGAAACTGGAAATAATTTGGTGATTTGATATACGCGATTAGTTTAGTTAGATTTTTTGGAGGCTGCAGGAAAATGCAGCCTCTTTTTTTACATGATGTTTTAGTTATCCTGATTTTAATGAATTATATTTGATTCGGATCATTCGGAGAAAACAAGTGTTTGGAAAAATTCAGCATATTATCCTGGTTTTATTTCTTTTGATGCCCGGCATCAGCTTTTCGCAGGATGTTACTTTTTCGCAGTTTTATGCCAATCCATTGTATCTTAATCCAGCATTTTCAGGTTCAGTTGGCGTTCCCCGGATTGCACTTCAGTACCGGAACCAGTGGAACGGATTTGACAATGCTTTTACCACGTACAGCGCGGCATTCGATGTACCTGTGAAAAAACTTCAGGGCGGAATCGGCGGTTATGTTTTAAACGATGTTCAGGCCGATGGAATTTTGAAAACCTTCCAGGCAAATCTGTCTTATTCGGTTTTTATCAGGATTTCTGAGAATTACAGGTTACATGGGGCACTTCAGGCCGGATTTAATCAGAATTCATTAAATACCAGCAGGTTGGTTTTTGCCGACAATCTCGATCCGAATTATGGAAATCATGGAACTTCAGCAGAATTGGCATCCCTTACTGATCCGAACTACAATTATGCCGATTTCTCAGGGGGCATTCTGATGTACAGCAAACGCTTATTTTATGGTGTTGCAGTTCATCATTTAACCGAACCAAATCAGTCGTTTTATCCCGGAGATGAGGATGTTTCAAAGCTGCACCGCAAATATACCGCTCATTTCGGGGCCCGGCTACCGGTTTATTTGTACGGCCACAACCGCAAGAAATTTGATATTTCTCCACAGGTTATCACTCAGTTACAGGGACAGTTTCAGCAGTTGAATTACGGAATTTTTGCGACAAAATACGGCTTTACAGTCGGGACTTGGTTTCGCCAGAATTTTGGTTTCAGGTATGATGCAGTTATTTTTCTGGTAGGATTTATCAGAAAAAGCTGGCAGTTCAATTACAGCTACGATTTCACAGTTTCGGGATTGGGGGCCGATTCAGGGGGTACAAGCGAAATTTCGCTGACTTTTCTTTTAAATAAAATCGACCGGAATAAAGAACTTCCTTTTTTTAATCAGTATGAGGAAGAATTTGGGGTAAGATAATTTCCATAGAGTAAAATAAAAAACTAACAAGAATTTAATAATAACCCGATTCTATCTTCCGTACTATCTCTTCCAGCAAACGGTCTTCATTTACCGGATCGTATTCATCTTTTAAATTATTTTTAAAAAGCCGGGCAATTCCCTGCCAGAATACGGCGCTGGCATCTCCCCTGAAATCCCTGATCAGACTGTAGGCAGTCCGGTCAGTTTCGCGGTCGATAAGTTTCAGAAGAATTTTTCCATCCGAAATCGACCATTTTTTTAACTCTTCCTTGTGATTATCAAGCAATTCTTTTTCAAGGTTTTTCATCAGTTTTCTCCGGTCGCGCTGACTGTCCAGTGAATAATATATCGGCTCGTATTTGTCTAAGAGTTTTTTTGCTTCCACTGCCAGCGGATACACTTTTTTAACCTTGGCAACATATCGCGAGTAATATCTTTGTTCTTTTTTGCTCGAAAATTTCCTTTCAGGATAGACCCAGATGTCTCTTAATTGAACTGTTATTATGGTATCGTTACCCTCAATTTTCCCCAGGACATATTTCGACGAATCCTGCACCTGTGCTTTTAATCCGGGCGACAATAAAAACAAAATCGATATGAAAATCAGCTTTTTCAAAAATCATCAAATATGCAGGTAAAAGTAGAACGTTTAATCTGTTCCGCAATTATAGCTTTTGCAAAGTTTATATCTTTGATATTGATTTCTAAAATTACAACAATGAAAACCTGTATTAATTCGGAATTTGGAAAGCTGGAAGGAGTTATCATTCACCAACCTGGTTCCGAAGTTGAAAATATGACCCCGGAAAATGCTGAACGGGCACTTTACAGCGATATTCTGAACCTTTCGGTTGCATCGAGGGAGTTTGCACTGCTGGAAGGAGTTCTTAAAAAAGTGACTTCGGTATTTTATGTAAAAAATCTGCTTTCCGGAATATTAGAGGATGAGAAAGTTAAAATCGGTTTGCTAAAGGAAATTTGCAGCAACGAGGGAAATGGTTGTGATCCGTTTAAACTTGCGGAAAACAATCCGGAAACACTTGCAAAATTACTGATTGAAGGCGTGGTACTCGAAAAAAACAATCTTACCAATTACCTGAGCAACGAGCGGTTTCTGCTGCGCCCTCTGCATAATCTTTTCTTTACGCGCGATTCGGCAATGGGAATGAACGATTACATGATTGTTGGTAAAATGGCAAATCCGGTGCGCGAAAGGGAAACACTGATCATGGATTCTGTTTTTAACAATCATCCGGTTTTTGAAGCCAGAACTTTAAATCCTGCAAAACCGAAACCAGGAATCATTTCAAATCCGAAATCCACACTTGAAGGTGGTGATTTTCTGGTGGCCCGCGAAAATGTTTTTGTTATCGGAACTGGTGTCAGGACAAGTACACAGGGAATCGATTTCATTATTGAAAACATCAAGCAGATTAAAAAAGAAACACAGCATATCATTGTTCAGGAATTGCCGTCAACACCAGAATCATTTATTCATCTCGACATGGTTTTTACCTTGCTGAATACCGATTCGTGCGTGATTTACGAACCGGTAATCACCAGGATGAACAGGCTCAGAACCATTCACATTCAGATTGAAAACGGGAAAGTGACAAGAATTGAGGAGAATTCAAATATTCTGGTTGCTCTTCAGAAAACCGGAATCGATCTGAAACCGGTGTACTGCGGAGGCACAAACGATTCATGGATTCAGGAGAGGGAACAGTGGCACAGCGGCACCAACTTTTTCGCATTTGCCCCCGGAAAAGTTATTGGTTACGAACGCAACAGTCATACCATCGACGAACTGAACAAAAATGGTTTTGAAGTAATCAGGGCAACTGATGTTATTGACGGTAAGGTTTCGGTTGACGATTACCGGAAATGTGTTTTTCTGATTGCAGGTTCTGAACTGGCCCGCGGCGGCGGCGGAGCACGTTGCATGACAATGCCGGTGAGGCGAAGCGAAGTTGAGTGGTAATCAGATAATAAAAACAATTTTCATGCGAAAACTCCGGAATAATGAACTGAACCGGCTAACGCTGAGTCAATATAAAGAAACACCAAAAATTCCGCTTGTTGTTGTACTCGACAATATCAGGAGTTGCAACAATATTGGTTCGGTTTTTCGTACATCCGATGCTTTGCTTGTCGAAAAGGTTTATTTATGCGGGATAACTGCAACACCGCCAAATGCCGAAATCCATAAAACCGCGCTCGATGCTGAAAAATCGGTGGAGTGGGAGTATTTCGAAAAAACCGAAGATGCAATTGTAAAATTACAAACCGACGGATTCAGGATTTATGCAGTCGAACAAGTGGAAAACAGTGTTTCGCTGCCCGCTTTTTTACCAGGAAAGAACGAAAAAATTGCGGTTGTTTTTGGAAACGAAGTAAAAGGTGTTCAGCAGAAAGTGGTGAATATCTGCGATGGAAGTATCGAAATTCCCCAGTTTGGAACCAAACATTCGTTTAATGTATCAGTAAGCGCCGGAATTGTTTTGTGGGAAATATTCAGGAAAATACGTGATTTGTGAAATAACTTCCCGGGCAGTCAGGCATTTGAATAAAAGTTTTGAGGTTGAACCGGAATTTCATTATTTTTATTCTGAATTAAAATCTGAGAACATGGATACCCCGAAAATTATGCCGGAAGAATTTCTTCAATATGTTTGGGAAAACAGGCTTTTTTACAACGAAAATCTGAAGACTGAAAACGGTGAAAGGCTGGAGATTTTAAATGTAGGAAAGCGGAATTCGGACGCTGGTCCCGATTTTTTTAATGCAAGAATTAAAATCGAAGATACAATCTGGGCGGGGAATATTGAGATTCACAAAAACGCCGGCGACTGGTTCCGCCACAATCATCAGACCGATCAGTCGTACGATAATGTAATTTTACACGTGGTGGAGGTTAATGATCAGCCTGTTTTCAGAAATAAAACAGGTGAAATTGCAACACTCGTATTGAAATATCCCGAATATCTGAAGGTTAATTACCAGACATTACTTGATTCCAAAACCTGGATACCATGCGAAAACCAGTTTCATAAGGTCGATCCTGTAATTCTTCAACTGGGTTTTAACCGGCTGATGATTGAACGGCTCGAAGAAAAAACCGGGGAGATTTTGTTGCGGCTTGAGCAAAACAAAAATGACTGGAATTCGACTTTTTACCAGATGCTTGCCCGGATGTTTGGTTTTAAAGTGAATGCGGTACCTTTCGAATTGCTGGCAAAGTCACTTCCAATCGAAGTACTGGCAAAACACAAAAGCAGTCTTTTCCAGATTGAAGCATTGCTGTTCGGAAATTCAGGATTATTGAACGATCAGTTGCTTGGAGACGATTATTATCTGAAACTGAGGGAGGAATATTCATTTCTTTATAAAAAATATCATCTTAAAGCGATCGAAAGTCATTTATGGAAATTTATGCGTTTGCGTCCGGGTAATTTTCCAACCGTCAGAATTTCGCAACTGGCAGCATTGATTTTGCGTTCTCATGGTTTATTTTCCAAAATTATTGAATTGGAAAACCTGGCCGATTTAAAGCAATTGTTTAAAGTTGAAGCATCTGAATACTGGACAACTCACTATAATTTTAATAAAACCTCGGTAAGAACTTCTGTAAAGGAACTTGGGGAAAGCTCGGTTAATATGTTGATAATAAATGTTGTTATTCCGTTTCTTTTTGTTTATGGAGAAAAACAAAACAAAGAGCATTTAAAAAACCGTGCCCTCGATTTTCTGGAACAGTTGCCAGCGGAAGAAAATTCGGTTATTGAAAAGTGGGATAAAATGGGTGTCAGGTCACGTTCGGCGTTTGAAAGCCAGGCGCTGCTTCAGCTTAAAAACAAATACTGTGAACGGAAAAAATGTTTAAATTGCCAGATTGGCGTTAAACTGGTAAAAAGCTAAATTATTAAATGAGCCAGCAACATATCAATAAATTCCAGGAAGTTTCGAACCTGACAATAAAAATCGGGTTATTGGTGCTTCTTGCTTTAATTGTTATTGGCACCACAGGTTATCATTTAATCGAAGGATGGGCGATTATCGACTGTCTGTACATGACGATAATAACCATTGCAACAGTTGGATTTAAAGAGGTTGGCCCGCTTTCGGATGGCGGAAAAATCTTTACGATGGGGCTGATTGTTACCAGTCTGAGCAGTTTGGCTTATGTGGGCACAAGCATTGCACGGTTTGTTTTCGATGGCGATTTGGCAAATTACATAAAAACATACAAGGTGGACAAAAAAATTGAGAAACTGAAAAACCACGTGATCATCGTTGGTTTTGGCCGCAATGGTGAGCAGGCAGCCATTGAACTGGCCGAACATGGTGTCGATTTTGTGATCATCGATAAACGGGATAATGTAATTTCACGGATCAGGGAAGACCGCGAACTTCTTTATATCAAAGGCGATGCAACTCATGAAGAGGTGCTTGAACAGGCCCGGATTTACGATGCACGTGCCTTGATTGCCACCACGCCAAACGATGCCGATAACGTTTTTGTGGTACTTACCGCCCGCAGTATGAATCCGGGATTGACCGTTATCAGCCGGGCTTCGGAAATGGGATCGCAAATGAAACTCAAGCGCGCCGGAGCCAGCAATGTTATTATGCCTGAACGGATTGGCGGACAGAGAATGGCTAAACTGGTGCACCAACCCGATGTTGTTGAGTTTTTGGAATATATTTTACTTCAGAACACACAGGATGTCAACCTCGAAGAAATCTCGTGCAGAAACCTCGGACAGCAATATGTTGGAAAATCGATTCTCGAATTAAGGGTACGCGAAATTTCAGGTGCAAATATCATCGGGATTAAAACGGGTGGTGCACGTTATATTTTCAATCCCGACCCGAAAATGATCGTTTCGCGTAACGATCAGCTTTTTGTGTTGGGAAATCCCGGACAGATAAAGAAAATGAAGGAAATGCTTGAGTTGTAATTTTCGTCATGCTTATCAATACCTTCAGCTCAGTAAAAGTTGAAACAAAATGCCATGTTCAGAACCTGATTCGGAACATGGCATTGAAGTTTTTCAGGGTATAAAAATGCCAATAAGACAGGAATATTTATTATAATCCGGTGCTTATCAGGTAAGTGGTGGCAAAAGCCACAATTGCATAAAGTTCAGGATAAACGGCAAGTACCATTGCTTTGCCGAATACATCGTACCCGGCGCCAATTCCTGCAATACCGTCGGCGCATACCTCTCCCTGTTTAATGGCCGAAATCAAACCTACCATTCCTAAAATGAAACCTGCTGCAAGAATGGCAATTCCCTGCATCATGGTCATTTCCGGGACGACTTTTCCAGAAGTATTGATAATAAAAAATCCAGCGAAGCCGTATAATCCCTGTGTTCCGGGCAATGCGCTCAAAAGCATGTATTTCCCGAATTCAGCTTCGTTTTTCTTTAAGGCGCCCAGTGTTGCACTTCCGCCGATGGAAACGCCGATTGCACTGCCAATACCCGCCAAACCTACCATTAAAGCAAGCCCGATGTACGATAAAATTACTGGTGTTGTCATAAATTGTTCTCCTTATTAATTAATAATTTATTTCTGAATGGTTTATATTCTTTTCCACCGCCGGTGAAACCGGCATTTTTATAAAACTCGACAAAAGTTAAACGCATGGGATGTACAAAAGATCCGAGCGAAGAAATTAAAATATTAGCTCCGTGCCCGATTATTAAAAATATAACAAAGAAAATTGGACCAATTACAGGAATGGAATGAAGGATCCGCTCAGCAATGGTATTTACAACAAACCCAAGTACTGCCCCAGAAACGCCCAGAGCAAATAACCGGACATACGATAAAACATCTCCAAATACCCCGCTGATTCCGTACAATTCCCAAAGTCCCTTGCCTAATCTACCTAGTATTCCGGCAGACGGATCGTTAAATAGCATAATCAATGCAACTCCAAACCAAACAAAATAACCGGTAAATGCCGGAACAAGTTTTGTTACAAAAATGTCTAAAATACATAAAAGCATAATTATCCATCCAATTGGCGAAACTGCATACTGCCAGCCCATTAGACGGTAGCTGTTTGCTGCTTTCAATCCCATCCCGAATAAAATCTGGAAAAAACCAACTGCCAGCGACAGGTAAAAAACCTTTTGGCTGTCGAGCATGAAACTTGTATATTTTTTAATACTTTCCACTTCCAGTAGATTGATCCCGAAAAAAGTTCCGGTAAGTGTGCCCAAAATAATAGTCCCTATTCCTAAAAACTGCGCGAGCGATAAAATGGGTTTCATATCAGGTTTTACCCTTGATTTGAACACTGTGGCACCCGTGAGAATTAAAATTCCGTAGCCGACATCGCCAAGACAGAATCCAAAAAACATCATGAAAAAAGGAGCAAAAAAAGGTGTCAGATCCAACTCAGTGTAAGCAGGCAACGAAAACATTTTCCCGATAGGTTCGAACAGTTTGGCAAACCTGTTATTCTTTTGTTTTATCGGAACGATATCTTCAGGTTTTGGTTTTTCGGTGAAATAAACAATGCACTGGTTTTTCAGATATTCGTTCAATTCTTCGGTTTCGTTCTCCGGAACAAATGCTTCAACAACTCTGACATTATCGTCAACAGCGCTTTCGGTGTTGCTTAAAACTTTATTGAAATCAAGGTCCTCTTCAAGTTTAAGTAAATGGTTCTGAAGGTCTTCCAGGTAGAAAACGGCAAGAACATCCAGTTCCTGTTCAATCCGGGTTATTTCCTCAAAATGTTTCAGCTTCTTTTCCTCAAGCTGACTGGCTGATTCCTCCGGAAAATGGATTTCCTCGGCATCCAGTTCAATCATTTCGCCGTTGATTGTAATAAGTGCAAAATATATGTACGGCCTTATTTTATTGATGATTACAATATCATACTGTTCTAACCATTGCTCATCAAATTTCTTCTCCGACGAAATGAACAACCTGATACTGACGTTTTTCTCTTTCAGTTTCTGAACTGTTTCATACGAAAACTCGCCCCAGGGTCTCAGCGTTTTAATGGCTTTATTTAAAATGTTGTCGTGCTGGATGAGGGCATCTTTCTGGTCCCTGTATTTCAGTACTTTTACTAATATTTCCTCGCCGGTAAGCGCAGGTTTCTGAAATTCAGTGTTCGCGAACTTATCGCGGTAATACTGAAACTGTAATGCTGTAAGTTTTTGTTTGTAAGGTTCAAGGTCCTCGCCATATATTTCAGGCCATTTTTTATGTTTAATGTTGTGATATTCAATACTAATGTTCCGGCGTTTCAGATCGTCTTCAATCTCTTTGATGTCTTCAAGAGCCTCGGTTTTTTGTTTTTCAAGGAAGTTGAAAATCTGTTTTGCATTTTTGTAAATGTCGAGCTTTTCTTTTGAAAAGATTCCCTGGTCGTTTTTCTTTTCAACAATATCGAGCACGCCAATGTTTCTGATGTCATTCAGAAATTTTTCATATTCCGGATGATAAACAATAAACGTGTATTTTGTCATCGGTATAATCATGCCACTTCCTCCTGCTCCTGTTGACGGTTTTTTACAATTTTCTGCGACGATTTTGAGAGATTTTCTTCATCTTCCAGAAAGCGTTTTATTTTCCTGATCGCATCTTCGTAGCCCGGAATCTGCACTTTTTCGTAGAGATTTACTTTCTGTGTTGTTTTTTTGCGGGCAACGTAAAGCAATTCGCTTTTTCTGTGAAGCACCTCACGTTCAATTGCAATTGAAGTAAGCTCTTTTAAAATGCTGATCCCGTTCATAAACCACTGGGGATTATTGAAAAGACTGAATTCCCTGATATTAAATACGATATTGTTTAAAACAGGCACTTTAACACCCGCAATTTTTTTTGTCGAAAGTTCTACATCCTCAAGAGACAATAAAGATTTGTCGAATTCGCCCCAGATACGCACGAATTTTTCGTAATCGCCGATCTTTTGGGCCAGCCTTTTTTCAAAAACCATCACTTCATCTTTGGCCTGCTTTACTTCAACACGCAGCGCAGCTTCTTTGTTTTTAATGGTAGGCAAAGCTCTGACTCTTATTCTGAGCTGTTTGTTAAGTTCCTGAAGTGCAGTTTTATTATATTGAAATTTCATCTCTTTTTATTTAATTTGAAAAACTACCTTTTATATCTTATTCTTCAAATTTCTTCCGATTCTCCCTTTGATGGGCTGGAGGTGAGTGTTATTCGCCTTTCCAGTACATATCCATAAATTCGCTTCTGATCGCCACTTCTGCCTTGCTGAAATATTTTGCAAACAACATCCAGGCAGTGTCGAGCATTAAATCGATATCGATATTCACGTCGATTGCCAGAAGTTTATCAGAATATTCTTTTCCGAATTTCAGGGTTCTTTCGTCGTAGTCAGTCAGGTCGAAACCATTTTCGAGTTTGGTTTTTGCCTGGGCTGCATCGGCAAACAAACGAATTGCAGTGTTCATTACCTGCGGGTGGTCTTTCCTTGTTTTCTTTCCGATGACAAGTTGTTTTAACCTTGAAAGACTTCTGAACGGGTCAACAATTACTTTACCGATATCAGTGTCTTTACGAAGGAACAACTGTCCTTCGGTAATATATCCTGTGTTATCGGGAATTGCGTGGGTAATGTCGCCACCCGAAAGTGTTGTTACTGCAATAATTGTAATTGAACCACCGTCAGGGAACTGAACTGCTTTTTCGTAAATTTTCGCAAGGTCGGAATACAATGAACCTGGCATACTGTCTTTCGATGGGATCTGGTCCATTCTGTTTGATACAATACTTAAAGCATCAGCATAAAGTGTCATGTCGGTTAAAAGAACAAGCACACTCTGTTTTTTATCGACTGCAAAATATTCTGCGGCAGTCAAAGCCATGTCAGGAACCAGAAGACGTTCAACCGGCGGATTTTCGGTGGTATTTACAAAACAAATAATACGGTCGAGCGCTCCTGCATTTTCAAAAACATTTCTGAAAAAAAGATAGTCGTCGTTGGTCAATCCCATTCCGCCAAGAATGATTTTATCGGCTTTTGCACGCATTGCAACCATTGCCATCACCTGGTTAAAAGGCTGATCGGGGTCGGCAAAAAACGGAATTTTCTGACCTGTTACAATGGTGTTATTGAGGTCGATACCTGCAATTCCGGTGGCGATCAGTTCCGAGGGCTGTTTCCTGCGAACCGGATTCACCGAAGGTCCGCCAATTTCGCGTTCTTCACCGTTAACTTCAGGGCCGCCGTCGATTGGATTACCGAATGCATCGAAAAACCTTCCGGCCAGATCGTCGCTGACTTTGATCACTGGTGGCTTCCCCATGAAAACTACTTCCGCATTTGTCGGAATACCTTCAGTACCACCAAATACCTGCAAAGTAACAACGTCGCCAATGATTTTTACAACCTGTGCCAGACGCCCGTTAATCATTGCAAGTTCCTCGTAACCAACGCCGCTTGCCCGGAGTGAACAGGTTGCTTTTGTAATCTGAATTATTTTTGTGTATATTTTTTGAAATGCCTTTGTTTCCATGCTTTTACTTTCTTTCGTCAATAATGGTATTTAATTCGGTAAGATACTGGTTGAATTTTTCAGACCTGAAAACAGAATAGTTCATTTGCTTCAGGACATTGATAATCCGTTTGAAATAAGGATTTACTTCATCAAAATTTTCGAATGTAAATTCTGTTTCGCAGATTTCGAGCACCTTTTCCAAAAGGAATTTTTGTCTTTCGAGCGATGTTTGTTTGTCGATTTCGTCAAAAGCATCCTGCTGAAGTATTACAAAATCGATGACTTCCCCGCGCCAGAAACTCAGGTGATAACCGATCGGAACGCCATCGTCGCCAAGAATATTGATTTGTTCCGATGCTTCTTTGCCTCTTAAAAGGTAGTTTTTTGCCAAGAGTACCTGGTCGATCCAGTTTTCGCTGATGTTATTTTTGAAATATTCCTGCAATTCAGGGTATTCCAGATATTTAGAATAGCTGTCGATCGGGTCAACCGCCGGGTATCTTTTACTGTCAGCACGTTGTTGCGAAAGTGCGTAAAAACAGCGTGCGGCTTTTTTTGTCGATTCCGTAACCGGTTCTTTCAGGTTACCACCGGCCGGTGAAACAGTGCCGATAAAAGTAATCGATCCTGCGTTTCCATTGTTGAGGATAACATAACCTGCACGAGAGTAAAAGTTGGAAATAATTGCCGGAAGGTCCATCGGGAATGCATCCTGACCGGGTAATTCCTCCATCCTGTTCGACATTTCGCGCAATGCTTGTGCCCAGCGCGAAGTGGAGTCGGCTAAAAGTAGTATTTTCAATCCCATCGAACGGTAATACTCACCGATTGTCATAGCTGTGTAAACCGAAGCTTCGCGGGCTGCCACCGGCATGTTCGATGTATTGGCAATAATAGTGGTGCGTTCCATCAGTTTCCGCCCGGTACGGGGGTCGTTAATTTCAGGAAATTCGGTAAAAATTTCAACAACTTCGTTTGCTCGTTCACCGCAGGCTGCAACAATTACGATGTCGGCTTCGGCCTGTTTTGACAAGGCATGCTGCAAAACCGTTTTTCCGCTGCCGAACGGACCGGGAATAAATCCGGTGCCTCCCTCAACAATCGGATTCAATGTGTCGATAGTCCTCACTCCGGTTTCGAGCAATTTAAACGGACGGGGCTTGTTTTTGTATGTTTTAATCGGAACTTTTACCGGCCAGGTTTGAGTCATTGTAACATTTATGTCGTTGTTCCTGCTGTCGGTTAAAACTGCAATAACTTGTTTTACATTGTATTGACCGGCAGGCGTGAGCTTCTTAACCGTATATTTCCCTTCGAATTTAAATGGCACCATTATTTTGTGAAGCATAATATTTTCAACCACCTCACCCAACCAGTCGCCTGCAACAACAGTGTCGCCAACATTTGCCAGTGGTTTGTAATCCCAGATTTTATCGTAATCGAGGGCAGCCGTGTAATCGCCGCGTTTTAAAAATACGCCTTCCATTTTGTCCAGGTCGTGTTGCAGTCCGTCATAGTTTCTCGACAAAATACCAGGGCCGAGAGTAACTTCGAGCATGGCGTTGGTGAATTCAACATCCTGGCCGACCTTTAATCCACGGGTGCTTTCAAAGACCTGCACAAAAACCTTTTTCTCAAAAACTTTAATCACCTCTGCCATCAGGTTGGTCGCCGCCAGTTTAATATAACAGATTTCGTTTTGTGAAACTGGGCCATCAACCTCAACCGTAACAAGGTTGGCAATAATTCCGGCTATTTTTCCTCTTGTAATTTTATCGTCTTTTTTCATTTGATATTAAAGTCTTTTGAAAATTGAATACTGTTTTCCAGATCATTAAGCATTTTTTTGAATAACTCACCGCTTTTTGCGATGTCAAGTTTTACCCATCGTTCAACCATGATCAGCCTGATTACGAAGGCCAGAACCTGTTCTATTGTAAAATAATTGAAAGTATTCAGGTTATCGAGGTACTGCCATTTCAACAGGTCGATCGACATTTCCTGTTCTAAAATATCGTTGTTCTCGAATATCCCGATAATCTGATCGATATGGGTAAATTCGTTTGCCATGCCAAAATCTTTTGCGCCAGTACGTTTTGCAGCTTCGGTCAGATCATAATCACCAATCATCTGGTTTTCAATATTCATCCCGAATTTGCGCGAGTTATATATTGCAAAAATATTGTTTATGTTACGCAGCGCTGAAAACCACTGCCTTAAAAACTCATTTTTCTGACTGAACATAAAGTCATAATACAACCAGGTCAGCTGGTTTTCAGGACTTAATCCGGGATGAACCGGATTTTCCTCACGCCAGGCAGTGATGAATTTTTTCTGATATTCAGGTAATTTTTCGGGCTCTTTGATTTCTTCGCGTAAAAAATCCTCATCGTAATTGCCCAGGTTGTTGAATTCAGCTTCCTTTTTCTGTAAAATATTCAACAGATTCATGTTGTCGTAAACCAGAAAAAGATATTCAACCAACTGGTAATCCGCTGGTTTAAGAAAATATTTCAATTCCTGCTTCAACTCAGATAAAGTCATCGGGACTTTTTTCTGGTCGATCATCAGATCGGGTAACCCGGCAACGAGGTAATAATAGTTTTTTTTGAACATTATTCTTCTCCGTAAAGTAAGTTGGCAGTTTTACTCCTGAGGTACGATTTAAAGAAGTTGTCAAAATCCTCCTGTGTGAAATTGATTACATAACTGTTGTCTTTCGGGGCAATTTTAAAACCCGACTGAAACTGGTCTTCGAAATTGACGGTCAGGCCTTTTTCGAGCAGCCGGTTTATTTTATTTTTAATGAATTTGTCGAAGTCATCTTTTTTATCCTTTGGCAGAATGATCTGCAGGTCGGTGCTTTGAGCATCGTCAGGCTGCCATTTTTCAGCCATCAGTTCAATAATTGATTTTATAAAACCTGAATCGTCGAGACTTTTCTTTATGTCGGCAGTCAGTAAATCCTGTACCACAAGATTGGTGATCTGGTTTTTTACCGTTGCAATCACCTGTTTTGATGAAAGTTTAAGTTCTGAATCGGTTTTCTTTTTGATTTCATCACTTTCTTTTCTGGCGTTAGCGACAATGGTTTCAGCTTCGTTTCCGGCATCATTCAGAATCTGTTCGGCTTCCTTTTTAGCCCCGGCAATTATCTGTTCAGCCTCGTTTTTAGCTTTTTCAACACCAATGGTATAAAGTTTTTGGGTAAGTTCCTGAAGTTTGTTTTCCATCGACAAATGGTATTAATAAAATTTGATTTTATGAAAACGAATATAATTCCCGGTCAAAATTATAAACTTTTAAACGAAAAATTCCCGCCAAATGTTATTAAAATGTAAAGTGGCAATGTTGTAAAACAAGTTTAATTTAAACTTATTTTTCAGGTTCGGCATCGAACTTTTCTATAAAATCTGTCGAAAGCACCCTGAATTCGGTGCGTCGGTTGATGGCGTTACAAATGTCCTGCTGTTCTTTCGGCAATTTCAGGATGAACTGTTCGGTGAGTTCGTCGCCACGTTTCAGAAAATCATATTGTTTGGCCAGATCGCGTGTCACCACTTTTGGCCAGGTTTCGCCGTAACCTTTGGCAACAAGCCGCTGCGGGCTGATACCCTTTTCAATCAGGTAATCAACCACACTTTGAGCCCTTTTTTGCGACAGTTCAAAATTCGATTGTTCACTCCCGATATAATCTGTGTGCGCCATTATTTCAATAGTGATTGTCGGGTTAAAAACAAGAATCTGGTAAAGCGTGTCTAACGCAAGTTTCGATTCAGGAAGTAACTCAAAACGTGCAAATTCATAATTGATATTTTCGATCTTTATTGGCGAATCGGTAGGCGTTAAAAACATTTTAAACTCAAAATCCTTGCTGTCTTCCAATCCAACAGTACTTGCAGTAGCCTTGTCGCGCAGATACCCTTCTTTAAATGCGGCAAATATGTATTCAGTGTCAGGTTTTAATTTCATTTTGAATTTGCCATTCTGTGTCCGGACTTTCATGTTAGTCCCGTCAGTCCCGATGATTCTGACTGTTGCACCGTCAATCTGGTTATTGGATTCTTTGTCGAAGACGGTTCCTTCAACCTGGAAAATTTTCGGAGGGACAAGAAAAGAATAGATATCGTCGCCCCTCGATCCTTTCCGGTTACTGGTAAACATCCCTTTATTTTCGCCTTTTACAAATGCAATCCCGAAATCGTCGGCAGGTGAGTTAATCGGTGAGCCCATATTTTCAACTTTCCAGTTGCCATCTTCATCTTTTGTAGCCTTAAAAATGTCGAATCCGCCCATTCCGATTTGATAATTTGAAGCAAAATAGAGTTCGCCGTTATCGCGCACAAACGGGAACATTTCATCACCCGGAGTATTTATTTTATCGCCCAGATTCACAGGTTTTGAAAAACTTCCTCCGTTTTTCTCTGCCACCCAGATGTCTTTTCCGCCGTAACCGCCTTCCATATCGGAAACAAAATAAAGCATGGTTTCGGTTTCGTTAAAAGCCGGGTGTGCGGCAATAATGCTGTCACCGACAACCTGCACCCTGGTTGGCTCAGAGAAAGATCCCCTTGATTGCGAAGTGGAGTAAAGTTCGGCCCCGAGCGGCTGGTTTTTATCGTAGCGGCAACGGGTAAAAATCATTTGTTCGCCTGTCGAGGAAAGTGTGGCTGCCCCTTCCTCATCCTCAGTGTCGATGATTAAATTCTCATCGAGCAGTTTTGGAGTATCCCATTTTTGTTTCTGAACGTCAAATGTACTCCTGAACAAGTCGGCGTAACCCTGACCTGTAATTGCACTTTTGCGTTTGCCGGTTACCGATTTACGCGAGGAAGTAAAAATGATTTCGTTGTCACGGCCTGCGACAAAAACGGGTGAATAATCGCTTTCGCGGGAATTGATTTCTTTAATCGGGTTAATAATGTGCCGGGTCGGATTTGCCACCCATTCCTGTGTTTTCCTGATCGATTCAAGTCCTGCCAGCGCTCTTTCATCATCCGGAACCGAGTCGAGATATGTACGGTAAGTTTCTATTGCGTCCTCGTATTGTTGCGTTGCACGGAGCATGTCGGCATGATGTAAAAGGGCAGCGACATCTTTGTATCCGCGACGGATTGCATTTTTGTAATATAATTCTGCTCTTTCGTAATCGCCTATAAATCTGTAGCATTCAGCGGTCTGATAAGCGTAAAGCATCCTTTTTTCGCGGTCTTTTTCCTTTTTGGTTGCCTTGCGGTATTTCTCGATAGCTTTGTAATATTCCCCGATATCCTGCGACAGCATTGCATCGCGTCCGTATTTTGCCGAACCGCATCCGCCTAAAATGAAAACCAACAAGAAAAACAAAGCCAGCCTGACACTCATACCCATTTAAAATTTCGGGAAGTAAAAGTAAAATATTTTTTCAATAACGTTAAAACAGCCTGTTAAGTATGCCCTTTGTAAAATGGTACAGATAAAAATAAAAGGGCTTTCCTTTTATTGTAGAAAGCCCTTTGAAATCATCTTTTATCGTGGTTTATCTTACAAATAACAGTTCACGGTATTTTGGCAACGGCCATTTTTCATCATCCACAATCAGTTCCAGTTTATCGATATGCTCCCTGATTTCTTCAAGAAATGGTTTAACCGTTTTGTCGTAAGCTTTTGCTTTTTTTACCATATCTTCAATGACGTTAGCATTTTTGCGTGCCTCGATCATTTCTTTTCTGAGCGCTTTTATTGCCGAAATGTGACCACCGATCTCTTTAATCAGTTCGAGCCGGGCCGAAGCAAGTTGTTTGAATTCTTCATCAGAAAACACAAGTTTCAGATTTTTTACATTTTCAAGCAGAACTGTCTGATATTCAACTGCTGTTGGTGCAATGTGATTAATGGCAATATCGGCAAGTACACGTGATTCTATCTGAATTTTCATAATGAATTTTTCATATTCAACTTCAACGCGTCCGTGTAATTCCGATTCGTTAAAAATTTCAAGTCTTGAAAGCATTTCTTTAAACACCGGGCGATTGTATGCCTCAAGTGCTTCGGGGACATTGGTGATGTTTGTCAACCCGCGTTTTGCAGCTTCCTTCACCCAACTTGCACTGTATCCGTCGCCGTTAAAACGTATCGGTTTCGATTGAACGATCAAATCTTTCAAAACCTGGAAAATGGCTTCATCTTTTTTGACATTTTTATCGATAAGGTTGTCAACAGCAGTTTTAAATTTTTGCAACTGATTGGCAACAAGTGCATTCAATACAATGAGAGCTGATGCATTATTTGCCGATGAGCCAACGGCACGGAATTCGAAACGGTTACCTGTAAATGCAAATGGCGATGTGCGGTTGCGGTCGGTATTGTCGAGAATAATTTCGGGAATACGGCCAATATTTAATTTCAATGCAGTTTTTTCGTCGGGTGTCATTTTGCGGTCAACCACTGCCTGTTCCATTAAGTCAAGCATGTTCGAAACTTCGGTTCCCAAAAATACCGACAGGATCGAGGGAGGTGCTTCGTTCGCTCCAAGACGATGAGTGTTTGAAGCATTCAGAATGCTGGCCCGCAAAAGATCCTGCCCGTCGTAAACCGCTTTTAAAGTGTTGATGACAAATGTGAGAAACTGTAAATTGGATTTCGGATTTTTCCCCGGCGAAAATAAATTAACATCGGTGTTGGTTGTAAGCGACCAGTTGTTGTGTTTGCCCGATCCGTTAATCCCTTTGAAAGGTTTTTCGTGAAACAGGATACGAAAATGATGACGGCGGGCAATTT
The DNA here is from genome assembly GCA_037442685.1 of Draconibacterium sp. Lineage (GTDB taxonomy): Bacteria > Bacteroidota > Bacteroidia > Bacteroidales > Prolixibacteraceae > Draconibacterium. The sequence continues at coordinate 4,490 of JBBIPU010000016.1, read as the reverse complement.
TCTGCATGATGTCCATAACCAGCTGGTTATGATCATTTGCAAGGTTCGCTTCTTCGTAAATGGGCGCAAATTCAAACTGGTTGGGCGCTACTTCGTTATGCCGAGTTTTAAGCGGAATGCCAAGTTTGTATGCTTCATTTTCCACATCCTGCATAAACCGGTTTGCACGGGTCGGGATGGATGAAAAATAATGATCGTCTAACTGCTGGTCTTTCGAAGACGGGTGCCCCATTAAAGTGCGCCCGGTTAAAACCAGGTCGGGACGTGCCATGAAAAGCGCCTCATCGATTAAAAAATATTCCTGTTCCCAACCTAAATTTGTACGGACGGAAGTCACGTTTTTGTCGAAATATTCGCAAACTGCAGTAGCTGCTTTATCCACTGCATTGATTGCCCTTAAAAGCGGAGTTTTATAATCGAGCGCTTCACCTGTGTATGAAATAAAAATGGTTGGAATGGTTAAAGTGGTTTCACTGATAAATGCAGGAGATGTCGGATCCCATGCAGTGTAACCCCGCGCTTCAAAAGTCTGGCGGATTCCCCCGCTCGGGAACGATGAAGCATCGGGTTCCTGCTGTGCAAGTAAATTACCCGAAAACGATTCAATAACGCCACCATCAGCGCCGTGAATTATAAATGCGTCGTGTTTTTCCGCAGTTCCGTCGGTGAGCGGATGGAACCAGTGAGTATAATGTGTTGCTCCATTTTCAATGGCCCAGGTTTTCATTCCCTGTGCAACCTGGTCGGCCATTTTCCTGTTTATTGTTGTTCCGTTTTCTATCGCATCTGTTACGGCTTTAAAAGCTTCTTTCGACAAGTATTTTTTCATTTTGGCGTGGTTAAACACCAGCATCCCGTAATAGTCCGAAACCAGGTTTTCTTCCCTTGTAATTTCAAGTGGTTTGCGGTTAAGAACCTCGGTCAATGCATTTAATCTGAATTGTGCCATCTTTTTATATGTTTATCTGTTATTTTTGCATTATCAAAAGTACGTAATATAATCGATTTTGGTCAAATATATTGAAGGCAGGTTTTTAATAATAGCATAATATTTACAAACAGAGTGTTAAAAAAAAGAGGGGGCTGAATTAAAAAATATAAATAATTCAGTTTAATGCCTGTTTTGAAAATGAATAAAATGTTACGTTACAAAATATTAGTTGAAATGGATTTGATAATTACTGAAACAACAATTACTTTTCATCAAATTTCAAATCAAGAATGAAAAAAGAAGATATCATAAAAAGAATAAAGGACTCTGAATCAACTAAGATAAAAATTGCAATTACTGATATTGACGGAATTTTAAGAGGAAAATATATTCATAAAAGAAAGTTTCTTGAGTCGGCCGATCTTCAGTTAGGTATTTGCGATGTGGTTTTCGGATGGGATTCGGGTGATGTTTGTTACGATAATGTTGAAGTTACCGGCTGGCATTCGGGTTATCCCGATGCAAGGGCAAAGCTCGATTTACTTACGTACAGGGAAATTCCCTGGGAAAATTCAACGCCGTTTATTTTAGCCGATTTCAGTGATGATGAAAAATATGCGGGGTCAACCTGTTCAAGGAGTTTACTCAAAAGAATTGCTGATGAATGTGCCCGAATGGGTTTTACTTCGAGATTTTCGCAGGAATTTGAATGGTTCAGTTTTAAAGGAACCCCGGCGGAAATCAACCGGGAAGGATTTGACAAACTTCAGCCAATTACTCACGGAATGTTTGGTTATTCTGTTTTACGGACTTCGTTAAATAATGCATTTGTAAACGATTTGATTTCGTACATGGAAGCTTTTAACGTTCCGCTTGAGGGAATGCACACCGAAACCGGCCCCGGTGTTTTTGAGGCCGCCATCTACTTCGATGAAGTTCTCGCAGCAGCGGATAAAGCTGTTTTATTTAAAACCGGTGTAAAGGAAATTGCTTACAAGCACAATATGGTTGCCAGTTTTATGGCAAAATGGAATGCAAAACTACCGGGTTGTGGGGGCCACATTCATCAGAGTTTGTGGGATGCTGATGGAAAAAACAACCTTTTCTGGTCAGAAAATAAAGGTGAACTGACTCCGGTTCTCGAACAGTACATTGCCGGTCAGCTGGCTTGTCTTCCCGAAATACTTCCCATGTTTGCACCTACGGTTAACAGTTACAAACGCATTGGCCACGGCGACTGGGCGCCCGCAAACGCAACCTGGGGTTTTGATAACCGAACCACTGCGGTCAGGGTAATTCAAGGTAAAGAAGAATCGTCAAGGATTGAATCGCGCGTGCCGGGCGCCGATACGAATCCTTACCTGGCAATGGCAGCGGCCCTGGCATCGGGTCTTTATGGAATTAAAAACAAACTGAAGCTGGACATCCCTGAAACTGTCGGTAACGGATATAAAAATGAAAATTTTGCACTGCCGGATAATTTGACGAAAGCAACAGAGAAGATGGCAAATTCTGAAATAGCAAAACAACTGTTTGGTGACGAATTTGTCAATCATTTTACTAAAACCCGCGAATGGGAATGGCGGCAATTCGAACACCAGGTAACCGACTGGGAATTAAAAAGGTATTTCGAAATTATTTAATTTGAAAGCAGATGCACAAAGTTGACCATATTCAGATTATCAAACACGCATGGAAGGAATTCGACGACCGGCACGAAATCAGGGGAATTTACGATGTAAGCGCTTATGTTTCAACCAATCAGGTTTATAAAATATCTTTTTACAAACGCGAACCGGTTTTTGCAAAACTTTCGGATTATGGAAAATATGAAGATTTCAGGGAAGATCATATTATTATTAACAACCTGGCTAATAATCTTGAACAACCTTATGAAAATTTTCTGGCACGTTCGCTTGTAAAAAAGAACGAGTTGTTTATCTACCGGTTTCACCAGGAAAACCACAGTGCCTGGGTTATTTTTTATAATCCGATAAAAACCATGCACAAACTACCGCCGAGGCTCGACGAAAAACAAATCCGCAAGCTGGGTCGCGAACTTGCACGCTTTCATTTTGCTTGTACCAATGTTTGCAACCAGTTGCCAAATCCGTCTAAAAGTATGGTCACGGATATTCACAACCTGCTGAAAAAAATGGACAGGAATGAAATAAAAATGTGCAGTCATCATACAGATTTGATTAAAAAACACTGTGAAATTTTCCTTCAAAATGCCGATATGGTAAACTATTCCACCGAATTTGTAACCATACCGGTTTTTGTGGACTGGAATATCGGTAATTTTTCCATTACCGGCGATGGAAAATTGTATTCACGCTGGGATTACGACTGGTTCAGGATAGCGTCGAGGGTGATGGATTTTTATTTTTTCAGCCGGGTGGTTTCCGATGTCGGCGACAGGTCGGTGTTCAGTTATCTTGTTGATACATTGATGGAAGACCGGTTCATGATTTTTTTAAAGGAATATCACCGTATTTTCCCGCTAACAGAACCTGAAGTGAGGTTTATGATTGAAGCCTATCGTTTTTTTATTCTGAATTATGTAATAAAAGACGGACCGTATTTTTTCCGTCAGACTTATTCGAGCAAGCTGATTAAGGAAGCTTATGATATGTATTTCCCTGCGATTGAAACCAATTACAATGTTGATAAAATTCTGACCACTTTAAAAATCTGAAAAATGACGCTCAAGACTAAAAGCTTCAAAAACATAGTAAAGGACTACAAAGCCGTTTTTTTCGATGCATTTGGCGTGTTGAAAAATCACCAGGGAATTATTCCGGGAATCATCAACACTTTTGAGTATCTCGAAAGGAAGGGTATCAAATTTTATATTCTCACAAACGACTCTTCAAGAAGTCCGGAGGCGCTTGCAAAATGGTACCAGGACCGCGGTGTGCGGCATGTTACAAGCGATAAAATCTTGTCGTCGGGGATGCTTGCCATGGAATATTTCAAGGTAAAAGTGGCAAACGGAAATGCAGTTGCTTACCTGGGTACCGAAAATTCAGCACATTACATCGAAACTGCCGGGCTCAGGACTGTACCTGTGAGAGATGTCGATTTAAACGACCTCGACGAGATTGAATCTTTTGCATTTCTCGATGACGAAGGATTTAACTGGTTCGACGATATTAATAAGACAATCAACCTGCTGCGTAAAAAAAACATGACAGTGGTGGTGGCCAACACCGATATTAATTATCCGGTTAGTCAGAACGATATTTCAGTTGCAATTGGAAGCCTGGCGGATATGGTTGAAAAGATAATTGGTAAAAATTTTATCAGGTTCGGTAAACCCGATGCCCAGATGTTCCTGCTGGCTTACGAAAGAGCTTTGCAGGATATTGAAGTAAAAAGAAATGAAATTCTGATGGTTGGCGATACTTTGTACACAGATATCATTGGCGGAAATAAATTTGGTTTGGATACGGTTTTGGTTTTATCGGGAAATACTTTGCCCGAAATGGCACAGGTCAGGATCAGCAGTTCAGGGATTATCCCCACTTATATATGTGATTCGGCGGTGGTGGAATAA
>JBBIPU010000015.1:20465-45205 GCA_037442685.1 Draconibacterium sp. | reverse complement strand
AAAATGTCAGGGAAAATGTTTTCAAAAACCGTTTCGGGATTTAAAAGTACATTCAGATCGTTAAAATACCGGAATTACCGCCTTTATTTTACAGGGCAGAGCATTTCGCTGATTGGCACATGGATTCAGCGGATCACAGTTCCCTGGCTCGTTTATCACCTTACTGATTCGGCTTTTTTGTTGGGGGTTGTCAGTTTTGCCGGTCAGATTCCTACTTTTCTCATCGCACCTTTTGCTGGTGTTCTCACCGATCGTTTGAATCGTTACCATTTGCTTATTCTTACCCAGGTGGCAGCAATGATCCAGGCTTTTTTGCTGGCTTTTTTATATCTGAGCGGGTACATTGCTGTGTGGCATGTAGTAGTGTTAAGTGTAATTTTAGGAATCATCAATGCTTTCGATGTGCCTGTCAGACAATCGTTCATGATTGAAATGATTGATAAAAAAGAAGACCTGGCGAACGCCATTGCACTGAATTCATCGATGGTGAACGGAGCCCGGTTACTTGGCCCTTCGATTGCCGGATTGCTCATCGCACTGACCGGCGAGGGTTTTTGTTTCCTGATAAACGGGGTGAGCTATCTTTTTGTGATCGCGTCTCTGTTTATGATGAAAATTGTTCCCCGAAAGGCTCACAACAAGAATAAACATGTTATTAAGGAATTAAAGGAAGGATTCAGCTACACTTTTGGTTTTCCGCCGATAAGATACCTGATTTTGTTATTGGCGCTTGTGAGTCTTACAGCCATGCCTTACACGGTTCTGATGCCGGTTTTTGCCAAAGAAGTTTTGCACGGTGGATCACATACATTTGGCTTTTTGATGGGGGCTTCGGGCGCAGGTGCTTTGTTGGGTGCGCTTTATCTTGCATCAAGAAAAAATGTGCTTGGCCTGGATAAAGTTATTGCAATTGCAACCGGAACTTTCGGGCTTTCGCTAGTGGCATTTTCATTTTCACGGTTTTTCACTTTGTCGCTGGTTCTGATGGTTCTTGTCGGGCTTGGAATGATGCTGCAAATGGCATCGAGCAACACCATCATCCAGACGGTAGTTGACGATGATAAGCGGGGCCGGGTAATGAGTTTTTACACCATGGCTTTTATGGGAACCACTCCTTTTGGCAGTTTTATTGCCGGAAGCCTTGCGAGCAAATTAGGTGCACCTGAAACGATTTTAATCGGTGGAATAGTTTGTGTGCTGGGAACTGTGGTTTTCAGCAGGAAACTTCCACGGTTCAACGAAACAGTCAGGCCTGTTTATGTTAAACTTGGCCTGATTGCAGGAACTCCGTCAAATGAAAAAGATCAGACTGAACATAAAAAATAATTTTCAGATCCATTTTGTTCCCATGAAACTGAAATTCTTTATCTGTGTTATCGAATTTCGGATAAATTTGTGTCGGGTTATTTAAATTCAAAGCAAATCAGTATGGAAGTTGATGTTTTTATTCCCTGTTTTATCGACCAGTTATATCCTGACACAGGTTTCAGCTTTGTAAAAATTCTTGAACTTGCCGGATGCACCGTAAAATATAATCCTGAGCAGACCTGTTGCGGACAACCGTCGTTTAACAGCGGTTACTGGAAAGAGACAAGGACGCTTGCTGTTAAGTTCCTGAATGATTTTCAAAATTCCGCAATCATTATTTCACCTTCTGCTTCCTGCACCGGATTTATAAAGAATTATTATAAAAAGCTTTTCGAAGGTGATAAAAAGCTGCTTGAAAAGGTAGATGAAATTACTCCCCGCATTTTCGAATTTTCCGATTTCTTAGTAAATCAGATTCATAAAACTGAGTTTGGTTCTGTGTTTAATCACAAAGTAACATTTCACGATTCGTGTGCGGGATTACGCGAATATGGCATTAAAAACGAACCCCGTATTTTGCTTGGAAATGTAAATGGACTTGAACTGGTTGAAATGGAAAATCTGACTACCTGCTGTGGTTTTGGTGGCACATTTTCAGCCAAATTTCATTCAATTTCAACTGCAATGACTGAACAGAAGGTCGAAAATGCGCTGAAAACAGGGGCAGAATATATTGTTTCAACCGAATCATCGTGTTTGTTGAATATCGGGGCATACATCAAAAAGCAAAAACTTCCCATAAAAACAATCCACCTGGCCGATGTTCTGGCTTCTAAAATATGACTCCGGACTTCCGACTTCGGGTTTTTTAAAACACCTGCATTTTATGAAGTTTCGTGTACCTTCCTTTCATTTCCATCAGTTCTTCATGAGTTCCATGTTCAACAATCTGACCTTCGTGGAAAACACAGATCTGGTCAGCATTACGGACGGTTGAAAGGCGATGCGCAATTACCAGCGAAGTGCGGTTTTTCATCAGATTATCGAGAGCATCCTGAACCAGCCGTTCCGATTCAGTGTCGAGAGCTGATGTGGCTTCATCGAGAATCAGGATTGGCGGATTTTTCAGAATTGCCCGGGCAATACTCAGGCGTTGTCGCTGACCTCCGGAAAGTTTGTTTCCCCTGTCGCCAATCATTGTATTGTAACCGTTTTCAGTTTCCATTATAAAATTGTGGGCATTCGCTACTTTGGCTGCAGCCAATACTTCTTCCATTGTAGTGTTATCAACACCAAAAGCAATGTTGTTATAAATGGTATCGTTAAAAAGAATGGCTTCCTGGTTTACATTTCCCATCAAATCGCGTAAATCATGGAGTTTTAAATCCCTGATATCAGTTCCGTCAATGAGAATCTGACCTTCGATCACATCGTAAAAACGCGGAAGAAGATCGACAAACGTTGTTTTTCCACTTCCCGACTGGCCTACCAGCGCTATTGTTTTGCCTTTTTCCACTTTCAGCGAAACGTTTCTCAATACCGTTTTTTCGTCGTATGCAAAGGTTACGTTGTTGTATTCAATCGAATGTTTCAGTGTTTTTACCGGTTTTGCTCCGGGAGAATCATTTATTGTGACTTCTGCCAAAAGTATCTTGTCGATCCTTTCCATCGAGGCCAGTCCTTTTTGTATGCTATAAAGCGCTTGTGTAAAAGCTTTTGCAGGATTGATGATTTGATAAAAAATACCAAGGTAGATAATGAATTCAGGCCCTGTCAGTTCGCTGTTCCTGTTTAAAATCAGTGTTCCCCCGTACCAGACAATTATTACAATGATAATAGTGCCAAATAATTCGCTCAGCGGATGTGCCAGTTCGCGCCGACGCATCAGGCGGTTCATGATATGACGGTAATCAGATAATTCAGAATTAAAACGTGAATTCATTTTCCTTTCAGCGTTAAATGCCTTGATAATCCTGAGCCCGCCGAGAGTTTCCTCAACGGTGGTCAATATCATTCCCATTTTATTCTGTCCTTCAAGCGAAACTTTTTTCAGCGATCTTCCGATGCGGCCGATGGCAAAACCTGTTACAGGCAAAACCACGAAAATAAACAGGGTGAGGCTCGGACTCATAATCAGCATTGAAACCAGCAACACTACAATAATAACCGGATTTTTAATGAACATATCAAGCGACGACATGATCGAGTTTTCAACTTCGGTGACATCGCCGGTGATGCGCGAAATAATGTCTCCTTTTCGTTCTTCTGAGAAAAATGGAAGCGCCAGTTTCAGGATTTTTGCATAAATCTGTTCGCGCATGTCTTTCACAACCCCGTTCCTGATGTAAACGGCTTCAAAGGCGCCAAAGTACGCAAATCCCACTTTAAGCACAGTGGCAACAATCACGAAGAAACCTACAAAAAGCAAGGTCATACCTGCTCCGTTTGCCTGCTTGAAAACACTGACATAATAATACAGGTTGTGTTTGATAACCTCGAGATTTGCAGCCCAGGGCAGAAGTTCGCTGACTTCGTTCGACAAACCAAAAAGGATTTCCAGAATCGGACTCATCATTACCATGGAAAACACTGTGAACAGCGCAGAAAGCAGGTTAAACAGAAAATTCAGAATCAACCTGTTTTTGTACGGTGGTATGTATCGTTTTAAAATCCTGAAAAAATCCTTCATTAATTTAAGGTATTCATTTTAAATAGGTTCAACAGAATTACCAATCGGTTTTTAAAATATGCCGGTGTAATTCTGAGGTGTTATTTGTTTTAATTCAGCCTTTATTTTATCATTAACGTTCAGTCCGTCAATAAAATTATGAATCGATTTCCGGTCAATAACTTCATTTTTGCGGGTCAGGTCTTTTAGCGCTTCGTAAGGATTGGGGAAAAATTCCCGGCGCAGAATGGTTTGAATTGCCTCTGCAACCACTGCCCAGTTTTCTTCAAGGTCCTTTTCGATTGCCTGTTCGTTGAGCAACAGTTTATTTAAACCTCTTAAAGTTGAATTGATTGCAATGATGGTGTGCCCAAACGGAACCCCGATAAAACGGGTGACAGTCGAATCGGTGAGGTCGCGCTGCAATCTTGAAACCGGAAGTTTATCTGAAAGTTGAGTAAAACCAGCATTTGCGATCCCGATGTTCCCTTCCGAGTTTTCGAAATCGATCGGATTTACTTTGTGAGGCATTGTTGAAGAACCTACTTCGCCCTTTTTGATTTTTTGTTTGAAATACCCCATCGAAATATACATCCAGAAATCGCGGTCGAGGTCAAGGATAATGTTATTGATCCGGCGGATCGCATCAAAAATAGCGCTGTGGTCGTCGTAATGAGCTATTTGTGTTGTGTAATTTGAGCGTTCGAGCTCAAGCGAATTTTTACAGAATTTGTTTGCAAAACTTTCCCAGTCAATTTCCGGGTAAGCCACAAAATGAGCGTTAAAATTACCGGTTGCACCGCCAAATTTGGCAAAACAGGGCAGGGCTTTTAACTGACCGAGCTGAACATTCAACCGTTCAACAAAAACCATAATTTCTTTACCGAGTTTTGTCGGCGAAGCTGGCTGACCGTGCGTTTTTGCAAGCATCGGAACATTTTTCCATTCCCGGGCCAGACCGGTAAGTTTCGAAACCAGGTTTTCCATTAAAGGATAATATTCATTCTGCAAGGCATCCATCAATGATTTTGGAATGGCAGTGTTGTTTGCATCCTGCGAGGTAAGCCCGAAATGAATAAATTCCCTGTATTTTTCCAATCCCAGTTTGTCGAATTCTTCCTTCAGAAAATATTCCACAGCCTTTACATCGTGATTTGTGATGCTTTCTATTTCTTTAATACGGAGCGCATTTTCCAGAGAAAAGTCTGCTGCAATATTTCTTAATTCTGAAATCTGATCGTGTGTAACGCCCGATAACTGCGGAAGAGGAATTTCGCAAAGTGCAATAAAATACTCTGTTTCCACAAGTACCCTGTATTTTATAAGTGCAAACTCGCTGAAATATTTCCAGAGATTTTCAACTTTGTTGCTGTACCTTCCGTCAACCGGGGAGATTGCTTTTAATGAACTGATTTCCATCGTTTAAATTATCTGATTTTATTGATGAAAGTAATAAAAACGGACTGCTCCTCCTGATTTCTTCCACCGAAAATTTCACTGTATTTTAAAAGAAGGACAAAATTAGCAAAAACGGGTTACCTGAGTTTTTTGAAAGAATGATATTATTCAAAATTATTGATATTATAATTTTTAACTTTGCAGTGAATTTGTTTATTGTAAGTGTTTAATTGAGAGAGAAAGACATTCAGGATGGAAAAAACACGTGTTTCAATCGTATCGTATTTAAACAGCAAACCTTTTCTGTTTGGTTTGAAGAATTCGGCAATTTTGCGCGAAATAGATCTGAGTCTCGATATTCCTTCCAAAGTTGCGGCAAAACTGGCATATGACCTGGCTGATGTTGGATTGATTCCGGTTGCCGGGCTTGAAGATCTGGACGAATACCACATCATTGGCGATTATTGTATCGGGGCGGTTGGAAAAGTGAAAACAGTTGTTCTTGTTTCGGATGTTCCTGTAAATGAAGTTGAAACGATTCTGATGGATTATCAGTCGAGGAGTTCTGTTCTGCTTGCCAGGGTGCTTTCCGAATTTTACTGGAAAAGAAAATTTAGATGGGAAAATACCTGCGACGATTTTCAGAATAAATCAATTTCAGGTAAAACTGCCGGGGTGGTGATTGGCGACAGGGTTTTCGAAATTGAAAACAGATACAAATATTGCTACGATTTGAGTGAAGAATGGTACAAATTCACCGGATTGCCATTTGTTTTTGCAGTTTGGGCAGCGAATAAAAAGTTGCCTGAATCGTTTGAAAAAGAATTTAATAAAGCACTTTTATTTGGCATTGAAAACATTGAGGAATTAATCAGGCTGGAACGGGAAAAATACCGGAATGTCGATATTACCGGTTATTTTAAAAATAACATCAGTTTTGAGCTGGATGAAGCAAAAAGGGCAGGAATGAAAAAATTTATGGAACTGGCCCGTAAACTTGAGTTAGTTGAACATTGATGAGAAGTTTCTTAAAATATTATTGCCTGCTTGTATTTGTTCTTGTTGCCGGATTTTCAGAAGCACAGGAATCAAAGGAAAAACTGGTTTATCAATTCAACATCAAACAGGAAATTACAAAGGCTGTCTGGCGACAGACCAAACAGGCGTTTGAAGCTGCCGATTCGTTAAAAGCCGATGTTTTTCTTATCCACATGAATACTTACGGCGGAACTGTGCTTGATGCCGATTCGATCCGCACAAAAATTCTCGAGAGCAAAATCCCTGTTTATGTATTTATCGATAATAATGCTGCATCAGCAGGGGCGCTGATTTCGATTGCGTGCGACAGTATTTACATGCGCCCGGGAGGTAGTATCGGTGCGGCCACGGTGGTGAATCCAACCGGCCAGGCAATGCCCGATAAATACCAGAGTTACATGCGTTCAACGATGCGGGCCACCGCCGAAGCAAAAGGGAAAAAAACACTCATTACCGGCAACGATACCATTTACAAATGGCGCCGCGACCCGAAGATTGCAGAAGCAATGGTTGATCCCGCTGTGTTTATCGAAGGAATCATCGACACGGGAAAAGTACTGACTTTCACTCCTTCCGAAGCTATTAAAAACGGCTATTGTGAAGGAATCGTAGAAAATGTACCGGAAGTTTTGAAAAAAGCCGGGATTGAAAACTATAAAATAGTGGAGTACAAACCCACCGTGATTGAAAAAATAATCGGATTTCTCGTGAATCCGATTGTTTCTGCAATCCTGATCATGGCAATTATTGGCGGTATTTATTTCGAAATGCAGTCGCCGGGAATCGGGTTTCCGCTTGGAGTGGCTGTTCTTGCTGCCATTGCATATTTCGCACCTTTATATCTCGAAGGTCTTGCAGCCAATTGGGAAATACTTCTTTTTATTGTCGGTGTGATTTTGTTGCTGATTGAGATATTTGTGATCCCGGGCTTCGGAGTGACCGGGATTTCCGGGATCGCCCTGATTTTTACCGGACTTGTTTTAAGCCTGATCAACAATGTGATTTTCGATTTTAAAGATGTGGAATTATCGCATGTCGGTGTTGCAATTGCCACTGTGTTTTTGGGCGTATTCGGCGGATTTTTCATTTCGCTTTACCTTGGAGAAAAGATGTTTACATCAAATACCGGAATGTTCAGGAATTTGTCGCTGAAGTCGGTTCAGAACGTAACCGACGGTTTTGTTTGTGTGGAAACAGGATTGTTTCAATTGAAAGGTAAAACAGGTGTTTCAAGAACCGTTTTACGTCCGGCTGGCAAGGTATTTGTTGAAGGTGAAGTTTTTGATGCGGTGGCTTTAAATGGTTTTATCGACAAAGACGTTAAAATAATAGTGTCGAAAGTGGAAGCCACACAACTTTATGTGGAGAAGACAGAATAATATTACCTGATTCTTCAATTTGTTGTGGGTATTTAAATCTGTGTTTTAAATTCACCAGTGGCTTTGTGATTTACTTCATTATTGGTTTTGGCTGAAGGGTTTTCACCTGATATTTGGCTCAATAAAGTTGTATATTTGTTGACTGACTGGTGATTATTGAATTTTATATTAATGATTAAATGATTTGAATATGGATACTGTTTTAATTCAACTTACATCGCCAAAAACAATGAAGTTATTGCGTGAACTGGAAGAACTTAACTTGTTAAGGGTTTTGAAAAAAAATATTTCAACAGATAAAAAACTGTCAGAAAAATATGCTGGTAAACTGCAGGCTGAAATTGCTGAAAAATTACAAAAGGATATCGAACAAAGCAGAAACGAATGGGAAAACAGTATATAATTGATAGTAATGTTGTTATAGATTATCTTGCAGGGAAAATCAGTGGAACGGGAATGTCGTTTGTAAATGACATAATTAATGAGATACCGGCAATTTCCGTAATTACTAAAATTGAAATTTTGGGTTTTAAAACAACAAATGAAGCTTCCCGGTTACTCGAATCGTTTGTTCAGGATTCTTTGGTTATTGGTTTATCTGATGATATAATTGATAAAACCATCGAAATAAGAAAAACATACAAAATCAAAATACCTGATGCTATTATTGCGGCTACTGCCCTTGCATACAACTCCGTTATATTAACCCGGAATCTGAAAGATTTTAAGATAATCAAAGGAGTTGAATGTGTTAATCCTCACACTTTATAATTTCTGATTTAAACTTACATCGCTTTTAATAATTTTAGACAGTAATAGTTTAATATGCTTGATTTTATCAATAAATATTTTTCCGAACTCTGGTTTCTGCTGCTCGAAATGGCGCCGTGGTTACTGCTGGGTCTGATCTTTGCCGGTTTACTGAAGGTTTATTTTCCTCAGAAACATATCGACAAATACCTCGGTAAATCAGATTTTAAATCGGCTTTAAATGCATCGCTGCTTGGCGTTCCGATGCCGCTTTGTTCTTGCGGGGTCATTCCAACGGCAATATCTTTCTATAAGAATGGTGCTTCGAAAGGAGCCACCAATTCATTTTTGATTTCGACGCCGCAAACCGGTGTCGATTCGATATTTGCAACTTACTCAATGCTTGGCTGGCCATTTGCGGTGCTTCGGCCGTTTGTTGCTTTTGTTACAGGTGTAGCGGGAGGTGTTTTTACTAATATTTTTGTGAAGGAAAAACCCGTTTCAAAGCCAAAACCAGCATCACCGTTTGCCGGTTTTAAGATTGACACGGTCGCTTTGGGTAAAACAGGAGCAACTTGCAACGATGAAGCATGTAATTGCCAGGAGCCTGAAAAAGAGGATAGAAGACATTCATTGGTCAGGGCGGCCGATTATGCATTTGTTGAGCTTTTGCAGGATATTTCGAAGTGGCTGATTTTAGGTTTTCTGGTGGCTGCGCTGATTTCGGTGATTCTGCCCGACGATTTCTTCAGCTTATTTAAGGGACTTGGTATTATTGAAATCATTGTGGTACTGGCTGCTGCTGTCCCGGTTTATATTTGTGCGACAGGTTCAATCCCAATTGCAGCGGTTTTGCTGATGAAAGGCGTTTCACCGGGAGCAGCGCTGGTATTTTTAATGGCTGGTCCGGCCACGAATGTCGCCACAATTACAGTCCTGGGAAAAACAATGGGCCGGAAATCGTTAATGATTTATCTGGCAACTATTATCGGTGGGGCAATGATTTTTGGTCTGCTCATCAACTGGTTAATCCCCGCCGATTTCATTCTGAGCAAAGTCGTTCACATTCATGGGAATATGGAACATCACGAAATGCTTCCGGAATGGTTAATGTTTACTTCCGCTTTTGTACTGATATTTTCAATTGTCGGAGGTTATTTTTATTCAAAATACATTAAAAAAAGAAAAATGGAAAAAATTGAAGGAATTACTGTCAATGTTACCGGAATGACCTGTTCGCACTGCGAAGCAACAGTGAAAAGAAACCTTGAAGCCCTCGCAGGAATCACAAATGTTGTTGCCGACAACAAAAGCAACACTGTGAAAATAACAGGTACCGACATCAATCTCGAAGAAGTAAAAGCAACTGTAAATGGATTGGGGTACCAGTACAACGGATGAAAATTCAGAAATTTAAAGGTGTTTTTCTGAAACCTGAATGATTAAAAGCCGAATACATTCGGTAAGTAATCAAAGTTTCTGAATTATGTACGAATTTCACTTTTTATTAAGAAGCAGGTCGTTTTTCAACCTGCGTATGGTTTTGTTTTTAACCATAACATTTTCATTACTTGCCGGTTGCAACAGAAATAAAAAGCCGGGAAATATTATAAAAACCGAGATTCCGGAAGTTTCTGTACCTGTTAATGAAAATTCATTGTTTAACGGCAAAACACTCGACGGTTGGAAAATCACTGAATATGGTACCGGAGGACCTGTTTTGATTGAAGACGGCAAACTGATTCTGAATTATGGCGATGGTTGCACAGGTGTTACATGGCAAAAGGATTTTCCGAAAGTAAACTACGAAGTAACACTGGAAGCTCAAAAAACCTCAGGTAACGATTTTTTTTGCGGGATTACCTTTCCTGTAAATGACGAATTTTGCAGCCTGATTGTTGGTGGCTGGGGTGGGCCGGTTGTGGGCCTGAGTTGTATCGATGGCGAGGATGCGGCACACAATTCAACTAAAATTCTGAAGAAATTCGATAAAAATGTCTGGTACAAAATAAAACTCAGTGTTACGGGTGAAAAAATTACAGTCTGGATCGATGGTGAAAAAATGGTCGATTTCGATTACCGCAGCCACAGGTTGAGTTTACGCGCCGAGGTGGAATTATCAAAACCATTCGGATTGTTTACATGGGAAACCACCGGGGAAATCAGAAACCTGGAAATGAAGAGATTAACGAATGATGAGTGATGATCAACGAAAGTTAAATGAAAATCAGCGATTTGATTTTTTCTTCTTTATTAATGATTCTGCCTGTTCTTTTTCGTAGTCTTTCATCAGCTTTTTCCAGTTGTTATCAGTATCTTTTGTAAAATCGAGTGTTTCTCTGTAGGCATTTTTGTCGATTTCCATCACCGTTATTTCCTTGTCGAGAAACGATTCAATTCCGGCTAAAAGTTCTTTTTCTTCGGAACTGCAGAACGAAACTGCCTGGCCTTTTTTTGTTCCCCGGCCAGTTCTTCCCACCCGGTGCACATAATTTTCAGGGATTTCGGGAAGGTCGTAATTCACAACAAAATCAACGTTAGGGATATCGATTCCGCGGGCGCTTACATCAGTGGCGATCAGTAATTTGATTTCTCCCGATTTGAATTTTTCCATCGTTCCGGTCCGTTCCTTTTGTTCTTTGTCGCTGTGGATGGTTTCCCCCGGAATCTGTACCCGTTCCATCGCTTTTTTCACCCGTTCGGCACGTACTTTTGTACGCACAAAAACAAGCACTTTGCTGTCGGGATTTTCGTCGATCAGCCTTTCAAGAAAAGCCCTTTTATCATCCATTTCAATAAATGCCACAAAATGCACGACGTTTTTAGCGACTGGATTTTTAGGTGAAATCTGGATTCTGATTGGTTTCTTTACAATTGAATAAGCCAGCTTTTTAATTTTTGAATTGATAGTAGCCGAAAAAAACAAGGTTTGGCGGTTTTTCGGGATAAACTGCATCAAATCCCTGACATCGTTGATAAATCCCAGGTCGAGCATGTGATCGGCCTCGTCGAGAATCAGAATTTCGATATTTTTCAGGTTTAAATGTCCCTGGCTTACGAGATCAAACATCCGGCCGGGAGTGGCAATCAGAATATCGGTTCCGGTTTCCAGTGCGGCAATCTGGGGAGCCTGTTCAACACCGCCAAAAAGGCCAAGCGTTTTAATACCCGTGTTTTTTGAAAGCGAATCAAAAACTCCGGTGATCTGCTGGGCCAACTCATGTGTGGGAACCATCACAAGACATCGAATATTTTTTTTTCTGTCGGTTTTTTTTGCCAGTTGTATTTTGTGAATTACCGGGATTGCAAAAGCAGCCGTTTTTCCAGTACCGGTTTGTGCAATTGCAAGTACATCTTCGCCAATCAAAACAGGTGGAATTGCCTTGAATTGAATATCAGTAGGCCTCCGGAAACCCAGTTCCTCAAGGTTTTTTTTGATTTCAGGCGAAATCTGATATTCCGAAAACTTCATTCTTGTTCGTAATTAATTGTGGCAAAGATAGCTGAAAGATTAAAGATTAACGAATGATGATTAACGAATGATGAACATAATTGCTTCATAATTAATTCAATTCTATTTCATCCCGAAACCCGGAACTCGAAACCCGGAACTCGAAACCCGAAACTCTGAACCCGAAACTCTGAACTCTGAACCCTGAACTTTCATAGCGACGCCCAGATTCTTGCCAGCGAATAACCCGGAGCTTTAATTTCGAGATCGAGAAAATAACCAAACGGAGTCTGAGCTGTTTTAAAACCGGCATTCTTTAAACGAATTTCTGCCTGATCGAACAGTTCCTTTGTAAATTCAACCGAGGCTTTTGTTTCAGCCAGGTGGGCAAACGAGTGAAGGATGATGCTGTCGCAGTTGTTTTTCCGGGCTGTCCATTTCAGGTGGTTGATCAGTTTTTTTTCGCGGCTTTTTACGTCGTACGCTTCATCGCTCTCTTCAACCTGTATAAAGGCAAGAATTGAATTTGTAAAAGTTGCGCCTTCACTTATATTTTCTGCCGATTCGAGGTTTTTTTGTGCCGGCTGGTATTTAAATTCCCCAACGTACATTACCAGAACTTTCATTTTTCGGATCGTATTTTTTATTCTTTTACTGAAGATTTTACCAGTTCATTTCCTTTTTTGTCAATCCAGGCAAACATGGCAGCCCGGTCTTCATCCGTTAACCTGGCCTCCTTGTGCATTATAACATACGGTTTTATTGGCATGGTTTTTTGCTTCAGTTCCTGCCTGATATCCTCAAGTGCGCTAATTTTATCATAACTATCCATTTCTCCCCATTTCGAAAGGTTGAGTTCCTTTTTTCCTTTTTTTATGTCGCTGCTCACCAGCCATGAAACAGGTGCAATTTTGTGGTACCATAAATACCTTGTATTATCCGAATGACAATCGGCACAGGCATTTGCCAACACTTTCCTGACCTGTTCAGGTAACTGTTCTTTATTAAAAATGTCGTTCGCATTGTCGCTGCTGATGTTTTTTTCGGGTTGAAAAAATTGAATTATTATAAAAATCAGAATCAAAAGAATGCCTGTTATCTTTAAAGTTTTACGCATATTCAAGAATGATTAACTGTATTGCTAAGGTAACGATATATTGCTAAAAATAAAAAATCCCTGCCGAACAGGGATTTTTGAGATATGGAGGGGAAACATTCTGTATTCAAAAATTATTTTATCAAAGATTTTACCTCGTTATTTGCCCAGTCCATCAATATCTTTTTTTCAGCATCGGTAAGTTTTTTATCGGGGAATTTTTCCAGGAATTTGGCCGGTGGCATTTCATTTTCGTTAACTTCTTTTGTGATTTCTTTCAAGGCATGGATCATTTGTGTCGGTTCAAGCGTGTTGAAAGTTTTAAGGTCGAGTTTTTCCTTTGCCTTGTCATTTTTCGAGTCTGTGTTATGACAACCATAACATGATTTTTCGATGATTGCCTTTACATTTTCTGGCATATTCACCGACTTTGATTCAGCCGGATTTTTTGTTACCGACGCAAAACCCGAAACAAACATTAAAACAATAAGTGTTACAGATAAAATACTTTTTTTGTACATAATAAGTTTTTTAAAGTTGAATATTAAGTCATTGTCTCAGTCATGTTATAAACAACGAAATTGATGTTTTGTTGAGTTGAATACTTTTTAAAAGAAATTGGATAAACAATTTTTAAATTTATTTTTGTCACTGAAATGAAAATAATTCCATGACTTTTCACCGTTATTTTTTGGCGCTTTTTTTAATGCTGATTTTACCTGAAATTGGTAAAAGTCAGATTTCACAGGGAGGAGAGCCATTGAAAATCCTGGAACTGAAAAGTTCGCGAAAGAAGATTGTCGAGATGCCGCCTGTTCAGAATTTTATTTCAGCCGAAGAATTATCCGGTGCCAATCTTTCGGCGGATAACATGTTAAAACCTTTTCAGTTTGCTTATCCATTTGAAGTGAACCTCACTCCTGAAAATTCAGGAGAATGGTACCGGGCAGAAAATGGTTTTGCTGTGTGGAAACTTACCATCCGGTCAGCAGGTGCAAAATCAATCAACCTGATTTTTGATAATTTTAAGATTCCCGACAGGGCCAGACTTTTTATTTACAGCGAATCCGATCAATATATTTTAGGTGCTTTTACAAGTTACAATAACAAACTTTCAGGCAAATTTGCCGTTTCACCGGTTTTGGGCGATGAAATGACCGTTCAGTACGAAATACCTGAAGAATGTTCAAACAAAAATAATTTTATCATTTCACGTGTAAATCACGATTATATCGGGATTTTAAAAACCGGCGGCCGGCGACCTCTCGATAAAACTGCCGGTGCGTGCAATATCGATGTAAACTGCGATGACTGGGACTCGTGGAGTGATGTAAAGAATTCGGTTTGCAGGTTGATTGTTAATGGAAAGGAAGTTTGTTCCGGAGTGCTGGTGAATAATACTGCAGAAAATCAGAAACCTTACGTTTTGTCAGCGGCGCATTGTTACGACCTGAAAACTTATCCTGAAGTCACGGTTTACACGTTTAATTACGAAAGTCCCTTTTGTGCACCTCTGGATGGCGATCCGTTAAATTCAATTTCAGGAGCGACAATGAAGGCGCAGGACGACAGTCTCGATTTTGCGCTGGTTGAGCTAAGTCTTGTTCCGCCCCCCGATTTTCGTCCCTATTTTGCAGGCTGGAATCATTCGGAAAATTTACCTGAATCATCGGTTAGTATTCATCATCCGCAGGGCGACATCAAAAAACTGGCATCAGATAAAAATCCGCCTGTGATATCGAGTTTTGGAGAACCTAATTACACTGACAAGAATTATATAAAAAATGGATTTCTGAGGATCAACCGGTGGGAAAGTGGTGTTACTGAAGCCGGTTCGTCGGGAGGACCATTGTTTGGTTCAGATAAAAACCTGATCGGAACGCTTACCGGGGGTGAGGCAACCTGTAAAAATCCTGTTTACGATTATTTCGAAAGATTTGCATTGTCGTGGGATTACAAATCCGATTCGTCAAAACAGCTTAAGTACTGGCTCGATCCGTTAAAAACAGGTGTTCAGATTTTAAATGGCAGGCAGTTTAATACAGGGGAAAATCTTTGCGCAGCATTCACGAATCTTTCCGATAATGATGATTATGAGATCGTTCCGATGACGAAGGACAATAAATTTGCAGGTTACTGGGGCGGAAGCAATAACCAGGGGATCACTGAAATTATGGAACGTTTTTCAATCGATGGTAACGAAATTCTTTCGGGTGTTTCGCTTGGCGTGGGGAAATTTAAAAATATTCTTAAAAGCAGCGACAGTGAAATCAAAATAAAGGTTTACAACGGACATGAACTGCCGGAAACACTTATTTATTCGGAAACGGTTAAAACAGGAAATCTGGCCCAGGATGCAATGAACTTTATCGGTTTTAGTGAAAATGTGGTTACTGACGAAGTATTTTTTGTTGGTTTTGAATTAAGCAATATTCAGCCGCTCGATTCTTTTGTGATTTACCAGTCACTTCGTCCTGCCGGAAGCGCCAATTCATTTTATTTCCTGCAAGACAACCAGTGGTACAGTTTTAAGGATGCAAACACAGCGAAACAAAGCATGGCAAATATCTTTGAACTTGTTGCCTGCAATATTGATGATTTTAACACCGATACACCACGGATTGATAATCCACTTGATATTCTGGTATTTCCAAATCCTTCAAATTCAGTAGTTACTGTTGAATCGGGACAGGAAATCCCGGAAAATAAAGTGACTGTTTTTAATTTGATTGGTCAGGAAGTTGAAACTGAAATAACTAAGATCAGTCAATATAAAATCGAGATCAGTTTAAATGGAAATGTTCCCGGAGTTTATATCATCAGGTTTGATACAGGGAATGAGATCATATCACGGAAAATTTCGTTCGTGCCTTGGTGATATTATTAATTTAATGAATATCCGATGATTTACCTATTTCAAGTTTTGTTACCTGATAATCAATTCGTTCACCCCGACCCTAAAGGGAGCGAATTGATTTTCCCTGCACCCTTAGGGCCGGGGTAATCAGGGAGAATCAGTTAGCGGTTTAGGAATTTTATCGGATATACATATTAATTTAATCTAATTTTTTCACCCCCATTATTCAATAAAAGCTATAATTTTGGGCAAAGTTTTAGTTTAACTGTTCCTTTGCACGAAAATTTAAATAAATCTTTCGGCTGAAAATGGATTTTTCAGAATCATTTATTAACCTTTCGTTAGCTTTTACCTTTTTGGGTATTCTAAGTTTATTTTTTGTGCCGGTCAAAATCAAACCGGTTATTGCTGCACTGATAGTTATTTTGAATGCTGTTTTAACAAGTCTGCCATCGCTGGTGTCGCCTGGTGGTGACAGTGTTCAGCTTTTACTTCGTGGTAGTGATTACTGGGGTGATATCAGCATTCAAATCGATAAATTATCAGCCTGGTTTATTCTCATCGTAAATTTTACCTCAGTAACAGGAGTAATTTACGGAATTGGTTATCTGAAAACTTATCAGAATACATCTCATAAACTAACACTTCACTGGATATTGTTTGTTGTTTTTCACCTTTCGATGGTTTGGGTTTGTATGTTACAGCACAGCCTGGCTTTTTTGGTTGCCTGGGAGGTGATGTCATTGTCGTCGATGTTACTTGTTATTTTCGACCACCACAAACCCAAAACGCTGAAAGCAGGCATCAATTACCTGGTTCAGATGCATATCAGTGTTACATTATTAACCGTTGGGTTCATCTGGGTTTATTCACAAACAGGTTCATTTGGTTTCGACGCTTTTCAAACGTATTTTAGTGCAAACAGTAATATATGGCTATTCCTGATTTTCTTTGTTGGTTTTGGAATAAAATCCGGTTTTGTACCGCTTCACACCTGGCTGCCCTACGCTCATCCGGCGGCGCCATCGCATGTTTCGGGAGTAATGTCGGGAGTTATTGTGAAACTTGGAATTTACGGGATATTCCGTGTTATTTCTTTCATGAAAGCAGATTTTTTAATCCTTGGTGAAATTGTACTTACCGTTTCGCTTTTAACCGGCGTTTATGGTATTCTGAATGCAGCTATTCATCGCGATTTTAAACAGATGCTGGCGTATTGCACCATCGAAAATATTGGAATTGTAGGTATAGGAATCGGGCTTGGATTGATGGGTTTGGGAAATGGCTCAACTGTTTTGTACTATCTGGGTTTTGGCGGTGCGCTGTTGCACGTACTGAACCACTCGCTGTTTAAATCGTTGCTTTTCTATTCGGCAGGTTCGGTTTACCAGCAAACACACACCCGCGACATGAACAAACTGGGTGGGCTTATTAAAAAAATGCCAAAAACGGCAGTTCTTTTCCTGATTGGTTCGATTGCAATTGGCGGGATACCACCTTTTAACGGATTTGTTTCGGAATTTATTCTTTACAGCGGATTACTCGAAGGAATGAAAACGGGAACTATCAGCGATTTCAGCCTGCTGGTTGTAACACTCGCCGGGTTAAGTATTGTTGGGGGAATTTCAGTATTAACTTTTACCAAAACTTTTGGAATGATATTTTTAGGTTCAGAACGATCGACTTTAAAACATCAGCCAGTGGAGGTTTCCAATATCATGCTTTTCCCACAATATCTGATTGTTGTGATGATGCTTAGTATCGCGTTTTATCCGCAGTTTTACCTGAATGTTGTTGGTAACCTGCTCAACAGTTTTGTACCGGTAAGTTCTATGGCAGGTAACATCAACTGGCAGGGTTACTCAGGAAGTGTTGGAAATATTAATTTGTATTCGTTGCTCTTTATTGGAGTTATCCTTCTAATTTGGATTGCCCGTTCGAGATTCGTTGTCAATAAAAAACAAGAGGTTGGACCAACCTGGGGTTGTGGTTACGTTGCCCCAAACAGCAGGATGCAATATACCGGCAAGTCGTATTCAAAATCGTTGGGGAAAATGTTTTCGTTTATTGTTTATGAAGAAAAGAAATACAATGAATTGGAGAAAGGCGAAATATTCCCTCAATCAAGGAAATACCAGTCATATTATCTCGATTTTTTTGAAAACCGGCTATTGAATTTCATAACTCATCACCTGGTTTACATGGCAAATTATTTTAAATTTATTCAGAATGGACGGGTACAATCGTATGTTTGGTACGGAATAGTATTTATGTTGGCCATTTTTCTGATGACAGTTATAAATGTATTGAAATGAAACTGATTTATGCCTTTTTGGCAATAACTGCTTTAGCAGCGCTGATTATTCCCTTTTTACAGGTGAAATGGAAAGGTTATATCGTGTTCACAGCCATTTTTCTGAATGCTATTATATCTTCGTCGTACGCTTTGCCTGTGTTACACGGACAAACTTTCGAATTTGCATTTGGCGGTAGTTTGGTAACTGGCCCCGTCAACCTTCGGATTGATGCGTTGTCAGGCTGGTTTATCCTTATCATCAACTTTATCATTCTTGCGGGAACTTTTTACGGCCTTTTTTATATGAAGGTGTATGAAAAACAAAAGAACAATCTTTCACTACATTCAGTCGTTTTTGTGTTATTACATTCCGCTTTGGTTAGCCTTTGTGTTATACAGAACAGCCTTGTTTTCCTGATTACCTGGGAAATTATGGCGGTTTCAGCTTTTTTTGCTGTAATATTCGAACACGAAAAAATGGCAACGCTTACATCGGGAATCAATTATTTGATTCAATCGCACATTTCAATTGTGGTTTTAATGTTCGGGTTTATTTGGGTAGCCATAAAAACCGGGAGTTACGATTTTAGTGCAATTACAGCATACTCAGCAGCAAATCCGGGAGCTTCAGGGCTCATGTTATTCCTTTGTTTTTTCATTGGATTTGCCATCAAGGCCGGGTTTGTACCCTTTCATACCTGGTTGCCTTATGCACACCCGGCAGCGCCGGCGCATATTTCGGGAATCATGTCGGGAGTAATGATTAAAATCGGGATTTTCGGAATACTCAGAATGATTACACTAATCAGGGCTGATTATTACACCATTGGCCTTGTTATTATGATTTTCTCTGTGGTTTCGGGTTTGTATGGTGTGATGCTGGCCATTGTTCAACATAACCTTAAAAAATTACTGGCTTATCACAGTATCGAAAATATCGGAATAATCGGGATGGGGATTGCGATTGGCTGCATCGGGCTGGGAAAAGGAAATTATATGCTTGCTGCATTAGGTTTTGCCGGCGGACTTTTACACGTTTTAAACCATGCACTTTTCAAATCGCTTTTGTTTTTCACTGCCGGAAATGTTTATCAGGCAACACACACAATGTCGATTGAACATTTGGGCGGGCTGATTAAAAAAATGCCGCAAACAGCCGGACTTTTCCTGATTGCTGCAATAGCCATTTCAGGAATCCCGCCATTTAACGGATTTATTTCAGAGTTCATTATTTACAGTGGTTTTTATTACTGGATGCAAGGTTCGGTGATAGGACAACTAATGGCAATTATTTTCTCAGTTTTGGCTTTGGTACTGATTGGCGGATTGGCTTTATTGTGTTTTACCAAAGCTTTTGGGATTGTCTTTTTAGGTTCACCGCGTCAGAAGTTTCACCACGAAGTGAAGGAAGTACCTTTTTTACAACTTTTCCCACTTTATTTTATTGCTTTTCTTATCGTACTTATTGGTGTATTCCCGCTTTTTTTCATGAGTTTGCTGGCAAATCCCGTTGAGATATTAGCCGGAATTCCACCAGTTTCGGAACCTGGTTTTCAGCTTAAAATTGGAGAGTCAATGCAGCCTTTAACCTGGGGCATTTGGATTTTCATTTTTATTGTTATTGCCATGTGGGGCATTCGCAAATTAGTTCAGTCGGGCCGAAAAGCGGAGGTTGGGGCAACCTGGGGATGCGGATATGTGGCGCCGACGGAAAAACTTCAATACACTGCCGGTTCATTTGTGAGGTCGTACAGCAAATTATTCAAATCGTTTTTATTGGCTTCAAAGGAGGAGAAAGAAATTCAGGGAATATTTCCTCCCGGAGGATTGTACGAAACACATATCTACGACAGGATAGAAAAATATTTGATTGATAAACCAATAGCAGCCTATAAATCACTGTTGGGAAGGTTTTTGTTCCTTCAGAACGGGAAGCTGCAATTCTACATTTTATACGGGATAATTTTTATCGTTTCGGTAATCTGTATCCCGCTGTTTTACGACCAAATCGTTGTTTTTATCGAATTTATTAAACAGTTGTAATTATGCTGAGTTTAATCTTGATTATTATCGCAAGCCTGTTTTTTACGGGGATTATTATCCGTGTAAAAAGTATTGCCTCGGGACGAAAGGGACCAGGCCTGTTTCAGCCCATAAAAGATGTGGTGCGACTCTTTAAAAAGGGGGTCGTTTACAGCGAAACAACCAGTTTTGTGTTTCAAATTGCGCCAACCATCTATTTTTCATCCATCGTAATGGCCATGTTGGTTGTACCGTTTGGGCAATCGAAAGGGGTGATTAATTTCAATGGCGATTTTATCTTTTTTGCGTACGTACTCGCTTTGGGCAAATTCTTCAGCATCATTTCGGCATTGGATACCGGAAGCAGTTTCGAAGGGATGGGCGCCAGCCGCGAAGCGCTTTATTCGATGTTTGCCGAACCTGCCTTTTTTATATTGATGGGTTCGCTCGCTTTACTCACCGGATACACTTCGTTTCAGGAAATGTTTGCCGCCTTGCATATCGGTTCGTATATCAGTTATGCGCTGGCCATCCTCGGAACCTTTGTATTAATGATGGTTGCAATGATTGAAAACAGTCGTATGCCGATTGATGACCCCAAAACCCACCTCGAACTTACAATGGTTCACGAAGTGATGATTCTCGATAACAGCGGTTTCGACCTGGGGTTGATACTATCGGCCGGTTATCTGAAATTTGCCATTTATGGCGCTTTGGTGGTGAACCTGTTCATTGGTATTTTCCCTTTACAGTATTCAATCCCGATGTTTTTTGTTATCCAGGTTGTACTTGCCTCCGGAGTTGGATTGATAGAATCGTTTATGGCCCGGTTCAGGATGAGCCACAACGCACAGTTTATTTTTGTGCTTACTTCGGTAAGCCTGCTCATATTTTTTGGTACATTGTTGATTTTAGGAAAATTTGTTTAATCTGTAAAATAGAATCCAATGATTGATGTATTACTGATAACATTTTTGATTAGCCTGTTTTATGTGGCAATTGCCAACCGGATGATGACCTATCTGAAAGTACTGGCATTTCAGGGAGTGGTGCTCTTTGTGGTGGTTTTTCTTCAGTTAAGCGAAATCAACCCGATAAACCTTGCATTAATCCTGCTCGAAACCATTGTTTTTAAATCAGTTGCAGTGCCTCTGTTCATGGCTTATGTGCTGAAACGTAACAACATTACCCGTGAATCGGAACCATTTCTGCCGAATTTTGTGTCACTTATAATTGTCACTTTTATAGTGGTGGTTACTATACTTCTGGCTAATGGCGTTAAAGATTCCAATCTCGACAAAATATTTTTCGTTGTTGCTCTATCGTCGCTTTTCACAGGGTTGTATTTTATAGCTACACGACGAAAAATTATCACCCATGTAATTGGCTATCTTATAATTGAGAATGGTGTTTTTGTTTTGTCGCTGGCAGTTGGTAACGAAATGCCCATGTTGGTAAACCTCGGGATTATGCTCGATATTTTTGCCAGTGTGCTCATTCTCGGCATTTTCCTGAATAAAATCGGAGATGTATTTAAGGATGTTGATGTTGACCAGTTAAGCCGGTTAAAAGACCGGTAAAAAGAATTTAATTAAAGAAATATGATAGGAATATATTTGATTGCAGCTTTTTCCATCGCGCTCGCATTATTTCTGAACCGAAACAAAATAATTGCCTTTGTTTTGCTCGGGATTTTTCTTGTATTTCAATGTGCTTTAACAGTTCATGCTTGGTTAAATTTTCATGTTACCGAATTAACCTATTTTACCTACGATTCGCTAGCCGTTTTACTCCTGATTACTTTAGGAATTATTGCTGTGCCGGCATTTTTTCACAGCCATATTTATCTCGAAGACCAACCGGCTCCTGCACAATCGAGGGCGGTATATTATTCAGCAATTGTTTTGCTGGTTACCGCAATTAGCGCCGGTTATTTATCGAACCATATTGCAGTTATCTGGATTTTTACTGAAATAACAACCCTGAGTGCATCAGCTTTGATTTATCACCACAGAAATAAACTGGCGCTTGAAGGTACATGGAAATACGTATTTATTTGCGCCATCAGCATTACTTTTGTATTTATCGGCATTTTATTTTTAAGCCTTTCGCTGCAGAATGCCACTTCTGATGAGCTTTCGTTTAAAAACCTGGTCGCCAATAGCGCGTTATTAAATCCCTTTTGGTTGAGACTTGCATTTCTATTCATTTTTACCGGTTTTACGGCAAAACTTGGTTTGGTACCCATGTTTACCGCCGGTGTTGACGCCAAGGACAAAGCTCCGGCGCCGGCAGGAGCGCTGCTTTCAAGCGTTTTGATGAACCTCGGTTTTGTAGGAATTTTCCGGTTTTACATTGTTGTCGCCAACACTCCGTTGCATCATTGGGCCAACCTGGTAATTGGAATTTCTGCATTTCTTTCGGTATTTGTTGCAACGGTTTATATGATAAAGGTGAAAAACCTTAAACGTATGATGGCGTATTCGAGCATCGAACACATGGGTTTGGTGATGCTTGCAGTTGCTGCCGGTGGAATTGGTTACTATGCGGCTATTCTTCATATCGTTTTACATGCGTTTGTAAAAACGAGTCTGTTTTTCCAGTTCACTCAATTGTACCGCGTATATCAAAGCAAAAATATTTACGAGGTTGGAAATTATTTCAAATACAATACTGCCGGGGCGATGGTACTGTTACTTGCATTTATCAGCGCCACAGCTATGCCGCCATCGGGGCTGTTCGTAAGCGAATTTCTTATTTTCCGCTCTTTATTCGAAGCCCATCAGATTATTCTGATGGTGGCTGTGCTGTTACTGCTTACGATGATAATCTGGGCATTTGGAAGGAATATTTTCAAAATACTTTTCATTCCTCCTGTAAATTTCG
Source organism: Draconibacterium sp. (assembly GCA_037442685.1). Lineage (GTDB taxonomy): Bacteria > Bacteroidota > Bacteroidia > Bacteroidales > Prolixibacteraceae > Draconibacterium. The sequence continues at coordinate 22,056 of JBBIPU010000015.1, read as the reverse complement.
ACGAATCGAACTTGCCTGTAATAAGCCCGTGGGAATCGGCATCCCAGTTTGCACTGCTCGCTTTGGCCGTTTATCTGGGGCTAAATCCCCCAACTGAATTTGTAGAGTTAATCAAAGAAAGCGTGATGTTGTTACCAAATTAGTACAAGATGAACTATATAAGTGTAAAAAATAACCAAATTGTTTCGTTGTCCGACATCCCGGAACTGAGTTACAACACGTTTCTCGAATTGAATACTGGTTTTCTGAAAGACATGCCTGCAAGGCATTGTGTGAATTATTTCGGTTATCGGACCACAAAAGGTTTAAAACTTATTTGTTGTATTGCCGACGATAACTTGCACGAAATCATGGTTTCGTCGAGTCTGGTGAAAACAACCGATAAACTTGATTCATTCTCGGCGCTGAACCTCAATTTCGAGAAATTTGAACGCGAAATTCACGAGAACTTTGGTCTTGAATACAATAATCATCCGTGGTTAAAACCGGTACGTTACCCCAAAAACAGGGCTGACCAATCTAAAACCATTGCTAATTATCCATTCTTTGCCATTGACAGCGATGAGTTGCACGAAGTTGGCGTTGGCCCAATCCATGCAGGGGTGATTGAACCGGGGCATTTCCGGTTTATCTGCAATGGCGAGCAAATCCTTCATCTCGAAATTCAACTTGGATTTCAGCACCGTGGAATCGAAAAACAGTTTTTGGAAAAGAAAAAACTCTCGCAGCTTACAACACTTGCCGAATCGATTACCGGTGATACAGTAGTTGGGCATACCACTGCTTTTGCACATGTTTGGGAAAGTTTGTGCGGGGTAAAAGTTTCGCGCGATATTGAATACACCCGCACCATCGCCCTCGAAATGGAACGGATGGCCATACATACCGGCGATTTGAGCGCAGTTTGCACCGATATTGCCTACCAGTTGGGAAGCGCAGTATTCGGGCGTTTGCGCACTCCGCTTATAAATTTTATGCAGGAGTGGGGTGGAAACCGCCTGTCAAAAGGATTGATACGACCGGGTTGGAACAAATTTCCGTTTACTCCTGAACTGGCCAAACGGTTAACGGAAATTTTGAATGTTTACGAACCAGATTTTGATGAAATGAACAGGCAACTTTTTCAATTACCCAGCGCCCTTTCACGGTTTGAAAGAACCGGCGTGGTTTCGTATGAAGATGTTCTTTCAATTGGTACAGTTGGAATGGCTGCCCGGATGAGCGGGCTGAACCGCGATATTCGTAAGTCGCATCCGTACAGTCTTTATCCTGAATTGAATCACGAACCCATCATCAAACATCACGGCGATGTTTATTCCAGGGTTCAAATTCGCAAAAAGGAAGTAAAACAGTCAATGGAATATATCAGAGCACTAATTAAGCAAGTGCCTGATTTTACTGATAATCAAGTCAAATTCGGAAGTCTGCAACCCAATTCGTTTGCCATATCGCTGGTAGAAGGCTGGCGGGGCGAAATCTGCCACTGTGCGATTACCGATGAAATGGGAGAACTGGCGCTGTACAAAGTAAAAGACCCATCGTTCCACAACTGGCTGGCACTTGCACTGGCTGTAAGGAATAACGAAATCTC
>JBBIPU010000015.1:13906-20365 GCA_037442685.1 Draconibacterium sp. | reverse complement strand
TAAAAAGTGAAAATATCATGTTCGAAAATATCAAAATAGTTTATCATCAGGGGAAACAATTTATTCCCGATACTGCAACTGCAAAAGTTCCCGGTATTTTTAGAGGACGCCCGGTGATTAGTTCTGAGAAAGTCGATGAAAAAGAGTTGCTTGAATTATGCCCGGTTGATGCCATCTCGGTCAATCCGGTAACCATCGACCTTGGAAAATGTACTTTTTGTGGCGAATGTGCCCTGCGGTTTCCGAATAAAATAAAATTTACAACCGACTATAAAATTTCGACCAACGAGCGTGAAAGACTTATTATTAAAGAAGGTGAAGACCATCCAATTGAAGTAAATCCTGAGACAGTAAGAAAAGAAATTCACCGGGTATTTGGACGCTCATTAAAACTTAGGCAGATTTCTGCAGGTGGCGACAACAGTTGTGAATGGGAGCTGGGCGCCGCTAACAACGTACAGTTCGACATGAGCCGTTTTGGAATTGAGTTTGTTGCCTCGCCCCGCCATGCTGATGGAATTGTGATAACCGGCCCCATTACTGAAAACATGGCCGAACCGGTTCAGATTTGTTACGATGCCACGCCTGAACCTAAAATTATTGTGCTTGCAGGTACAGACGCCATCAGCGGGGGAATCCACGCAGGAAGCCCCGCAATCGATCGTAGCTTTTTGAAAAAATACCCGGTTGACTTGTATATTCCCGGCAATCCAACACATCCGCTTACGATTATCAACGGGTTGGTTGATTTGACGAGAAAGAAAACTTAAACTGTAAATTCAGTCCGTCAACCCGGATTTTTCTGATTCTTTCATTACTTTTGGGAACATCTTATTCATATCTAATCCAATTGAAATGAGTTTGAGTCTTGTTTTTATTATTATTACTTTAATCTTTGTTTCTCTTGTAAGCCTTTCAAAAGAATCCTGGGCTGGAAGTATTGCGCTTGTCGCTGTTATTATTAATGCAGGATTAAGTTCATGGATTGCTTTCAACGCGGTTATCGGACATTCATATCAGGAAATTATAGATGGTGGTTCTATTTTTGGCGACATACCAATCAGGATTGATGCCCTTTCGGGCTGGTTTATTTTAATGATGAATTTCACCGTGCTTACCGGAATATTGTACGGCAGGCGCTACATGAAGCATTATGAGAATAAATCGGGAATGATCCCGCTGCACTTTGTCAGCTTTATTCTTAATCATGTGAGCATGATAGGTATTTTTTGTGTTCAGAACAGTCTTGCATTTCTTTATGTTTGGGAAATGATGGCTTTATCGTCTTTCATTTTGGTTATTTTTGAATATAAAAAGCCGGAAACCTTAAAAGCCGGGATAAATTTTTTAATCCAGTCGCACATTTGCATCCTGTTGGTTACTGTAGGTTTGATTTGGGTGAGTGTTCGTACCAATTCATTCGATTTCAATGCGATAAGCATATTCAGCGCTTCTGTCAATCCTGAAATCAGTTTTGTCTTATTCCTGGTTCTGTTTATTGGTTTTGCCATAAAAGCGGGATTTGTACCATTCCACACGTGGCTTCCGTATGCCCATCCGGTAGCCCCATCACATGTTTCGGGGGTAATGTCGGGGGTGATGATAAAACTGGGCATCTTTGGTATTCTTCGAATGTTACTGTTGATAAACCAAAGCTATTTGATTACAGGATATTTCATCCTTATTTTTTCGATTATATCCGGACTATACGGTGTTATTCTGGCAATTGTACAGCACGATTTAAAGAAATTGCTTGCTTATCACAGCATCGAAAATATCGGCATCATTGGGATGGGAATTGGGTTGGGGACAATCGGACTTGGCATCCAAAATCCTTATTTGGCTTTTGCCGGTTTTGCCGGGGCATTGTTGCATACCTTAAATCATTCGTTATTCAAATCATTGCTGTTTTACGGGGCAGGCACCATCTATCAGGCCATTCATACTTTAAATATTGAAAGTATGGGTGGTTTGATTAAAAAAATGCCCCAAACTGCAATCCTGTTTCTTGTTGCAGCCATGGCAATTTGCGGCCTTCCGCCATTTAACGGGTTTATTTCCGAATTCATGATTTACCAGGGATTTTTTGAAGGAATCCATTTAGGTTTGCTTTCGCTCACAACTATTTTGGTTTTATCGATAGTCGCTTTGGTTTTAATAGGCGGCCTGGCATTGTTGTGCTTCACAAAAGCTTTTGGCATTATTTTTTTAGGCACCGGACGAAGTCAGTTCTCTCACGAAGTGAAAGAGGGCGAGGCTTCGAAATTGTTCCCGGGTTATCTGGTTGTTCTTTTAATCCTTTTTATTGGATTGTTCCCGCAACTGATTTTCCAGCTTTTAATCAATCCTGTGAACTTATTTACTGGCAGTTTAACCGACGGATTTCCGGTAATGCAGCTTGTCGAAAATCTTCAGTCGGTTAGCATTGTAACCTGGGTATTTATCCTTGCCATTGCCGTTATTGCCTTGGTAAAGAGATTAGTTGTACGAAGCCATAAACCGGTTGCATCGCCTACCTGGGGATGCGGATATGTAGCGCCTACAAGTAAAATGCAATACACGGCTGGTTCGTATGTTCGCGGTTACCGGAAACTGATTCGCCCAATTCTCATGTTAAATAAAAAAGAAGAAAATATTGAAGGTGTGTTTTCAAACCCGATTGTTTCTGAAACACACCCTTATGATAAAATTGAGGTTGTTTTCATCGATCGCCCGTTAAAATTTCTGAATATTATATTGGAGCGGGTAAGGTTTTTACAAAGTGGAAATGTGCGGCATTACATATTGTATGGCGTGATTTTTATTTTTTTCGTCGTACTGTTTTCGCTTTTAAACGATGCTGTAAATTATATAACTCAACTGATAAAGCAAATATAATGAGTGGTTTAGGGGCACTATTAATCATTATAACCAGTTTCTTTTTTACGGGTTTGGTATTCCGCACAAAAAGCATTTTCTCGGGTAGAAAGGGTCCTGGGATTTTTCAGCCTGTCAAAGATATCTGGCGGTTGTTTCAGAAGGGAAGTGTGTATAGCGAAACCAGCAGTTTTATTTTCAGGATTGCCCCCAATATTTATTTTGCTTCTGTGGTTATTGCAATGATGCTTATCCCGTTTGGAGATCAAAAGGGTGTTTTCTCGTTTACCGGTGATTTTGTATTTTTTGCGTACATACTTGCAGTAGGTAAATTTTTTAACATCATTGGGGCTTTGGATACCGGAAGCAGTTTCGAAGGGATGGGAGCCAGTCGTGAGGCTCTTTATTCGTTACTTGCAGAACCGGCTTTTTTCATTTTAATGGGCTCGTTTGCGCTGCTAACCGGTTATACTTCGTTTTACGATATTTTTACAAGTATTCATTTTGGTTCATCTGTTTCGTATGCCATTGGGGCATTGGCTTCGTTTGTTTTTGTTTTGATTGCAATGATCGAGAATAGCCGGATGCCCGTTGACGACCCTGCAACCCATCTTGAACTTACTATGATACACGAGGTGATGATTTTGGATAACAGTGGCTTCGACCTTGGATTAATATTTTATGCCACCCACCTGAAATTTGCCATGTACGGTGCTATTATCGCCAACCTTTTTTTAACACCCGGAAAAGAATGGTACTATTCCATTCCCATCTTTATTGCAATACAAATTCTTTTTGCAATAGTGGTTGGAACATTTGAATCGTTTATGGCCAGGTTTAGGATGAGCCATAACCCTCAGTTTATTTTTGCGCTCACTTCCATTTCACTTTTGATATTTCTTACAGTGCTGCTGATTGTAGGAAATTTTTTATAAAACGATAACGATATGATTAATATTCTGCTTATCACATTTGCCATCAGCCTCATTTACATGGGCATTGCCAACCGGCTTTCAACTGTCATCAATATTCTTGCTGTTCAGGGAATTATTCTTTTTGGCGTGTCGTTTATCGAACTCATTCAAATCAACACGATTAACCTTGTTTTTATTCTTTTCGAAACTATCGTTTTCAAAACCATTGCCATTCCAATCTTTCTGAACAATGTCATTAAAAAAAACAATATTGTGCGCGAGGCCGAACCATTCGTGCCAGACTTTGCTTCAGTAGTAATTATTACCGGCATCCTGCTCGGTTCGTTCATTTTATCGAATATAATTGATGTCCCTCATGTGCGGAAGATGTTTTTTATTGTTGCCATTTCTGCCTTATTCACCGGGCTTTTTATCATCATCTCGCGAAAAAAAGTGGTTACCCATATCATGGGATACCTGGTCATCGAAAACGGAGTTTTTATTTTATCGCTATCAGCAGGCAGTACCATGCCAATGTTGGTAAATACGGGTATTACCCTTGATATTTTTGTAAGCGTGCTTGTACTTGGCATTTTTGTAAACCGCATTGGAAACACCTTCGAAGAGATGAATGTTGACCATTTAACAAACTTAAAAGATTAAACAAATGCTTGTCTATTACCTGATATTATCTTTTTTGATTGGAATGGCAACGGTGTTCAACCGGAACCAAACAGTCCGCGTTCTGCTGCTTGCACTGTTTTTGTCAGCTCAAACGGCAATAACCTTATTTGCATATTTGCATTTAAACACCAAAAATTTCGGCTATTTTAAATACGATTCACTTGGAGTACTTTTTATGTTTGTGCTCACATTGCTAAGTTACACCACAATTATTCACAGTTACATTTATCTCAGACACAGGCAGGATGGCAGCCGTTCGCAAAGCATTTTTTTTGCGGCACTCATCATGTTAATTGTTGCTATGACCTGCGCTTATATTTCGTCACATATTGGGGTGATGTGGGTTTTTATTGAGTTGACAACCCTGAGTGTTGCTGTATTGATTTATCATGAACGCACACCGCTAGCACTTGAGGCTACATGGAAATATGTATTTGTATGTTCAATCGGGATTACGATAACGTTTATCGGAATTATTTTACTCAGTTTTGGAGTGGGCGACAAAGTAGAAATTGATTTTTCTTTCGATGCTTTACAAAACCAGTTGTTAAATGTCAATTCAAGCTGGCTTAAACTTGCGTTTCTTTTTATCATTGTGGGGTTTTGCACCAAAATGGGGCTTTTCCCAATGCACACGGCTGCCATTGATGCACATACCGCGGCGCCCCCGCCAATCAGCGCATTTATTTCAACCACGTTGATGAATGTTGGTTTCGTGGCTATTTTTCGAACCTATTCACTATTTGCGCATACTGCAATTCAACCCTGGATGAACCAGGTTTTATTGTGGTGCGGATTAATTTCAATCATCGTTTCGGCTGCATATCTTTTAAAAGTGAAACACCTGAAACGGATGAGCGCTTATTCGAGCATCGAACACATGGGATTGACTGCCATCGGGTTGGCTTCGGGTGGAATCGGATATTTTGCAGCCGTTTTTCACATGGTACTCCATTCTTTTGTAAAAGCAAGTGTATTCTATCAGATTGACCAGTTTCACCGGAATTTTAAGACTTACCTTATTAGTGAAACCGGAAATTATTTTAATAGAAACCGGGCGGGTGGCATGGTCTTTTTGCTGGTACTGATTGGGATAATAGCAATGCCACCATCGGGATTATTTGTTACTGAATTCTGGATATTTAAAGCCATGTTTGCCTCGTCGCACTTCATTTTTTTGATTCTTGCTCTATTGTTTCTTTCGGTTTGTATTTACAGCCTCGCAAAAAACTTTTTATACATTTTATTTAACCAGACAAAAGATTTACTCCCTGCCGAAGATAAACCGGTTGCATCGGAAACCTTGTCGCAATACCTGCTGCTGGTTTTGCTCTTTTATTTTGGAATTAATCCACCGGCACAAATGGTTCAGCTTATTGAGGAGGCGGTAAAATATTTACAATAAAAAAACAACAGAATAAATCACTTTAAAATTGTTTTCATCAAATCGCCGATCTGATCTGCTCCCATTCCTTTGGCGATGATTTTTTTATTTTCGTCGAGGATGTAAACTGCCGGGGTTTTGCGGGCATCGTACAAAATCTTAAACTGGGTGGTCTGGTTTTCGTCCCACACATTGATCCAGTCGAAAAGATTGTGTTTTATCAGAAAATCGTTCCATTCTTCCTTATTTGTCATTGAATAGATTGAATACACCTGAAGTCCTTTGTCCCTGAACTTTTCGTACACTTCATCGTGAAATTTGGGCACGAATTCCCTGCAATGCGAACAGTTTGGTTCCCAGATTAATAAAATGGTTATTTTCGATTTTATTTTGTGCAGATTTACGTATTCACCGTCGATATTTTCGAGCGTCAGATCGGGGGCAATTTTCCCGATCAGGTTGTGTTCAAGGAATATCACATTTTCTTTGATCTTTTTCATCGATTCTTCGGTTGCCCAGAATGCCTGTCCACTTAAATAAAAACTTCGTGCGAGATCGACAAAAAGCGCATCCATTCCCATAATATTACTGGTAATACTGGCATTTAAAAAATACGAAACC
>JBBIPU010000015.1:0-13806 GCA_037442685.1 Draconibacterium sp. | reverse complement strand
CCGGCCAGCAGAGTATTTGGGTATTGTTCCCTGATTCTGAACCAGTAAGCCTTAATTTCAGCACTCAATGTGCTCATTTCCTGCTGCAGTTTTATTTTATCATCAGCCGTGGCAGATTCCATTTTTTTATTGATTTCAGCCGCTTTGTTTTGCATGCCTCTCAGATAAACAGTGTACTTTACAAACTCTTCGCTTTCGGTTGCACCTTTTATTTCGATAACCGGCGAAGTAAATGAATCGGTAGAAATTGAAAATGTCTGGTCGGCTCCAAGTAAAAAATCGAAATGATTCTTCTCGTTGAGATAAATCTTGTACAAACCCTGTGGCAGCAAAGTGTCGGCTTTAAAAACTCCCGATCCGTTGCCGTCGAGTTGAAGAGAGTCTTTTACATAAACATTATCGAGATAATAATTGGTCAGTTTGATCTTCTGGTTTTGCCCGGTTTTGATATTAATCTTTATTTCATAACCCTGGCAGCTTGCATATAACGAAATAAACAGGAATGCAACCACAATTATTTGTTTCATTGTTTTTTAAATTTGGAGCTCAAATTTAAAATAATTTGATAAATTCATGGTCTTTAATAAAATGAGGGTTCGGGAGCTGTAAAATACTTGCTTAATGTAATTTATTCCAATTCAAAGTTTTTGTAAATGCTGTCGATAAACATTCCGGTTTATAATTACAATGTAGTCGATCTGGTTTATCTGCTTAATTTTGAGGCTGAAAAACTGGGGATTCAATTCGAAATCAGGGTTTACGATGATGGTTCGGAAAGTAAAATCAGGCTTGAAAACCAGAAAATTCTGAAATATCAACATGTAGTTTATCTCGAACTGGAGAAAAACCTTGGCAGGGCGGCAATCAGAAATAAAATGGGCTTTGATTCGAAATTTGAATACCTGCTGTTTATTGATGCTGATTCGATGCCGGTAAATGAGTACTATCTTGAGAATTTTATTAAAGAAATCAAACCAAGCCGGATTTTATGCGGTGGCACTACATACAGAATTCAAAAACCTTTGCAAAAGGAAAAATTCCTGCGGTGGATGTATGGAATTAACCGTGAAGCGGTTCCTGCGGAATCCCGGAACAAACTGAAAGGTTTTATCATTACTTCGAACAATTTTCTGATTGAAAAATCGGTTTTTGCAAGGATACATTTTCGTGAGGAACTCAGGAGATATGGGCACGAAGATACTTTGCTCGGTTACGATTTATTCAGGAACGGTATTGAAATCAGGCACATTGATAATCCGGTTGAACACACAGGACTTGAAGATTCGCAAATATTTCTTGAAAAAACCAGAACGGCGGTTCAAAGCCTGTATGATATTGCTCATGACCTTTTACCCGGAGACACCGCTTTTATGCAACAGGTTCGTTTTCTGAGACATTACAAAAAGCTTACAAAATACATTCCTCCCTTTTTTCTGAGGTTCTTTTATAAAATCAGCCGTAATTTTATTGAAAAGGAATTAAATGGTGAACATCCAAGTCTTTTTTTGTTCGATTTCTACAAAATTGGTTACTATTCAACATTAAAATAAAAAGGAAAGAGCTGCCTGCATTGCAAACAGCCCTTTCCTGAAGATATATATTCATGCGTGAATCTTCGAATTTACCCATTCACGCATTAACTCAATCACGCTTTCACTCAATCACCCAATCACCCAATCACTCAATCACCCAGTTTAATATCTCCGTAACGGCTTTTTATTACTACGTTTGCTTTGGAAGCATTTCCCACCTTGCCCTGCAATTCAATTGAAGTGTTTTCTTTCATGCGGTTTCCTTTGTATCTTTCTGCCGGGTACGAAATGCCACAGTAATCGCATCGTGCATCGAGGTTATAACTTGCCCCGCTCAAACCAAGTGAAATCTGCCCGTAAGAATTGGTGATACTGATCGATTCGAAAGCCGGATCCACATTATCGACTTTTATGCCACCGTAACCAGTGTCAACCTGTAAACTTTTTGAAAGCTTTGCAATTCTGATCTGGCTGTATTTTGTTGTGGTATTCAGCGAAGTAATGTCGCCAAAATTAAATTTGTCGTATTTCGAATCGCATTGAACTTCTTTTGCAGCATCAACATCGATTTTTGAGTATTTGGTATCGAAAGTCATGTTTCCCGATTTACCAAAAGACATATCAGAATAACTGATTTCTGTTTCAACATTGCCGGTTTCTTCGATGCTTCCTTTTCCGTAAGCGAGGCTCACCTTTGTACTTGTTCCGGTCAGACTCACTGCATTGATATTTCCATACTGAATATCGAAATCGCCGGTACCGGTTAATTTATTTACCACTGTGTTTCCGTACCTGTTAGAAACAACCAGGTTTTTATTGGATGGTGTATTAATAACATAATCGATACTCATTTTACCGTTGAAATTGTAGTTGTTACTGATCGATGTTTCAGCCTTCACTGCATTCCCGGTTTTGCTGAATGATACCCTGATTTTATCAAGCATTTCTTCGGTCTTTTTATCGCTTGATCCATCAACTGTAACCACCACGTCGATGGTAATGTCAGTACCGGTTTCGTTGGTAAATCTTACCTCTCCGAATTTGTTCGAAATATTGATTGTTTCAACTCCGGCTGCCGGCCATTTTTCGTGGTATTCCTTTGTTTTTTCTTCTGCCCTGATTGATTTTCCTGCTCCGATTGCGAGAACAAGGATAATAATTGCGGTAATCTTAAATGTTGTTTTCATTGCTATGCTTTTTAATTTGTTTAACTTCCTGTAATTTATTGACTATCATATTGATTATTTCAAGTTTCGACTGGTAATATTCAAGCATTGCATTGATGACCCTTTCGTCGTTCGGACTTGCCGCGAGGTCGGCCTGAATATTTTTAAACCGGGTTTCAAATTCTGACAGTTCGGTGTTCATCATCTCTTTTTCGCTGTCTGAAATATATCCGTCATCCAAAAGTGCATTCCATTGATTCAACCCGACATTGATGGCGTTTGTATAATAAAATTCCACTTCTTTGTATTCGGGCGAGACAGAACCGAGCGTAAACTCCTGACTGCCTGCTGCAATGTTGCTGTCCTGTTTATCGGGAGTAAAATAAATCCGTGCCTGGTTTACAGCTAATAAAACAAATACAACTGCCGCTGCCACTTTCCAAACCATGCTGAATGTGATTGTTTTCTTCTTTTTCTGATAATTCAGTTTTGCCTGAAACCTTTCGAAATGACCTTCTGCAGGTTCAAAATCGTTCAGTTCCCTGATGTTTTTCAGAATCATTTCTTCTATATTATCTTTTGTTTCCATCGTTAATTGTATGAAAATACCTCTGTGTCTTTTAATAATTCTCTTAACTTGTTTTTCGCCCTTAAATATTGTGTCCGCGAGTTCGAATTGCTGATTCCTAAAATTTCGCTGATCTCCTCGTGGTCGTAACCTTCGATGAGGTACAAACTTAGGACTATCCTGTACCCGTCGGGTAATTTCTGAATGGCATCTTTTATTGCCCTCACATTTACTTCTTTTGTTTCCATCTGGTAGTCCGCAATCTGGTTAGTCTTTTCCGAAATCTCCTCAAACTTTACCTTTTTCTTTTTCAGATGATCCAATGAACGGTTGATAACAATTCTTTTCAGCCATGCCCCGAAACTTACTTCACCTTTGTATGAGTCTATCTTTGTAAATGCTTTTAAAAAAGCTTCCTGCATCACATCTTCGGCTTCAGCTTCATTGTTTATCAACCGCATGCAAACACTGTACATTGGTTTGTAATACAATTTGTACAGCTGAAACTGTGCCTTCTGACTGCCTTCCCTGCACTGATCAATGATCTCCTGGTGAATATTTTCGTAAAGCGATTCCAATCTTTATTATTATTTTCTGACTGAATGACGAATGGATACAATCAATGTTGCATCTGCAGAGGATATTTTTTCTGATTTTTTTTTCAATTCCTCCCCTTTTTGGGGAGGTTAGGAGGGGGCTTTAAAGCGAATTGTAATATTTGAAAAGTTCCTTCAGACTGTCAGGTTTATTGATTTTGATCTTATTTTTCGAGATAAAACTTTCCACTTTGTCACGATTGTCGGGGAAAGCTGCAATCAGATCTTTTTTGCTGCCGATTATTTGTGCCTGTCCTGTTCCGATTCTGATATAAAAATCGTCGGGCCGTTTTGCAAATTTTGCCGGTTCAGCCTCCTGGTAAGCCCCCGGCGGAGTTGCCTCCCTGAATACAACACCAGGTTTTGAATAAAGTGATGCTTTCCCTTCTTCTAAAACCACAAAGAATCCTTTTTTTGTTTTACCTGCCTGTAAATAAGGTAAATAAGCCAGAATGGTATTTCCGATAACCGCTTTTTCGACAATTTCGGGTGTTGCAAGCGCCAGAATCTCGTTGTTGGGATTTTTAAATTCAAGGTTATCATTGTAAATGTTGTAACGCAACGGAACATCCACATATTTAAGTCGTTGCACTGTAAATATTGAGCCTTTTATAAACTCGTCATTTAAAAAAGGCGAACCGGAAATATCTTTTTCAGTCAACGTGTATTTTCCACCTTCGGTAATAAATTTGTTTTTAGTGTAAAGATCGAGAGTTTCCCTTAATTCATAATCCAGTGGAATCTGGCCAAATGAATAAGTAACAAGTTGAAGAAAGAACAGAAGTGTAAGAAAATAAGTTTTCATAATTCGCTATTATTACTCAAAAATGAAACTGAAATATCAGTATCAAATATAGTAAACAAAGTTTCAGAATAAAACAGAATGACAAATAAGCACGATTCGGGCAAAGTTTTGCAAAGCAGATTCATTTTTACCATTGTACTGAATCTGATCATCACTTTCGCGCAGATAACAGGAGGAATTATTTCCGGAAGTCTTGCCCTGATCTCCGATGCCATTTGTAATTTTAGCGATTCGGGTTCGGTGATCCTTGCATGGTTTGTAGAAGTTTTAGTTACGAATCCAGCACTTTGAAAACGACATTAAAGTTTCAGGCACACAACCGATTTTTGAAAAAGTAAAGCAAATACTTTATGATGAGTTTGACAGCAGCCATGTTACCATTCAGTTCGAATTTGGAAAAGAGGAAAAGAAGGAATGTAACTGCTGAGACCTGAATTACAGAAGATTCAGCACGTGTATTAAACCAATCCCGAAAATCCCATAAAAGCCATTGCCAGAATTCCGGCTGTTATTAAGGCAATCGGAATACCTTTCATTCCTTTCGGTACTGATGAAAGTGCAATTTGTTCGCGGATACCCGAAAAAATAACAAGTGCAAGTGCGAAACCAATTGCAGTGGCCATTGTAAAAACTACCGACTCCAGCAGGTTGTATTCTTTTTTAATTACCAGGATGGCAACACCCAGAACTGCGCAGTTGGTTGTGATCAGAGGGAGGTAAATCCCTAACGCCTGGTATAGTGACGGACTTGCTTTTTTGAGAATGATTTCGAGCATTTGAACCAGCGCCGCAATGATAAGAATAAAACTGATGGTTTGCAGGAATGCGAGGTTCAACGGCACCAGAACATACTGCTGCACAAGAAATGTAACAATGGTTGCAAGTGTCATAACAAACAACACAGAAGCTCCCATACCGATTGCAGTTTCAATTTTTGTGCTTACCCCCAAAAACGGGCAGATGCCCAGGAACTGTGCAAGTACAATGTTGTTGACAAGTATTGCCGAGATAAGTATAATTACATATTCCATGGTAGTTATCGATTAAGAGGTTTTATTAATTTTTTTCAAAATCGCAATAATAAATCCAAGAGTGATAAATGCTCCGGGAGCAAGAATAAAAATCAGGATTCCGTCGGCAGTTTCGTGAATGAATTTAAAGCCAAAAACCGAACCGGCGCCCAGCATTTCCCTGATGCTGCCCATTATTACAAGCGCAAATGTAAAACCAAGTCCCATTCCCAATCCGTCAACAAACGACGAAAAGACACCGTTTTTTGCAGCAAACGCTTCAGCCCTGCCCAGCACAATGCAGTTTACAACAATAAGAGGGATAAAAATGCCAAGCTGTTTTGAAAGGCTTGGTGTGTAAGCCTGCATCAGCAAATCAACTACGGTAACAAAACTGGCAATTACTACAATAAAAGCCGGAATTCTTACCTTGTCGGGAATAAAGTCCTTTAACATCGAAATAAAAACATTCGACATAAATAATACAAAGGTGGTTGCAAGCCCCATCCCAAGGCCGTTTGTAGCCGACGAAGTCACTGCAAGGGTGGGACATGTTCCGAGCAGCAACACTAAAATCGGGTTTTCCCGCAGGAATCCTTTGGTGAAATTATTTAACTGGTTCATTGTTTCGCTACTTTTTTATAAGTTGAATAAGCACGGTTAACGGCATCGCAAAATCCACGGCTGCTGATGGTTGCAGCGGTAATTGCATCTACAGTGCCGCCATCTTTTCTAACTTTCAGAAGCTCTCCCTGGATTTCGCCCGGTTTAATTCCTTTGAACTGGTTTTTAAAGGCAGGCAGCGCCATTTTAGTTCCAAGTCCCGGAGTTTCCTTGTGTTCCAGAACTTCAATATTGGTAATTGAACCGTCGGTTGCGATTCCTACCATCAGTGAAAACCGCCCGCTGAATCCTTTGTCAGTGTATGTCTCAACAGCGTATCCGATATTTTCATTCCCTTTATTTAAACGGTAAACCCTGATACTGTCTTTGCCAACATTGGGCATCAGTGTTGTATCGGTCTTTGTTTCAAATTCGGGAATTACCATTTTTATGGCATTGTCGATTTTAGCTTTCTGCGAGAACAAAATGGGTTCTTTGGTCACTGAATACACTACCGACAAAGCAAGCCCGGCCGCAGCAGTGATCACAAAAAGGGCCAGGGCCATATTTTTAAAACTCGATTCTTTCTTTGCCATGACTTACCCTTTTTTAGAATGTTTTACAACTCCGAAACGCTTTGGTTTTATGTACCTGTTCAGGAGAGGAACAACCGCGTTCATTATTAAAATTGCAAACGAAATACCCTCGGGATATGCGCCAAACAGCCTGATGAGAATGGTGAGAACGCCAATTCCGATACCAAAAATAATCTGTCCTTTTGGCGTCATTGGCGATGTAACCATATCCGTAGCCATGTAAATTGCCCCAAGCATCATACCACCGCTCAATATCTGGTACACCGGATTGACGTATGAATCGGGTTTAACCAGCCAGAAAATTGCTGAAAGCAGCGCAGCAGAACCAATTACTGAAACAGGTATGTGCCAGGTAATCACTTTTTTAAGCAGCAGGTAAATTCCGCCAAGAATAAGCAACAATGCTGAAATTTCGCCAAGTGAACCACCTGTGTTTCCTAAAAGCAGATCCGAAACAGAAGGAAGATTTGATGAAATTTCAGAAATATGCATCCCGTTTTTTATACTTTCCTTAATGATTCCAAGCGGAGTGGCCGAAGTTACTGCATCGACACCACTTTGTCTGTTCACCGGCCAGCTTGTCATTTGCACAGGGAAGGAAATCAGCAGGAAAACCCTGCCAACCAGCGCAGGATTGAAAATGTTGTTTCCCAGACCGCCAAACGATAATTTTCCTAAACCGATTGCAGCCAGCGCACCAATAATAATGATCCACCAGGGTAAATTGGACGGAACGTTAAAAGCGAGCAGAATTCCTGTGATCAGGGCAGAACCGTCGGTAAGCATGGGTTTTGTTTTTAACAGGAATTTCTGAATGACATATTCAAATGCCAGGCAGGCAACAAAAGCAATTAACGTAACCCGCAGGGCATCGAAACCAAAAACGAAAACCGACCATAAAAACGCCGGAACCATCGCATATACAACCCTGTACATTATTTTTCGGGTTGATTCGTCAGCGTGAATATGTGGCGAAGGTGATATTGTTAATAAGTTACTCATTATATTTAATATTAGCCCCCTCTAACTCCCCCAGGGGGGAGGACTGAGAAGGTGAAATCAAATTTTTATTTTTCAAAATCAATGTTTATCATTTTTACTCCCCCCTCCTCCGGAGGGGTTGGGGGAGGCTTTTATTTTTTTCTCGATCTGATTATTTGTCCGACTTTAGTTTTTCCGAAACGAATATAATCGAGCAACGGTCGATTTGACGGACAGGTATAACTGCACGAACCGCATTCGATACAATCCAGAACATGCCCTTTTTCTGCCCTGTCGAAAATCTGTTTTTGTCCTAAAGTCATGAGCAGGTAAGGTTCAAGTCCCATCGGACATACCGAAACACATCGCGAGCAGCGGATACATTCCATATATTCTTCGCGTCCTGCTTCCCCGCCGGGTAAGATCAGTATCCCTGAAGTTCCTTTTGAAACAGGAACATCGAGTGAAGCAAGTGCACGTCCCATCATCGGTCCGCCACTGATTATTTTTCCCGTATTTTCGGGCAAACCACCGGCGGCTTCAACTAATTCGGCCGTTGAAGTCCCGATTCTGACCCGGAAATTAGAAGGACTGGCAATTGTCTTTCCAGTTACGGTAACGATTCGTTCAAAAAGAGGTTTGTTTTTCTGCACTGCCTCGTACACGGCGAATGCCGTTCCCACATTGCTTACAACTGCTCCAACCGCAATTGGTAATCCTCCGGTAGGTACCTCTTTCCCGGTGACTGCCTTTATCAATTGTTTTTCACCTCCCTGCGGATATTTCACTTTTAATGCGATTACACTGATTCCATCGTAATTTTCTGATTTACCGGAAAGAAGCTGAATAGCATCAGGTTTATTGTTTTCTATTCCGATTACAGCTTTTCCGACTTTAAGTGCACGCATAAGAAGTTGCGTGCCTACAAGGATTTCATCCGCTTTTTCGAGCATCAGCCTGTGATCGGAAGTAAGATAGGGTTCACATTCAACACCATTTATCAACAGAACTTCGGCTTTCATTCCAATGGGTGGAATTAACTTAACATGAGTCGGGAAAGTTGCACCACCTAATCCTACAATTCCTGATTCATGAATTTTCTGAATAATTGCTTCCCCTCCGATTCCAATATTTTTGATTAAAGTATCTGTCCGGTCTATTCCATCCAGCCACTCGTCACCTTCAACATCAATATGAATTCCCTGTTTTGGATAACCCGTACTGTCCATCGAATAATCCACTTTTTTTACTTTCCCCGAAACTGAAGAGTGAATATTAGTGGAAACAAAACCGCTGCTTTTTGCAATAACCTGCCCTGTTTTTACAACATCGCCTTTATTCACGATTACCGCGGAAGGCGCTCCGATGTGCTGTGCGACAGGAATAAACACCGTTTTAGGAATGGGTAAAATCTCTATTTTTTTACCTGCACTGATTTTATTTTCAGGCGGATGTACGCCACCAATTTTGAACGTCTTTAACATTCCTGAATTATTTAGTTGTGCTACATTCTTCTTTTTCTTCAGTCACAATCTTCCGTGGTGGAAAATTTAATTCGAGAATTGAGTTTGTCGGGCAAACCGAAACGCATTTACGGCATAATTTACATTTGTCCGAATCGATAAATGCAAGGTTATTTTCAATGATAATTGCATCGTATTTACATTCCTTTTCACATTTCCCGCAACCAATACATGCAACATCACAGGCTTTCCGGGCAACTCCGCCTTTATCCGTGTTACGGCAGGCAACAACAATTTTTCTGTTTTTGGGGAATTGTTTGCGCAATTCAATCAGGTTTTTCGGACACGCATCTACGCATTTTCCGCACGCCACGCATTTATCATCGATAATTAAAGGAACACCCAGATCGGCTCTTAATTCGATGGCATCAAACTCACAAACATCAAAACAGTCACCGTAACCCAGACAACCCCACTGACAATCGGTTTCGCCGATGTACACAGAATCTGCTATCGAACATGTTCCGGCGCCGTCGTATTTGCTGGTTTTGGGACGATGATCGCAGGTTCCGTTACAACGGATGTAAGCCACCCTCGGGTCCTTTTTTACTGCTTCAAGCCCCAATATTGCGGCCACATTTCCCATCGTTTCGTTTCCGCCTACCGGACAATTCAGGATTGTAAGTTCATCGGCTTTTACACAGGCTTCGGCAAATGCACGGCAACCGGCAAATCCGCAACCTCCGCAGTTTGCACCCGGAAGGGCATGTTCAACATCATCAATTCGCGGATCTTCGAAGACCCTGAATTTTTGTGCCACAAAATAAAGAATGACCGCTGACGAGGTCCCGATAATGCTTAAAGTGGCAATGGTATATATAATTGTTATTCCCATAATTATTTAATATTCTTCCACTTCGAATTTGAAAACTTTTTTTAAAAGATGGCGAAAAAAATATAATGTTATATAGTATGGAATTAATATGGCAAGCGATATTAATCCGCCTGTTAAATCATTTTTTGTGAGTGAAACAGTAATTATCAGTGTTATAAGTACCAGCAGAAACGGGAAAAGGTAACCCCAGAATACCGCCGTAAATCCTTGTGATTGCTGAAAAACAACAGTAACTTCTTCTCCTGGTTTATAATTTTTGCTGAAATCGGTGATCTCAATTTCCTTATCCTGAAAATCGGAAACATTACACGCTCCTTTTGCATGACATGCCGAACAGGCTGATTCGTTAACAATATTTACCACGAGTAAATTATCGGAAATACTTTTTACAAATCCTTTATGTCTTATTTTTTCTTCCGTGTTGCTTTAATTTTGTTATTTTAAGATTGCAAATTTAGGTAATTCATTTAATCTGAAAATGACAGAAATCAATTTAGAAAAAATCTAAATCAATGTTATTTTTATTTGTTTTTATATTTCATATTTGACTGTTTATCAGATAAAATCTCATCCTGAGCCGAGTTAGAATCCCATGCATAATCGGTTTCGTGGATCATGTAGTTTTTTTCAGCCTGAAGAGTTTCTGAAAGTTGTTCCGAAAAACGCCTGGTTTCCTGAATGAACCTGTTTTCGTCCTCTTTCCAGAGTGAATACAAATCGAGCAAAACCTGTTTTTCGTGATGTTTAAAAGTCCGGACTGCACGGTAAGCTTCGTAATTTGAAAAACCAAGATGTACAAGCGCTTTTTGTCCCAGTTCAGCTGCTGAATCGAATACTTCCTGCTGAACAGTGTTTACATTTCTCCTGAAAAATTCAAAAGCATGGTAAATGTCTTTGGCACGGGCCAGAATTTTTACCTGCGGGTAATTTTTTTTAAGATAATCGGCTACCTTCAAAGCTTCGTCGTATTCAGCCATGCTAAGAATGACAAGTTTCGCATTTTTAATTCCGGCCTGTTCTATCACTTGCGGCCGGGTAACGTCGCCATAATATAGTTTAAAACCGAATTTTCTTAAAACTTCAACATTTGTTGGATTACTGTCAATAATTGTAACCTTATAATTATTTGCCAGCAATAACCTCCCGATAACAAGTCCAAACCGGCCGAAACCGGCCATAATAATCGGATTGTCGGAGGTTTCCACAAAATCATAGTCAGCCTTGTTTTCTCTTCGCGTCAGGATCGGGGAAAGCGCCTTTTCGTTAAAAATTAAAAGCAACGGGGAAATTGCCATCGAAAGAGCGACCATTAAAAGCAGAATTTCCGCTGTTTTATCATCCAGAAGCTGGTACTGTTCTGAAAAGGAGATCAAAACAAAAGCAAATTCGCTGGATTGTGCAAGAAGAAAGGCAAACAGAAAATCATACCCTTTCCGAAGCCTGAAAATCCTTCCAAGAAAAAACAGAATAACGAATTTTACAAGGATCAGCAAGAAAACAAAACTTAAAATTACCAAAGGATCCTGAACCAGAATATTAAAATTGATATTTGCCCCGACAGAAATGAAAAACAGCCCCAATAACAGACTTTTAAATGGATTTATCGTTGTTTCAAGTTCGTGGCGGTATTCGTTGTCAGCCAAAACAACTCCGGCAAGGAAAGTACCGAGTGCGGGTGAAAGCCCGATTTTTTCCATGCCAAGAACGATTCCGATTACCAGCAACAGCGCAAGTGCAGTAAAAATCTCGTGCATTCCGGTTTCAGCAATTAGCCTGAAAATATGGCGTGCAGCAAATCGACCGGCTAAAATAATCACTGAAATGGTGATAATGATTACCAATAATTGCATCCATCCGTGCAGACCGGCAAATAAGGTCAATTTGCCAAATTCACTGCCGGCGATATCGATGTTCCCGTTTAAAGCAGCCAACACCGGAATTATTGCCAGAATCGGAACAACTGAAATGTCCTGAAATAATAAAACCGAAAATGCCGTGCGCCCTGAAGGATTTTGTAATATCCCTTTTTCAGTTAAAGTCTGCAAAACAATTGCAGTGGAAGAAAGCGCCAGGATTAATCCGATGGCAACAGCCCGGTTAATCTGAAAGTTGAATACCATTGCCAGAATTGCAATTACAACCGATGTAATCAGAACCTGCAAACCGCCAAGACCAAAAATTGACCGCCTCATTTTCCAAAGTAACGACGGCTTTAATTCGAGCCCGATTACAAATAACATTAAAGTAACTCCGAATTCGGCAAAATGCATCACCTCACCTGCCTCGAAACCAACCAGTTTAAGCACCGAAGGCCCGATGATGATTCCTGCAAGCAAATACCCGATAATTGATCCGAATCCCAGTTTCTTAGTTACCGGAACCATGATCACTGCGGCTGCAAGATATATGAAGGCCTGAAAGAAGAAATCCTGATTGTGCATTTTAAACTGTTATTTCATTTAAATATTCCACCGATTTTATTTTGTCAGAATCTAATTTTTCGTCACGCAATGAAGTGATCAGTTTTTTATATTTAATCATCTGTTCTTCAATATCTTCCGGGGTTAAACTGTGCGATCCATAAATTACATAAGGAGGCAGGTATTCCATGCGGCACAAATTCGCCGATTGCCAGAATGGTACAAGAAACTGGTTAATGGTAAAATGATTCCTGCCTTCCTTTGAGTAAACTTCCTTTGTTCCTCCGGCAGAAATAACTGTTAAAGCCTGCTTCCCTTCCAGACTGCGGCCTTTGGCGCCATAAGCAAAACCGTGTTGCAAAACCAGATCGAACCATTCTTTTAAAATCGATGGCGAACTGTACCAATAGAGCGGGTGTTGCCAGACAATGATATCATGCTCAATCAATAATTGCTGCTCTTTAATCACATCAATATAAAAATCGGGATAGTTTTCGTACAGGTTGTTCACATAAATTCCGGGCAGGTTTTTGACCGAATCTGTCAATCGCTTGTGGATCTTCGATTTATGAATTGCCGGATGTGCAAACAGGATAAGTATTTTTTTCATAATGGTTTTGCTGACTTATTTGATAAATGTACGATTTTTAGAAAAATAAAAATGCATGATTCTGTTGTTTATTAAGGAGTTTATTAAGTGCGTTTTTCATCTGTTATATTTTGCATTTCTATATTGGAGGTAAAATGCTTCCCGGTATTTTTGGCAGAAGATAATCAAATCAAAATGAAGAAAATGAAAAATTGATTACTTGTATTTTCAAAACAAAATATTACATGTAAAAATGATTTGCACTGGAAAAGCAATAAAGAAATACCAGATTTTACTTCAATATAACTACCGCAATCTCAATATACCCTTTGCGTACAGATTGTTTTATTACTTTATTGTGGCTAATTATAAAAAAATGTACTTTTGACAAAACAGATTGATTATTTGCTTTACAAATAAGGAAGTTGATTTAATTTCTGATAACAGATTTCGGTTAGCAATTTAATTTATTTATCATAAAACAATTTAATCAGAAACGTATGAAAAAATTATTGATTATTCTTTTGATCGTAACAAGCAGTTACGCATTTTCACAGGTTGAGGTTCAACAGGTTCCACAGC